>NZ_JBFAWW010000012.1:8714-216140 GCF_040680495.1 Streptomyces sp. NPDC052036 | reverse complement strand
ATCTGGCAGCCGGACGCCGTCAGCTCCGCGATCTGCTGCAACGTGGCACCGATGTCCGACGTACGCGTCGTCGTCATCGACTGCACCGACACCGGCGCGTCTCCGCCCACCGCAACAGATCCGACCTGGATCTGCCGGCTCTTCCGGCGCTCGGCGAGCTTGGTCGGAACGGACGGCATGCCGAGTGAAATCGCAGTCATCTGCTGTGCAACCCCAAATTGTGGATCAAGGTCCGGTCCCGAATCGGCGGGCTCCAAGCCCCGAGATTACGCCACGCGCGTGGACGGCAGCACATCACCGCCCGTTAAACCCACCCAAAGGGCGGCGGCCGGGAAGAGAGTCTCCCCGGCCGCCGCCAACGCCGTGTGGCTAGGAGATTTTCACCGGGTTAACCACGTCGGCGACCAGGACGAGCAAGGTGAAGCAAATAAAGATCCCGGCCACCACGTACGCCACCGGCATCAGCTTCGCCACATCGAAGGGGCCCGGGTCGGGGCGGCGCAGCACCCTGGCCACGGCGCGGCGCAGCGACTCCCACAGGGCGCCCGCGATGTGTCCGCCGTCCAGCGGGAGCAGCGGGAGCATGTTGAACAGGAACAGGGAGAGGTTGAAGCCCGCGACGAGCAGCAGCATCATCGCGATCTGCTGGGACGCCGGGATGTCCAGGGTGAACACCTCGCCGCCGACACGGGCCGCGCCGACGACGCCCATCGGGGAGTCCGGCTGGCGCGGGGCGTTGCCGAAGGCCGCGTCCCACAGGCCGGGGATCTTGCCGGGCAGGGAGACCAGGGACTCCACGCCGTTCTGCATCATGTCGCCCATGCGCTGCGCGGACTGGCCGAGGGACTGGGGGACGATGCCGGTGGCCGGTGTGAAGCCGAGGAAGCCGGCGTAGACGTACTTGCCCTCGACATAGCCGCCGTTGCCGTCCGTCTTGCTGACCTGGTTCTTGATCAGGTGGGTGTGCAGGTCGACCTGCTGCCCCTTGCGCTCGACGGTGAGCGTGACGTCCTTGCCGGGGTTGGCGCGGATGTCGTTCTGGAGGGTGGACCAGTCCGTCACGTCCTTGCCGTCGAAGCGGACGATCTTGTCCCCGGGCTTGAGGCCGGCGGCCTGGGCGGGCGTGGCCGCGTCGCCCTTCTCGCACTTCGTGCGGTTCTCGCTCTGCTGGATGACGCAGTCGGAGACCTTGGAGACCGTGGTGGTCTGGGTCTGGACGCCGAAGGTCATCATCACGCCGAGGAATACCGCCACGGCGAGCACCAGATTCATGAAGGGGCCCGCGAACATGACGATGACCCGCTTCCACGGCTTGCGCGTGTAGAAGAGGCGGTCCTCGTCGCCCGGCAGCAGTTCCTCGAAGGACTGCGCCCGGGCGTCCTCGATCATCCCGCGCCACGGCGAGGTGGAACGGGCCTCGATCCGGCCGTCCGGGCCCGGCGGGAACATGCCGATCATGCGGATGTAGCCGCCGAGCGGGACTGCCTTGATGCCGTACTCGGTCTCGCCCTTCTTGCGTGACCAGACGGTCGGGCCGAACCCGACCATGTACTGGGGCACCCGGATGCCGAAGAGCTTGGCCGTCGACAGATGCCCCAGCTCGTGCCAGGCGATCGAGATCAGCAGTCCGAGCACGAAGACGACTATGCCGAGGATCATCATCAGGGTCGTCATGCACGAGCCTCCGCAGTTGCCGTCCGCGCCGTCAGTTCTCTTGCCCGGGCACGCGCCCAGGTCTCTGCTTCGAGGACGTCCGCGACGGTGAGGGAAGTTCCCGTACGGGGGGTGCCGTGCTCCTCCACCACCCGTGTCACCGTCTCCATGATCCCGAGATACGGCAGTGCGCCGTTCAGGAACGCGTCGACGCACTCCTCATTGGCCGCATTGAACACCGCCGGGGCCGTGCCCGCGAGCTCTCCCACGTGCCGGGCGAGTCCGACCGAGGGGAACGCCTCGTTGTCCAGCGGGAAGAATTCCCAGGTCGAGGCCCTGGTCCAGTCGAAGGCAGGGGCCGCGTCGGGCACCCGCTCGGGCCAGCCGAGGCCGATGGCGATCGGCCCCCGCATATCGGGGGGCGTCGCCTGCGCCAGCGTCGATCCATCCGTGAACTCCACCATCGAGTGGACATACGACTGGGGATGGACGACCACCTCAATGCGATCGAAGGGAATGTCGTAGAGCAGATGGGCCTCGATCACTTCGAGGCCCTTGTTCACCAGGGTCGCGGAGTTGATCGTGATCACCGGGCCCATGGCCCAGGTGGGGTGGGCGAGCGCGTCCTGCGGCGTGACATGGGCCAGCTCGGCCCGGCTGCGGCCGCGGAACGGGCCGCCGGAGGCGGTGACGACGAGCTTGCGTACGTCCGCGCGGGTGCCGGAGGCGAGGGCCTGGAAGAGCGCGGCGTGCTCGGAGTCGACCGGGATGATCTGTCCGGGCTTGGCCAGGGCCTTCACCAGCGGGCCGCCGACGATGAGCGACTCCTTGTTGGCGAGCGCGAGGGTGCGGCCCGCCTCCAGGGCGGCGAGGGTGGGCGCGAGGCCGATGGAACCGGTGATGCCGTTGAGGACGGTGTGGCAGTCGGAGGTGGCGAGCCGGGTGGCCGCCTCGGGGCCGGAGAGGATCTCGGGGATCGGCTCCCCGGGGCCGTACTGGGCGCTCAGGGCCTCGCGCAGGGCCGGTACGACATCCTCGCGGGCGACCGCGACCGTGCGCACACGCAGCCGGTGGGCCTGCTCGGCGAGCAGTCCGACCCGGCCGCCGTTGGCGGAGAGCCCGGTGACCTTGAACCGTTCGGGGTTGCGCAGCACGAGGTCGATGGCCTGGGTGCCGATCGAGCCGGTGGAGCCGAGGATCACGACGTCCCGCACTCCGTCCACGGGGTCGAAGACGAGATGGGGGTCGGCAAGAGGGGCTGGACTGTCGCTCATCCCTCCATTGTTGCCGCACCGGGTCACCGGAAGGACAGGGTGTCCCTCAGCAGGGTGGGAACCGCGGGCACGGATGTCCGCGTCGTCCCTCATGACACATGCGTCTTTCACGACCACACGCGTTTCACGAAGCGTTTCACAACGCGTTTCACAAGAACACACGCGTGTCTCAACACCACACGCGTTTCGGGGGAACACCATGCGCATCCGCCATCTGACCGTCCTGGCGACAGCCGTGCTGGCGCTCGCCGCCTGCTCGGGGCACAGCAGCAGCCCGAAGCACCACGGAGGCACCAAGGGCCACGGCAGCCACCGGAAGACCCGGGTGAACAGGACGCCCGGCGCCACCGCGAGGACGGCGGGCATCCCGCCCGAGCCGACCCCCGTCGAGCGCGCGGCACTGCTCCGGGCCCTCGCGGCGGCCAACCCGGGCGTCGTGAAGTACGAGGGCAAGGCCGTCGACGCCGCGCGCAACCAGTGCGGCGCCATCAACGGCCGGGCCCGGGACCTCGACCGGTCGGCGGCGCAGCGCTTCACGTACCAGGACGTCACGACCACCGAGGCCCAGGGCAGGCAGATCAACGACGCCCTCAGGGGCCTCGGATTCTGCACGCGCTGACCCCCGCCTGCGCGAAGGCCCGGCCGCCTCACCGGAGCGGCCGGGCCTTCGTCCCTCGTACGCGAGCGGATCAGCTCTTCGGGATCTTCCTGCGCGCATCCGGGCGGGAGGATTCACCCGGATGGGCGTCCGCGATCCACGGGCCCTCGCCCGACGGGTCCACGATCCCCTGTTCCAGCCACTCGTACGTACCGGTCAGCACGCCCTTGACCACCTTGCGGTCGAGGTCGTCGGTGTTGCTCCACAGTCGGCCGAACAGCTCGTCGACGCGGATCCGGGACTGCCGGCAGAAGGCGTCGGCGAGCTGGTACGCCTCGCGCCCGTGCTCTCCGCTCCTGCGCAGATGCTCGGCGCGCACACAGACCGCGCTCATCGCGAACAGCTCGGCGCCGATGTCCACGACCCGGCCCAGGAAGCCCTGCTTGGTCTCCATGCGGCCCTGCCAGCGGGACATGCCGTAGAACGTGGACCGGGCAAGCTTTCGGGCGCTGCGTTCGACGAACCGCAGATGCCCGGAGAGGTCGACGTCCTGGTGGAACTCGCCGTAGGCGCCCGGGATCTGGCCCTGTCCGGCGAGCAGCTTCGGCAGCCATTTGGCGTAGAAGACACCGGCGTTGGCGCCCGCCTTCGCCTTGTCGGACAGGGACTTGTCCGGGTCGATCAGATCACCGGCCACGGACAGATGGGCGTCCACGGCCTCCCGGGCGATCAGCAGGTGCATGATCTCGGTGGAACCCTCGAAGATGCGGTTGATGCGCAGGTCGCGCAGCATCTGCTCGGCCGGGACCGCGCGCTCGCCGCGGGCCTTGAGGGACTCCGCGGTCTCGAAGCCCCGGCCGCCGCGGATCTGGACCAGTTCGTCGGCCATGAGACAGGCCATCTCGGAGCCGAAGAGCTTGGCGAGGGCGGCCTCGATACGGATGTCGTTGCGGTTCTCGTCGGCCATCTGCGACGACAGGTCGACCACGGCCTCCAGGGCGAAGGTGGTCGCCGCGATGAAGGAGATCTTCGCGCCGACCGCCTCGTGCAGCGCGACCGGCTTGCCCCACTGTTCGCGGGCTCCCGACCACTCCCGGGCGATCTTCAGACACCACTTGCCCGCGCCGACGCACATCGCGGGCAGCGACAGCCGGCCGGTGTTCAGTGTGGTCAGCGCGATCTTCAGGCCCGCGCCCTCCGGGCCGATCCGGTGGGTGGCCGGGACCCGGACCCGGTGGAAGCGGGTGACGCCGTTCTCCAGGCCGCGCAGGCCCATGAAGGCGTTGCGGTTCTCGACGGTGATGCCCTCGGAGGCGGCCTCGACAACGAACGCCGTGATCCCGCCCTTGTGGCCCTCGGACCGGGGTACGCGCGCCATGACGACGAGCAGGTCGGCGACCACGCCGTTGGTGGTCCACAGCTTGACTCCGTCGAGGACGTAGTCGTCCCCGTCCGGCACGGCCGTGGTGGCCAGACGGGCCGGGTCGGAGCCGACGTCCGGCTCGGTGAGCAGGAACGCCGAGATGTCGGTACGGGCGCAGCGTGGCAGGAACGTGTCCTTTTGCTCCTGGGTCCCGAACAGTTTCAGGGGCTGCGGTACTCCGATCGACTGATGCGCGGAGAGCAGCGCGCCGATCGCGGGGCTCGCGGTGCCCACCAGGGCGAGTGCCTTGTTGTAGTACACCTGGGTGAGGCCGAGACCGCCGTACTTCGTATCGATCTTCATGCCGAGGGCGCCCAGTTCCTTGAGACCGTTGATCGTCTCGTCGGGGATCCGCGCCTCGCGCTCGATACGGGCGGCGTCTATCTGGGTCTCGCAGAAGTCGCGCAGCTTGGCGAGGAACTCCTCGCCGCGCTGGACGTCCTCCTCGGCGGGCATCGGGTGGGGGTGGATCAGGTCCAGCCGGAGACGGCCGAGGAAGAGTTCCTTGGCGAAGCTGGGCTTGCGCCAGTGCTGCTCGCGCGCGGCCTCCGCGACCTGACGGGCCTCTCGCTCGGTGACGGTGGGCTTGGGAGTGGGGGCTGTTGGTGCGGACATGAGGCTCACCTCGCCGCGAATCGTGGCTGATGGGTCGTACACCGGGCAAGATGCCGCAGGGCGGCCAAGGGGGCCGTACGGCGATCTTGCGGGTGTACGTTACTGACCGGTGCTACTCGATCGTTGGTACCCCAATCCGGGGCACCCCACCAGTCCTCGCGCAGCCATGCGCCGGGGAATTCGCCTCAGCGGACGTCTGCTCCATGCGCCTCGGTGTCAAGTCGACCGCGGCGGGAACGGTGCGCGTGGGCCTCGTGTTCGACGAGCTTGGGCTTCCGGGTGTGAGTGGAGGGCCGATCAGATGACGTGCCGCCTGCCCGTTCTCAGCGCAGAGTGCGGGCCTCGGCCTCGACGTCGTACTCGTACATCCACGGCATGCCGAAGACCGGGGCTTTGCCCACAGCCTTGAGTGCCACGTTGAGCCGGGAGCCCTGCTGGAACCGGGCCGCACGATCGCGCCGCAGTGTCTGGTAGCGGACCAGGACATGGGGCACGTCGGCGCTGCTCACCCCCTCCAGCAGCGTGGCCAGCCCCATGCCGTCCTCAATGGCCTGGTTGGCGCCCTGCCCCATGTGCGGCAGCATCGGATGGGCCGCGTCGCCGAGCAGCGCCAGCCGCCCTTTCGACCATTGCCGCAGTGGTTCCCGGTCGTAGATACCCCACCGGAAGGTCGCGTCGACCTGCGAGACGACCTCGCGTGCCAGAGGAGCCCAGCCATCGCCGAAATCGGCGGCCAGTTGCTGTGGGTCACCCGGCGCCGACCAGGACTCACGCATCTGCTCATCGGCCGCGGTGAACGCCACGAAGTTGATCAGCTCGCCCTTGTGCACGGGGTAGACCAGCAGCATCTTGGTGCCGTCGCTCCAGTCCCGCACCGCGCCCTCGGGCCAGTGGGGCACCCGCTCGGCGGGCATCACGCCACGGTAGGCGGCAAAACCGGAGAACACCGGGTCGTGAGGCTCCACGACGTACTGCTGGAGCACCGAATGGATGCCGTCGGCGCCGACCACGACATCGCCCTCGGCGGTCTCCCCGTTCTCGAACCTCACCACGGCACGGTCGTCGTCCTGCGTGAACGCCACACACCGGTGGCTGAGGTGCACCGCCTCGGCCGGAAGACTCGAGACCAGCAGGTCCACCATGTCCGGGCGGTACATACCGAACATGGTGTACTCGCCGTCTCCGCCGAGCGACAACGAGGACACCTCGGCGCCGTCCGCCTGGCAGATCTCGAGCCCGGTGAACGGCGCCCCGACCTGGGCGACCTTGTCGTAGAGACCGAGCCGCTCAAGCACCCGCAGACTGTTGGGCGCGAGCATGAATCCCGCTCCGACCTCGCCGAGCCGGTGAGCCTGTTCGTACACATCCGCCTGGACGCCCTTGGTCCGCAGCGCCACCGCCGCGGCCAGACCGCCGATACCACCGCCGACGATCACCACGCGCACTCCGACCACCGGGACACCTTCCACGCTTCACCAAGAGGCATGCGGACACCTACGAGCACATGCTCGGCGACTGCGGCGCGACGACCCGCCATTGCCCCGAAGGGGGCATGTCGCCCACAGGCCGGCGCGATCCGAGGTGTTCAGCCGGTGCAGCCCGGGATGCTGCCGGGCGCGCAGTTGTCCGGTGTGTTGGCGCCGACCGCCGACCGGTGCAGGGTCACGGTGCCGCCGGCTTCGTAGATGCCGCCGCCGTGACCGGTGCCGCCCGTCGCGGTGTTGTGCACCACCGCGGAGCGGGTCACCGTCAGCGTTCCTCCGTTCCAGATGCCGCCGCCCGAGGGGGCGGTGTTGCCGTACACCGCGGAGTCGGAGACCGTCACCTGGCCCTGGGCGTTGACGATGCCGCCCCCGCCGTTCACTCTCGCGGTGTTGTCGTGCACCGCGGAGCGGGTCACCGTGCCCGTTTGGCCGGCGAGGTAGTTGAAGATGCCGCCGCCGTTGTCTCCGGAGTTGCCGGACACGCCGGAGTCACGCACGGTGAGCGAGCCGTTGTTGTTGATGCCGCCGCCGGCACCCAGTGCATGGTTGCCCCTCACCGTCGATCCGATCACCGTCAGCGTGCCCTGGTTGTGGATGCCGCCGCCGGGACCGGACGGCGCCGTGTTGTCTCTGACCGTGGAGCCGATCACCGTCAGCGTGCCCTGGTTGTCGATGCCGCCGCCGAGGAGCGCGGCTCTGCCGTGCGTGATGGTCAGACCGTCCAAGTGGACCTGGGCTCCGCTGCCTACCGTCACGGTGGAGCCTGCCTGGTTGCCGTCGAGCACCGCGCGACCGAGGCCCCCCAGGGTCAGGTCCTTGCCGATCGTGAAGGGGCCGGTGCAGGTTCCTCGCACCAGCAGGGTGTCTCCCGGCGAGGCGGCGGTGATGGCGGGCTGCAGGGCGGTGGGGGTGGCGTCGCAGTCGACCACGGTGTGCTGGGCGGCCACGGCCGGGGCCACTGCGGCCAGGCCGGCCGCCCCTGTCATCACCGCTGCCGCCGCCGTTGCCCAGCGGCGCCGCAGGATCCTGCCTGCTTCAGTGAACATCTGACTTCTCCTGGTCCGCTCAGCACGAGCATGTCCGAAAGGGGTTCGCTCTCACGCCGTTGTCCCAGCGCGGCGTGAGCGCCCTCCTGTGATCGCACATGAGCTGGCCCGACTGAGCGGCGCGGCACCGGAGGTGGTCGGCCTGTCCCCCGAACGGCCCGGCAAACCGGCCTGTAGGAACTACGCGGATGCTCCGTTCCGCCCTTGCTGTCAGCGGTTCTGGGTCATGTGGGCGAGGGTCTGGGTGGCGCTGTCGGGCGCGAAGGCGCCGGCGATCCCCTCGGCGGCGCCTTCGGCTGCCTCCCTGGAGCGGGGCAGCAGAAGGTTCTCGTAGGCGCGGACGGCGTCGTCGATGCCGGTGCCGTTGATGAGGGCGCGGGCGAGGTCGGCACCGTCGAGCATGGCGAGATTGGCGCCCATGCCGGAGAACGGCGACATGAGGTGGGCGGCGTCGCCCAGCAGCGTGAGGCCGGGGGTGTGCTGCCAGGTGTGGGGGACGGGCAGGGCATACAGCGGCCGGTTGACGTACCCGGTGTCGGTGTCGGTGATGAAGCCGAGCAGGTCGGGGCTCCAGCCGGTGAACTCCTTGAGCAGTGCTGCGCGTACGGCGGCGGTGTCGGCGAGGTCGAGGCCGGATTTCCGGTGCCAGTTCTCGTCGGTGCGCATGCCGATGTACACGCGGATGTGCTGGTGGCTGTTGCGTTGGGCGATGAAGCCCTGGTTGTTGTCGAGGGCCATCATGGTGCCGTCGCCGGTGAGGGAGGCGAGTTCGGGGTGGCGGGTGTCGGCGTGGTCGAGACCGGTTTCGACGAAGGTGACGCCGGTGTAGACGGGCGTTGCGTCGGAGAGCAGGCGGCGGACTTTCGACCAGGCGCCGTCGGCTCCGATGACGAGGTCGGCCTCGCTGGTGGTGCCGTCGGCGAAGTGCAGCCGGTGGACGCCGTCGGTGACGGGTTCGACGTGGGTGAGCCTGTGGCTCCAGCGCACGGTGCCGGGTTCGAGGGAGTCCAGCAGGAGTTCGCGGAGTTGGCCGCGGTCGATCTCCGGGTTGCCGTCTTCGGTGTCGGCCTCGGGCGGGACGGCGTCGAACAGGACGCGTGCGTCGCGGCCGACCAGGCGCATCTGCCGGCCCTCGGGGCGGGCCAGTGCCAGGAAGTCTTCCAGTAGTCCGGCTCCGCGCAGGGCGTCCTGGCCGGAGTCGGGGTGCATGTCGAGGGTGCCGCCCTGGTTGCGGGCGCTGCGGGAGGCGTCCTGGTCGTGGACGGTGGCGGTGATGCCGTGCTGCTGGAGGATGCGGGCGCAGGTCAGGCCGCCGGGACCGGCACCGATGACCGCGATGCGGGGCATGGTGGACGTGCTCATGGTGGTGCTCCGTTTGGCAGGAGAAAAGGGGAACGCCGCGGCCTGGCAGTGCCAGGCGGTCGGCCGTTCCAGAAGAGCACGCCCGATCCAAAAATGCAACAACACAACTTTTGAAGTTGGCCAACCAAAGGAGGTAGGATCGAGGCATGAGCGAGACGACCGCGCAGGATGCGCCGATGGGGCGCCGCGAACGCAAGAAGGCCGCCACTCGGCAGTCCCTGGCCGATGCTGCTCTGCGCCTCTTCCTTGAACGCGGCTACGACCAGGTCGGTATCCGCGACATCGCCGACGCGGCAGATGTGTCCACCACCACGCTGTTCAAGCACTTCCCCGTGAAGGAGGCGCTCGTCTTCGACGAGGACGCCGACCAGGAAGCCCGGCTACTGGCCGCCGTGCGCGACAGGCCCCAGGGCCAGTCCGTCCTCGCGGCCCTGCGCGAGCACGCCCTGCGCCACCGGGTCGGCGCCGGGGACACCGACGCGGACTTCGCCGCCTTCGCCGAACTCGTGGAGAGCACCCCGGCCTTGCGTGACTACGCCCAGCGCATGTGGCTGCGCCACGAAACCGCGCTCGCGCACGCCATCGCCGAGGCGGCCGGAGCTCCCGCCGAGGATCCGCACTGTGCGGCGCTGGCCCACTTCGTCCTGGAAGCGCCCCGCACCGCCCACGGACGTGCCGACGGCCGCGAAAGGGTTGCCCGCGCCTTCGACCTCCTCGAACGAGGTTGGAACGGCGTCAGTCCCGGAGCCTGAAGGCAGGAATGTACGCCGACGGCCGGAGCCCCCGCACAGCGGGCTCCGGCCGTCGGCGTGCGGGGTGGCTCAGAGAGCCAGACCCGTCAGGACCAGCACACGCTCGTAGGTGTAGTCGTCCATCGCGAACTTCACGCCCTCGCGTCCGACACCGGACTGCTTGACGCCGCCGTACGGCATCTGGTCGGCACGGTAGGAGGGCACGTCACCGATGACGACACCGCCGACCTCAAGGGCCCGGTGGGCGCGGAAGGCGACCTGGAGGTCGTGCGTGAACACGCCCGCCTGGAGGCCGTACTTGGAGTCGTTGACGGCCGCGAACGCCGCCGCCTCGCCGTCCGTCTTCTGCACGGTGAGGACCGGGCCGAAGACCTCCTCGCAGGAGAGGGTCACCTCGGCCGGCACCTCGGTCAGGACGGTCGGCGCGTACGAGGCCCCGTCCCGCTTGCCGCCGGTCAGGAGCTTCGCGCCCGCGCCCACGGCCTCGTCGACCCAGGACTCCACGCGCTTGGCCGCGTCCTCGCTGACGAGCGGGCCGACGTCCGTGGCATCGTCGGAGGGGTCGCCGGTGACCTGGGCCTCGACGGCGGCGACGATGCGCGGCAGCAGCCGGTCGTAGACAGCGGCGTCGGCGATCACCCGCTGCACGGAGATGCAGGACTGGCCGCCCTGGTAGTTGGAGAAGGCGGCGATGCGGGTGGCGGCCCAGTCCAGGTCCGCGTCGCTCGCGTAGTCGCCGAGGACGACGGCCGCGCCGTTGCCGCCCAGCTCCAGGGTGCAGTGCTTGCGCGGCACCGAGTCCATGATCGCGTAGCCGACCTTGTCGGAGCCCGTGAAGGAGATGACCGGCAGTCGCTCGTCCTGGACCAGGGCGGGCATCCGGTCGTTGGTGACCGGGAGGATCGACCAGGAACCGGCGGGCAGCTCGGTCTCGGCCAGCAGGTCGCCGATGATCAGGCCGGACAGCGGGGTGGCGGGGGCCGGCTTGAGGATGATCGGGGCGCCGACGGCGATCGCGGGGGCGACCTTGTGGGCACACAGGTTCAGCGGGAAGTTGAACGGCGCGATACCGAGGACGACGCCCTTGGGGAAGCGGCGGGTCAGCGCGAGGCGGCCCTGACCGCCCGCGTCAGTGTCCAGACGCTGGGCCTCGCCGCCGTTGAAGCGGCGGGCCTCCTCGGCCGCGAAACGGAAGACGGAGACGGCACGGCCGACCTCGCCCCGGGCCCACTTGATGGGCTTGCCGTTCTCGGCGGAGATCAGCTGCGCGATCTCCTCGGACCGCTCGGCCAGCCGCTTCGAGACATGGTCGAGGGCGGCAGCGCGCACATGGGCCGGGGTGGCGGCGAACTCGTCGCGCACGGCGTACGCAGCGGCCACGGCCTCCTCGACGTGGGCCTCGGTCGGCACGCTGACCTTGGCGACCAGCCGGCCGTCCCACGGGGAGGAGACATCGAAGGCGGTCTCACCGGTGGCCTGGCGACCGGCGAGCCAGAAGGCGTGGGTGGAGGTCATGGTCGGGTCCCGGCCCTTCGGAGATGGGTTGTGCTGCACGTTCGTGCTCCACGGTAGGGCCGGAGCGGCGAAGGGTCGTTTGTCCGTGGAGTAGCAGTACCGGGCCGATCCAGTACGGGTTGTACAGCCACGGTCGGGCGGTCGTCACTCCCCCGCCGACGCCGTCGCCTTCAGCGCCAGCCACAGTTCCATCCGTACGTCCGGATCGTCGAGCGAACGTCCGAGGATTTCCTCGACGCGTCGCATGCGGTACCGCAGGGTGTGGCGGTGGACGCCGAGGTCGGCCGCCGCCGCGTCCCACTGGCCGTGCCGGGACAGCCAGGCCCGCAGCGAGGCCACGAGATCTCCCCGGCCCGTCGCGTCATGCTCGCGCAGCGCGCGCAGCAGACCGTCCGCGAAGGCGCGTACCGCGTCGTCCTGGAGCAGCGGCACCACCGATCCGGCGGCCAGCTCCTCGTGCTCGACCAGCGACCGGCCGCGCCGCCGGGCCACCGACAGGGCCTGTTCGGCCTGCTTGTACGCGGCCGCCGCGGCGATCGGACCGGCGGGCGCCGACACCCCCACCACCAGCTCGTCCTCGTCGGCGGCCGGCTGATCCCGGGTCGCGGCCCGGGCCGCCTGCACCGCCAGCGCGTAACTCTGGCACGCGGCGACGGCCGCGCCGCCGTCCCCGGCGAGCACGACCAGCCGCTCCCCGTCGGGTACGACGAGGACGGACTCCCCGGAGCGCGCGGCGGCGGACTCCACGGTCTCCACGAGCCCGTCCAGCGGATCGCCGTCCGTCCCGGCCGCGGCGAGCGACGCCGCGGCCGGGGGCGCGGGCGCCACGCGCGCGTGGCCGTCGGCGTGCGCCCGGGCCGCGGACGCGGACGCCGACTCGGCGAGGATCAGCCGGAACGGCGCGTCCAGCAGCGTGCCGTACAGGTCCCCGGCCACCGCCCGCGCATGGTCGGGCTCACCGGCGAGCAGCATCCGCAGCACGGCGGTGCCGATGCGCTGCTCGGCGGCGTGCAGGGACCGGGAGCGCTCGGTGGTCAGGGTCAGCAGGGCGATGGCGGAGTGGACCGCGTACCGCTCGGCGGTGCCCAGGGCGGCGGCCGTCCCCACGGCGAGCGCGGCCCGGGGGCGGCGTCCGGTGCCCAGGGAGTGCAGCTCGACCCGGTCCTCGCCGCTCGGCCCGCCGACCACGGAACTCGCGGGCGCGGGCCGCTCCCGCAGCCGCTCCACATCGGCGGTCAGCCGGGCGGCGCGCCGCCCCGCCCACTCGGGCGCCGCCGCGACGACGGCGCCGGACGCGTCGTAGAGCGCGGCCCAGCCGTCGACCTGCTGGGCCAGCGCGGCGAGCAGCCCCTCGGGGCCGTCGCTGAGGGTCTGCCGGGTCAGCTCCCGCTGGGCGGCGAACCCCGCGGTCACGGCCCGGTACTGGTCGGCGGCGATGGCGGCGGAGACGGCCTTGCTGATAGCGAGGAAGGGGGTGCGCCGGGGCACCTCCAGGAGCGGCAGCCCCTCCTCCCGCGCCGCGTCGAGGAGCGCCTCGGGGATCTCGTCGTAGTTGACGCCGACGGCGAACCCGAGGCCGACGACGCCCGCGCCCGCCAGCCGCTTCACATAGCGCCGCATGGCCGCCGGGTCGTCGGCGTCCAGTTTCAGCGCCGTGATCAGCAGCAGCTCCCCGCCCTCCATGTAGGGCACGGGGTCGGCGAGTTCGCTGACGTGGGCCCAGCGGACGGGGACGTCGAGACGGTCCTCGCCCGCGCGCACGGTCAGCTTGAGCGCGGAGTGGTGGACGAGCGAGGCGAGCGTGAGGGGCATGGGGCCTTCGGTCTGCACGGACGGGAGTCCTCACGGGATCCGTGACGGAGTCCTGCACGGATTCCGCGAGGGGCACGGACGGTGTGAGCCTGGTGATGCTTTGGCCGCCTCGTATGAACGACCTGTGTCGATTCTGCCTCACCGTACGGTCCGGCCGTGCCCGTATAACCGGTCCTCCTGCCCGGGATTTCCGGACACCCCGCGCAAGAACCTCAGCCGCGCAGGTTCACCAGGAGCGGCGGAGCGTGCTCGCCCTGCACGGTGGTCAGGGACAGCACCGCGTGCCCCGGGGGCACCGCGTGCGCCAGTTCCGACGCGGACCAGCGCTCGCGCTCGACCTGGCGGACGGTCACGGCGCGCGCGGTCGGCGCCCGCCCGGTGATCACACGGCGCAGCATGTGCAGGGCCTTGCCCGCGGGGGTCTCCGCGATGATCTGCCGGTCGGTGACGTCCCTGGCCTCGATCCACTCCTTGCCCCACACCTCGGCGAAGTCCTGCCCGTCCCAGGGGGTGAGCCCGGACAGCGCCATCCGGCACCCGGTGGCGCCGAGCAGCGGTCCGCGCAGCGGCCGGGGCACATCGTCGAGGGTGCGCAGGGTGAGCACGATCCCGGCGTTCGCGGACCGCAGCCGCTGGATGCCCCGGACGGCCTCCGGGGTCACCACTGCGGTCGCGTCGTCGAGCATCAGGCACGCGAACAGCGAGCGGTCCTCGCGCACCGCGACGCTGGCCGTGAACTGGGCGAGCACCAGCCGCGCCAGGATCCGCGAGGCGTCGGCGTGACCGCGCTCGGGCAGGTCGATACGGACCCGCACCGGGTGGTCCAGGGCGCGCAGCGAGAAGGGCCGGGTCCGTCCCGAGGTGTCGAAGAAGGACGCGAAGGCGGGCCGGTCGAGCAGGGCGAGCCGGTCGGCGAGGACACCGCCCACATCACCGGGGTTCCGTGCCTGCCGCTCCCGTGCGTCCAGCTCTCGCAGCAGCGACTCCTGCCCGGTGTCCCCCAGCGCCTTGCGCAGGGCCGCGAGCGGGCCGGGCGTGCCGTCGAGGAGCTGCCGCAGCTCGGGCACCGACGGGAAGCGGCCGTGGACGGCCAGATACGGCCCGAGGAGCTGGGCGAGCACGGTGGCCGAGCGGCGGCTGTCCCCGCCGTGCTGCGGCTCGGCGAGGTCCCCCACGAGGGCCTCGGCCAGCACGGCCGCCGCCTCGTCCGGGTCGGTGGTCCCGCCGTACAGGTCCAGGTCGTACACCGATTCGGGATGGCCGATGCGGACGACGACGTCGTAGGCGTCCGCCGGTCCGAGTCCGGCCCCGGCCGCGCCGACGACGACCACGGCGGCCCGCCCGGCGAGGGCGTGCAGGCACAGCGACTCGGCGAGCGGCCACACCACCGAGCCGGTCTTGCCGGAGCCGGCGGGCCCGACGGCGACCAGGGAGGTGCCCAGCAGTTCGGGGCCGAGGGCGAGTCCGGTGCCCCGGTAGCCGTAGGGGTTGCGCGGGTCGTCGACGGTGGTGCCGAGGCGTACCTGGCCGGTCATCAGGTCGTGCCGGGCGAGCCGGGCGGGCAGGTCGCGCTCCCCGGACGGGTGCAGACAGGAGGCGGCGCCGTCCTTGAGGACCGTGCCGGTGAAAGTGGCCAGACCGTGCCGGCCGTGCAGGACGCCCTGCCAGGCGCGGGTGATCCGGGCGTGGTCGACGTCCCGCATGAGCCCGGCGCGCGCCTCGGCGGCGAGCCGGTCGGCGGCGTCGTGGGCGCCCGCGGCGCGGAGCTGGTTCCATTGCGCGGGGTCGTCCTCGGGGGCGGGCGGGGGCGGCTCGGGCTCGCCGCGCCTCAGGCGGGGCGCCAGGAAGCGGCGCCAGACCTCGCCCCAGCGGCCCAGCCGGCCCACCGCCAGCATGATCCCGACCACGATGAGAAGGTCGTAGCCGTCCCAGAGAAGCAGGTTGAAGAACTCGCTGTGGTCGCCGCTCTGCCGCCAGGAGTCCGGGGTCAGCAGATACAGGGGCAGGATCCACCAGTCGCCGAGGTAGCCGTTGGACAGCAGCGACCACAGCAGCCAGCCGACCAGGAACGCGATCAGCGCGCCGCTCAGCAGCTGCCGGGCCGGGATCTGCTCGGGCTCCTGGTCCGGGCGGGGCCGGTGGCCGAAGCGCCAGACACCAGGGGCGGCCTGGGGCCTTGGGGCCCGCACCCAGGCGAGGAAGGCGGTACCGTCGGGCAGAGGAGGCATCCCCGGCGCCACGGTGGGCCTGGGCGGCACCTGTGGGCTTCCCGGGCGCTCCAGCGGCCCCGCCGGACGCGGCACGGGAGTGGCCCGTGTGTCCCGGGCGTCCTGCGTCCCGTCGCTGTCCATCGCCGTTGCCCCCTGACCAGCCGCACCGTCCACCATCAGCGAGTCAATCTAACGCGCTCCACGGGGAGTTCACCGCATACGGCGCCGGGCCTGCGGTGATGCGTCCCGCTCCGTCGTGTCCACCGCTATGTCCACGGCGGACAAGCAGCGGCGCGCAAGGCGCCCACATGGAGCATGCCCACCCCCCACCACCGCCTCTAGCCTGCGAGAAAAGAAGGCAAGCGTCCGAAAAACACCCCGCCCGGAACCCCCGTTCACCGGAACACCGGTGCACCACCACGTCCGGTTCGGTTCGCACGATCATCAGGGAGCCCCCATGACCGCACTTCCGCAGGAGCGTCGCGTCGTCACCGCCATCCCCGGCCCGAAGTCGCAGGAGCTGCAGGCCCGCCGTACCGCCGTGGTCGCTCAGGGCGTGGGCTCCGTGCTGCCGGTCTTCACCGCGCGCGCCGGCGGCGGGATCATCGAGGACGTCGACGGCAACCGCCTGATCGACTTCGGCTCCGGTATCGCCGTGACCTCGGTCGGCGCCTCCGCCGAGGCCGTCGTCCGCCGCGCCTCCGCCCAGCTCGCGGACTTCACCCACACCTGTTTCATGGTCACGCCGTACGAGAGCTACGTGGCCGTCGCCGAGGCGCTGGCCGAGCTCACGCCGGGTGACCACGCCAAGAAGTCCGCGCTGTTCAACTCGGGCGCCGAGGCCGTCGAGAACGCCGTCAAGATCGCCCGTGCGTACACCAAGCGCCAGGCGGTCGTGGTCTTCGACCACGGCTACCACGGCCGGACGAACCTGACGATGGCCCTCACCGCCAAGAACATGCCGTACAAGCACGGTTTCGGCCCGTTCGCGCCCGAGGTCTACCGCATGCCGATGGCGTACGCCTACCGCTGGCCGACCGGTCCGGACAACTGCGGCCCCGAGGCCGCCGCCCAGGCCATCGACCAGATCACCAAGCAGGTCGGCGCCGACAACGTGGCCGCGATCATCATCGAGCCGGTGCTCGGCGAGGGCGGCTTCATCGAGCCGGCGAAGGGCTTCCTGCCCGCGCTGCGCCAGTTCGCCACCGACAACGGCATCGTCTTCGTCGCCGACGAGATCCAGTCCGGTTTCTGCCGCACCGGCCAGTGGTTCGCGTGCGAGGACGAGGGCATCGTCCCGGACCTGATCACCACCGCCAAGGGCATCGCCGGCGGTCTGCCGCTGGCCGCCGTGACCGGCCGCGCGGAGATCATGGACGCCGCGCACGCGGGCGGCCTGGGCGGCACCTACGGCGGCAACCCGGTCGCCTGCGCGGGTGCGCTCGGCGCGATCGAGACGATGAAGGAGTTCGATCTCAACGCCCGGGCGAAGGAGATCGAGGAGACCATGAAGGCCCGCCTGACGGCGATGGCCGAGAAGTTCGACGTGATCGGCGACATCCGCGGCCGTGGCGCGATGATCGCGATCGAGCTGGTCAAGGACCGCGCCACCAAGGAGCCGAACCCGGAGGCGACCGCCGCGCTGGCCAAGGCCTGCCACCAGGAGGGCCTGCTGGTCCTGACCTGTGGCACCTACGGCAACGTGCTGCGCTTCCTGCCCCCGCTGGTGATCGGCCAGGACCTGCTGAACGAGGGCCTCGACATCATCGAGCAGGCGTTCGCCCGCATCTGATCCTGCCGGACGCCTCGCCGGGCGCGGTGAGACCGCGTCCCGGACACCGGCCGAGCACCTCATCCGCCCCCGCCGCCCCGACCCCGTTCCTCCGTCAGGATTCCGGGGTCGGGGCGGCGGCGGTCAGAGCGTGTGAAGAAGGTGTGGGAGGTGGATGGCAAGACGCGATTCCGGCTGTCGGAGCGGTTTTCCCTGCCGTAGGTTTCTCAGCAGATGAGAGATACACCCGTCCACAGGGGACTGTGGACGGCATCGGGCCGGGGCCTCCCCAGCTTCGACCTGGTCGTGCCCTCGCGCACACACCCGGAGCCTCCAGTTCCGGATCACCGATCGGACGGCCGCACGCCCCACACCCCCCGGGGCGGGCGGCACCCCGATCCGGACGGCCGCCTCGGAACCTCCCCCCTGTTCCAGGGCGGCCGACCTGCTTCCACGCCGAGAACCCCAGGTGCATCGAGCGCAAGCCGTCCCTGCGAAGCTGTCCCGGTGTCGCCCTCCCCAGCGCAGGACCCCAGGCCCGCACCTTGCCCGCCCCGCAGCCGGCCGTCCGTTCCGGTGTGGCCGGCCGTCGTCCTGGCCGTCGCGGGGCTGCTCTTTCTCCTGATCACCTGGCAGGTCGTCGCCCATGGGCCGCTCGCGCGGGCGGACCAGCGGATCGACCGGGACGTCGTCCGTCCGGACCAGGTCTCGGGGCTGCTCGCGGACCTGGGCAACATCGCGGTCGCCGTCCCCGTCCTGGTCCTGGCCCTCTGCTGGGCGGCCTGGCGGGCCCGGCGGGCGGGGGCGTACCGATGGTGGCTGCCGCCCCTCGCCGCGGCCGCGCTGACGGCGGCCCTGCCCGCGCTGATCGTGCCACTGAAGGAGCTGATCGCCCGGCCGGGCCCGCCCGTCATGGGCCCGGCGACGGGCTTCTATCCCTCGGGGCACACCGCCACGGCGGCGATCGCCTACGGCGCGGCGGCGCTGGTGCTGTGGCCGTGGCTGACCACCGGGTACGCCCGTCGCGGACTTCTCGCCCTCTGCGCGGCCCTCAACCTCGCCGTCGCTTTCGGCCTGGTCCGCCACGGCTACCACTGGCCCCTTGACGTGGCGGGCAGTTGGTGTCTGTGCGCGGTGCTGCTGTGCGCGCTGCGGCTCGTCCTCGGCCCGCTGCTCGACCCAGGCGGCCGTCCTCGGTCCCCGGCGGCCTAGGGGGTGATCAACCAGTGGTCCAGACCTCCGGCGGGCGCGGCCGCCCGCCGGAGACGGGTCAGCTGTCGAAGCCCAGCCCCAGCCGGTCCATCGTCTTCAGCCAGAGGTTGCGCCGTCCGCCGTGGGCGTCGGCCCGGGCCAGCGACCACTTGGTGAGCGCGATGCCCGTCCAGGCGAAGGGCTCGGGCGGGAAGGGCAGCGGCTTCTTGCGGACCATCGCCAGCTCGGTCCGTTCCGTGCGCTCCCCCGCCAGCAGGTCCAGCATCACGTCCGCGCCGAAGCGGGTGGCACCGACACCGAGCCCCGTGTACCCGGCCGCGTACGCCACCTTCCCCTGATGGGCCGTCCCGAAGAACGCCGAGAAGCGCGAGCAGGTGTCGATCGCGCCGCCCCACGCGTGGGTGAAGCGGACGCCCTCCAGCTGCGGGAAGCAGGTGAAGAAGTGCCCCGCGAGCTTGGCATACGTCTCCGGGCGGTCGTCGTACTCGGCGCGCACCCGCTTGCCGTACGGGTAGATGGCGTCGTAACCGCCCCACAGGATGCGGTTGTCGGCCGAGAGCCGGAAGTAGTGGAACTGGTTCGCCGAGTCCCCGAGCCCCTGGCGGTTCTTCCAGCCGATGGACGCCAGCTGCTCGTCGGTGAGCGGCTCGGTCATCAGCGCGTAGTCGTAGACCGGGATGGTGTACGAGCGCACGCGCCGCACCAGGCTCGGGAAGATGTTGGTGCCGAGCGCGACCCGGCGCGCGCGGACCTGTCCGTACGGGGTGCGTACGGCCATGCCGGCACCGTACGGCCGCAGGGTGAGCGCGGGCGTGTGCTCGTAGATCCGCACGCCCAGCCGCAGGCAGGCGCGCTTGAGGCCCCAGGCGAGCTTGGCCGGATGGACCATGGCCACGCCCCTGCGGTCGTACAGCCCGGCGAGGAAGGTCGGTGAGTCGACCTGCTCCCGTACCGCGTCCGCGTCCAGGAACTCGGTGCCCCCGGCCAGGCCCTTGCGCTGCATCTCGTCGTACCAGTCCCGCAGTTCCCACGCCTGGTACGTCTCGGTCGCCACGTCGATCTCGCCGGTGCGCTCGAAGTCGCAGTCGAGATCGTGGCGGGCGACGGCCTTCTCGATCTCGTCCAGGTTGCGGGCGCCGAGCTCCTCCAGTTTGTGGATGTCGTCCGGCCAGCGGGCCAGACCATTGGCGAGTCCATGAGTGAGGGAGGCAGCGCAGAAGCCGCCGTTGCGGCCCGAGGCGGCCCAGCCCGCCTCGCGGCCCTCCACCAGCACCACATCCCGCTGCGGGTCGCGCTCCTTGGCGATGAGCGCGGTCCACAGTCCGCTGTAGCCGCCGCCTACGACCAGCAGGTCGCAGGTCTCGGTGCCGGTGAGGGCGGGCTCGAGGTGGGGCTTGCCGGGGTCTTCCAGCCAGTACGGGACCGGCTGTGCTTCGGAAAGTGACGTGGTCCAACGGGTCATGGCGCTCGGGGCCATGATTTCAACTCCCTACCAGTGCAATGACACGGGGCGGTTTACGCCTTCTGGCGATTCCGGCGATTGCCGATGACCATGGAGGCCAGGACGAACAGTACGGCGACGATGAACATCGTCGTACCGATGACATTGATCTGAACGGGCGTTCCACGCTGGGCCGATCCCCAGACGAACATGGGGAAGGTGACGGTCGAACCCGCGTTGAAATTGGTGATGATGAAATCGTCGAAGGAGAGCGCGAAGGCGAGCAGCGCGCCCGCGGCGATTCCGGGGGCCGCGATGGGCAGGGTGACGCGCAGGAAGGTCTGCGCGGGCCCGGCGTAGAGATCCTGGGCCGCCTGCTCCAGGCGCGGGTCCATCGACATCACGCGCGCCTTGACCGCGGTGACGACGAAGCTGAGGCAGAACATGATGTGCGCGATGAGGATCGTCCAGAAGCCGAGCTGCGCACCCATGTTGAGGAAGAGGGTGAGCAGCGAGGCCGCCATGACGACCTCGGGCATCGCCATCGGCAGGAAGATCAGCGAGTTCACGGCGCCGCGGGCGCGGAAGCGGTAGCGCACCAGCGCGAAGGCGATCATCGTGCCGAGGATGGTGGCGCCGAGCGTCGCCCACACCGCGATCTGGAGGCTGATCGACAGCGAGCCGCACATGTCGGCGACACCGCACGGGTTCTTCCAGGCGTCCAGGGAGAACTGCTGCCACTCGTAGTTGAAGCGTCCCTTCGGTTTGTTGAAGGAGAACACCGTGACGATGACGTTCGGCAGCAGCAGATATCCGAGCGTCAGCAGTCCCGCGAGAATGACGAGATTGCGCCTGAGCCAGCGTACGAAGGCCATTTAGACCAGATCCTCCGTCCCGGACCTGCGAATGTAGACCGTGACCATGACGAGGATCGCGGCCATGAGGATGAAGGAGAGCGCCGCGGCCGTCGGATAGTCGAGAATCCGCAGGAACTGCGTCTGGATGACGTTTCCGACCATGCGGGTGTCCGTGGAGCCGAGCAGATCGGCGTTGACGTAGTCACCGGCCGCCGGGATGAAGGTCAGCAGCGTGCCGGAGACCACACCCGGCATCGACAGCGGGAAGGTGACCTTCCGGAAGGTCGTGATGGGCTTGGCGTACAGGTCGCCCGCCGCCTCGTGGAGGCGTCCGTCGATGCGCTCCAGCGAGGTGTAGAGCGGCAGGATCATGAACGGCAGGAAGTTGTACGTCAGACCGCACACCACCGCGAGCGGTGTGGCGAGGACGCGGTCGCCGGCGGTCCAGCCGAGCCAGTTGGTGACGTCCAGGACGTGCAGTGTGCTGAGGGCGCCGACGACCGGGCCGTTGTCCGCGAGGATCGTCTTCCAGGCCAGGGTGCGGATCAGGAAGCTGGTGAAGAACGGGGCGATCACCAGGACCATGATCAGGTTGCGCCAGCGGCCCGCGCGGAAGGCGATGAGGTACGCGAGCGGATAGCCGAGCAGCAGACACAGCACCGTCGCGGCGGCCGCGTAGAGAACCGAGCGGACGAACTGCGGCCAGTACTGGCTCAGCGCGTCCCAGTAGGTCGCGAAGTGCCAGGTGACCTTGTAACCCTGCTCCAGGGAGCCCGTCTGCACGGACGTGGACGCCTGGTAGACCATCGGCAGCGCGAAGAAGACGACCAGCCAGAGGAGGCCGGGCAGCAGCAGCCAGTACGGCGTGAGACGGCCCCGTCTGCGCGGGGGCTTGGTCTCGGAAGTGGTGGGCGCGAGGGGTGGGGGCGCCTCGGTGACAGTGGTCATCAGGCGGCCTCCTCCGCGACGGTCTCCACACCGGCGTCGATGTCCTGCGCCGCGTCCAGGCCGAAGGTGTGCGCCGGGTTCCAGTGCAGGACGACCTCGGCCCCGGGCACCAGGCGGGGGTCGCGGTCGATGTTCTGGGCGTAGACCTCGAACTCGGGGCAGACGGGGCTGTCGATCACGTACTGCGTCGAGACTCCGATGAAGCTGGAGTCGGCGATCGTGCCGGTGATGCGGTTGCGGCCGTCGGGTATCTCCCCCGCGTCGTCGGCATGGGTGAGGGAGATCTTCTCCGGGCGCACCCCGACCAGCACCTTGTCGCCGGTCCTCGTCGGCGCCGAACATCGGGCCTCGGGCAGCGCGAGCTTGCCGCCGCCCGCCTTGAGGATGATCTCGTCGCCGCTCTTGCCGTCCACCTCGGCCTCGATCAGGTTCGAGGTGCCGAGGAAGTTGGCGACGAACGTGGTCTGCGGGTTCTCGTAGAGGTCGGTGGGCGAGCCGAGCTGTTCGACGCGGCCCGCGTTCATCACGGCGACCGTGTCGGCCATGGTCATGGCCTCCTCCTGGTCGTGCGTGACATGGATGAAGGTGATGCCGACCTCGGTCTGGATGCGCTTGAGCTCCAGCTGCATCTGGCGGCGCAGCTTCAGGTCCAGGGCGCCGAGGGGCTCGTCGAGGAGGAGCACCTTGGGGTGGTTGATGAGCGCCCGGGCCACGGCCACGCGCTGCTGCTGGCCGCCGGAGAGCTGGTGCGGCTTCTTGCGCGCCTGCTCGCCGAGCTGCACCAGGTCGAGCATCTCCTCGACCTGCTTCTTCACCGACTTGATGCCGCGCCGGCGCAGGCCGAAGGCGACGTTCTCGAAGATGTCGAGGTGCGGGAAGAGGGCGTAGGACTGGAAGACCGTGTTCACCGGCCGCTTGTACGGCGGCAGATGCGTCACTTCCTGTTCGCCGAGGTGCACGGAGCCCGCGGTGGGCTCCTCCAGGCCGGCGATCATGCGCAGGGTGGTGGTCTTGCCGCAGCCGGAGGCGCCGAGCAGGGCGAAGAAGGAGCCCTGCGGCACGGTCAGGTCCAGCGGGTGTACGGCGGTGAAGGCGCCGTAGGTCTTGGAGATACCGGAGAGGCGGACGTCGCCGCTGTTGTCTGGTGTCGTCATCGTCGTCACGCCCCTGTGAGCTTCGAGAACTTCTGCTGGTAGGCCGTCTCTTCCTTCTGCGTCAGCGCGCGGAAGGCATGGGACTTCGCCTGCATGGCCTTGTCGGGAAGGATCAGCGGGTTGCTCGCCGCCGCCTTGTCGATCCTCGCAAGATAGGGCTGCACTCCCGCGACGGGGCTCACGTAGTTGACGTACGCGGCGAGCTCGGCGGCCGGCTCGGGCTCGTAGAAGAAGTCGATGAGCCGCTCGGCGTTCGTCTTGTGACGCGCTTTGTTGGGGATCAGCATGTTGTCGGTCGACGTCATGTAGCCGCTGTCGGGGATGACGTAGCCGACGTCGGGGTTGTCCGCCTGGAGCTGGACGATGTCGCCGCCCCACGCCACGCACGCGGCGAAGTCGCCTTTGGTGAGGTCCGAGGTGTAGTCGTTGCCGGTGAAGCGGCGGATCTGGCCCTTGTCCACGGCCTTCTGGAGGCGGGCGATCACCGCGTCGTAGTCGTCGTCGGTGAACTTGGCCGGGTCCTTGCCCATGTCGAGCATGGTCATGCCGATGCTGTCGCGCATCTCGGTGAGGAAGCCGACGCGGCCCTTGAGCTTGGGGTTGTCGAGCAGGTCGGAGACCGACTTCACCTCGACTCCGTCGAGCGCCTTCTTGTTGTAGGCGATGACGGTCGAGATGCCCTGCCAGGGATAGGAGTACGCACGTCCCGGATCCCAGTCGGGGGCGCGGAACTGGTCCGACAGGCCGGCGAAGGCGTGCGGCAGGTTGGACGGGTCCAGTTTCTGGACGTACCCGAGCCGGATCATCCGGGCGGCCAGCCAGTCGGTGAGGACGATCAGGTCGCGGCCGGTGTCCTGGCCGGCGGCGAGCTCCGGCTGGATCTTGCCGAAGAACTCGTCGTTGTCGTTGATGTCCTCGGTGTACTTGACCTGGACGCCGGTCCGCCTGGCGAACGTGTCGAGCGTGGGGTGCCGCTTGGTCTTGTCGTCCACGTCGATGTACTCGGGCCAGTTGGAGAAGTTGACGACCTTCTCCTTGGCCGAGTGGTCCTCGGCGGACATGCCGCCCGGGTTCTTGTCGGCCGCGGGGATCCCGCAGGCGCTCAGCGCCCCGAGTCCGCCGACCACGAGCGCGCCGCCCGCGGAGGCGCGCAGCAGCGAACGGCGGGTGAGAGCGCTCCTGCCGTTGCCGAAGCTGCGCCGCATGGCGGCCGCTCGGGCCGGGGACAGGCGGTCGGGCTCGTACTGCTCCATGCGTGTGGTGCCCTTTCGGGAATGGGCCGTGGTGGGCGGCCGGGTACGGTCTATCGGTCCCCGAAGATCGTGCGGTGCCAGTCCTTGCGGGCCACCGCAGTGTTGTCGAACATTACGTGCTTGATCTGCGTGTATTCCTCGAACGAATACGTGGACATGTCCTTGCCGAAGCCGGACGCGCGGTATCCGCCGTGGGGCATCTCGCTGATGATCGGAATGTGGTCGTTGACCCAGACGCAGCCCGCCTTGATCTCGCGGGTGGCCCGGTTGGCCCGGTAGACGTCGCGGCTCCAGGCGGAGGCGGCGAGGCCGTAAGGGGTGTCGTTGGCGAGCCGGATGCCGTCGTCGTCGGAGTCGAAGGGCAGGACCACCAGGACCGGACCGAAGATCTCGGACTGGACGGCCTCGCTGTCCTGCGCGGCGTCGGCGATCAGGGTGGGCCGGAAGTAGGCCCCCTTGGCGAGGTCGCCCCCCGGTGCCTCGCCGCCGGTGACCACGCGCGCGTAGGAGCGCGCCCGGTCCACGAAGGCGGCCACCCGGTCGCGCTGGACGTGCGAGATCAGCGGGCCGAGGTCGGTACCCGGTGCGAAGGGGTCGCCGAGCCGGACGCTCTCCATGAGGGCGGCCGTCCGGGAGACGAACTCCTCATAGAGGGGCCGCTGCACATACGCGCGCGTAGCGGCCGTGCAGTCCTGCCCGGTGTTGATGAGTGCGCCCGCGACGGCCCCGTGCACGGCGGCCTCCAGGTCGGCGTCGTCGAAGACCACGAAGGGGGCCTTGCCGCCCAGTTCCAGATGGAGCCGCTTGACGGTGGCGGTGGCGATCTCGGCCACCCGCTTGCCGACGGCGGTGGAGCCGGTGAACGAGGTCATGGCGACGTCCGGGTGGCCGACGAGGCGCTCGCCGGCCTCCTTGCCGGTCCCGGTGACGATGTTGATCACGCCGTCCGGGATGCCCGCCTCGGTGGCGGCCCGGGCGAACAGCAGCGAGGTCAGCGGGGTCAGCTCGGCGGGCTTCAGCACGATGGTGTTGCCCGCGGCGATCGCTGGGAGGATCTTCCAGGCGGCCATCTGGAGGGGGTAGTTCCAGGGCGCGATGGAGCCGACGACACCGATGGCCTCGCGGCGGACGTAGGAGGTGTGGTCGCCGGAGTACTCACCGGCCGACTGCCCCTGAAGATGCCGGGCGGCACCGGCGAAGAAGGCCGTGTTGTCGATCGTGCCCGGGACGTCGAACTCCCGGGTCAGCTTCAGGGGTTTGCCGCACTGGAGGGACTCGAAGCGGGCGAAGTCCTCGGCCTGGTCGGCGAGGACCGCGGCGAAGCGGTGCAGCGCGTCGGAACGCTCGCCGGGGGTCGCGCCGGCCCACTCGGGGAAGGCGGCACGGGCGGCGGCCACGGCGCGGTCGACGTCCTCGGCTCCGGCCAGTTCGCAGGTGTACACCTCGTCGCCCGTGGACGGGTCGACCACCGCGTGCGTACGGCCCGACGTGCCGCTGGCCGGCCGGCCCCCGATGTACTGCGCACCCTCCGCGAAACGTGTCCCTATGTCGTCCCGCGCCCTTCGGCGGGCGTCGGCGCCGTCGGCGTTGCCCGGGTTCTGCATAGCGCTCTCCTCCGCCGCCGGCTCGCGTTCACGCGGGGGCTGGCGTAGCTCCGGCTCGATTTGAGTGCCGATCCTGACAGAGCTAGTGGACTCCAACAAGTGATTCCGTTGTTGCCTTTTGGTTACGCGACGGAATCTGTCGACCAGGTGTCGAGTGCCGGAGAAAAAGGAAGGACGGAGTGTCAGTGGTGCCTGCCAGACTCCGGTGGCATGGAGAAGATCGATTCTCGGGAAGCCCTGGTCAGGGCCGTCCACGCGGGGGCGGGGGTCAGGTATCTGCATTTCTGGGGCCACCGGCCGCGCGGGGACGGACGGATCGGGACGAGTTGTCTGAGTCAGTGGTGGCCGTCGCCGTTCACCGTGGACGGTGTGGAGTACGCGACGGCGGAGCACTGGATGATGGCGTCGAAGGCACGCCTCTTCGGCGACGCGGACGCGGAGCGCATGGCCCTCGACGCGCCGAACCCGGCGCTCGCCAAGCGGGCGGGCCGGCTGGTGCGCGGCTTCGACGAGACGATATGGGCACGGGAGCGGTTCGCGATCGTGGCCGAGGGCAGCGTCCACAAGTTCGGGGCGCACGAGGATCTGCGGACGTTTCTGCTGGGCACGGGCGACCGGGTGCTGGTCGAGGCGAGCCCGGTGGACCGGGTGTGGGGCATCGGGCTCGCCGCGGGCGACGAGGCCGCGACGGATCCGGAGCGCTGGCGGGGACCGAATCTGCTGGGGTTCGCGCTGATGGAGGCGCGGGAGCGGCTGCGGGACCGGGCGTGATCGGGCACGGGCGCTGATGCCGGGTACCGCCGTGGATGAGGAAGGGGGCCGCCCCGCCGGGACGGCCCCCTTCGACGCCTCAGGCCCCGTTCAGAACGTACTGGCCGTGCCCAGGTAGCTCGCGAAGACCACGAAACCCAGCAGCGGCAGCACCACGGTCGCCACGATTCCGCAGACCAGCCCGGCGGTCGCCGCGCCCTTGTTGGTGGCCTCGCCGCGCTTGGCCTTCCCCCGGCCGAGCGCGCCGAAGATGATGGCGAGGATGCCGAGGATGACCCCGAAGAACCACAGGATGAAGGTCAGGCTGCAGACCAGGCCGATGATGCCCAGGACCAGCCCCGCGGTGCCCATGCCGTTGCTCGGCTGGGCGGGCATGGCGTAGCCAGGCGCCATGGGAGGCGCGGCCGGGTAGGACGGTCCGGACTGCGGGTGTCCGTACCCCGGACCGGACTGCGGGTATCCGTAGCCGGGCGTCGGCTGCCCCGGCTGCTGCGGTGGTTGCTGTGGCGGTCCGAAGCCGCCGGCCCCCGGACTGGCATTCGACATGACTGTCTCCCCTCCGTCGATGCTCGAAGCATCGTAGTGCCTGGTCGCCGCGCTGATCCCCCGCAGCGGGAGAGGAGCCGGGACCGGGCCGGGGTCAGCCGCGGACCTGCGCGGACGCCGAGACGCCGAGGGCGTCCCCCACGTAGGGATCGTCGGAGTACGAGGGATGGTTGACCGCCATCGTGATCCCGATGACCATCAGCACGATCACGGCCACCCCGAGGACGATCCCGACGATACCGAGGATGAAGCCAGCGAGGGCCTGGCCGCGGTTGTCGGCCTCCCCGGCCTCCGCCCGCTTGCGGCCCTTGATCCCGAAGACCACCGCGAGGATGCCGAGGATCACGGAGACCACGCCGTACAGGCAGAACAGGCACACCGCGAGGATGCCCAGAACCATGGCGGCGATCCCGAGCCCGTTGCGCGGGGGCGCGGGCATCCCGGGCCAGCCGTAGCCCGCGTAGCCCGGGGGCACGGGGTAGCCGTAGCCGCCCGGGGTGGCGTACGCGGACGCACCGGGGTCCGCGGGCGCGATCGGCGGCGGTGGTACGAAGCTCCCGTCGACCGGACCCGGGGCGGCGCCCGCCGGTCCGGGGCCGCCGCCCGTCACGCCGGAGCCGGGCGGCGCGAACCCGGCCGCCGACGGTGTCACCCCGCCCATCGTCCGCTGGTCGTGGAAGGAGGGCAGGGTCCCGCCCACCGGGGCCCCGCCCGCCGGGGGCTCACCGGGCTGCGCCGGCACGGCGGCGGGCTTGTCCATCGACACCTTCCGCTCCGGCGGTGCCCACGGATCGTCCGCACCCCCTGCGGTGCCCTGTCCCCCATGTATGTCGTCGGCCACAGCCAATCCCCCTCATCCCTCGGACCGTCATGCTAAGGCCCGGCCCCCGTCGGTGCTCCGGTCGCCCCCGCACGGCGGCGAGCGGGCGGCCCCTGTCCGAGGAGCCGGACCGTATGCCTAGGATCGTCCCCGAGTCATCGATCAGCCGATCACCCGCGTCCCGCCCTCATCCGGCGCCGCGACGCCGTTCCCGGGGAGGAACCTTGCCCGACCACCACGACACCGGTGCCGTGCGCGACCTGCACGCCTTCATCGCCGGACTGCCCAAGGCCGAACTGCACGTGCACCACGTCGGCTCCGCCTCCCCCCGTATCGTCGCGGAACTGGCCGCGCGCCACCCCGACTCCAGGGTGCCCACCGACCCCGAGGCCCTGGCCGACTACTTCACCTTCACGGACTTCGCCCACTTCATCGAGGTGTACCTGTCCGTCGTCGACCTCATCCGGACCCCCGAGGACGTGCGCCTGCTGACGTACGAGATCGCCCGTGACATGGCCCGGCAGCAGGTCCGCTACGCCGAGCTGACCATCACTCCCTTCTCCTCCACCCGGCGGGGCATCGACGAGCGCGCGTTCATGGACGCGATCGAGGACGCCCGCAAGGCGGCGGAGGCCGAGTTCGGGACCGTGCTGCGCTGGTGCTTCGACATCCCCGGCGAGGCGGGCCTGGAGTCCGCGGAGGAGACGACCCGGCTCGCCACCGACGACCGGCTGCGCCCCGAGGGGCTCATCTCTTTCGGGCTCGGCGGACCCGAGATCGGCGTCCCCCGGCCGCAGTTCAAGCCATACTTCGACCAGGCCATCGCGGCCGGTCTGCGGTCCGTGCCGCACGCGGGCGAGACCACCGGCCCGCAGACGGTCTGGGACGCCCTCGTCGAGCTGCGCGCCGAGCGCATCGGGCACGGCACCAGCTCCGCCCGGGACCCCAAGCTGCTCGCACACCTCGCCGAGCACCGCATCGCGCTGGAGGTCTGCCCGACCTCCAACATCGCCACGCGCGCCGTCAGCACCCTCGACGAGCACCCCCTGAGGGAGTTCGTGCAGGCCGGTGTGCCCGTGACGATCAACTCGGACGACCCGCCGATGTTCGGCACGGACCTCAACAACGAGTACGCGGTCGCCGCACGGCTGCTGGACCTGGACGAGCGGGGACTCGCCGGTCTCGCCAGGAACGCGGTGGAGGCGTCCTTCCTCGACGACGCCGGCAAGAAGAAGCTGGCGGCCGAGATCGACACCTACACCACGGCCTGGCTCGCACCCTGACCTCACCGACACAATGAGCCCCATGCGCACCGTGACTGCCGTGGCCCATCGCGGCGACCCCTACCGCCACCGCGAGAACACGATCGGCTCGCTGCGTTCCGCGCTCCAACGGGGCGCGGACGCGGTCGAGATCGACGTACGGCTCACCCGGGACGGCGTTCCCGTCCTGCTGCACGACGCGACCCTGAAGCGGTTGTGGGAGCGGGACCGGCCGCTCGCCGCGCTCTCCTGCGCCGAGATGCAGGGGCTCACGGCGGGCGGGGTGCCGACGCTGGCGGAGGCGCTGGCCGCGACCGAGGGAAGCCGGGTGATGATCGACCTGCCGGGCGGCCCCTCGGCCCGGGCCGTGCGCCGGATCGTGGACGTGGTCCGGGAGTGCGGGGGCCGGGACCGGGTGTACTACTGCGCGGGGGCGCAGGCCATGCTGGCGGTCCGGGCCGCCGACTCCGCGGCGGAGATCGCCCTGACCTGGACGACCCTCGCCCCGCCGCGGCCCGCCGTGCTGGACGCGGTGCGCCCGCGCTGGCTCAACTACCGCTTCCCCCTGGTAAGTGCGGAGCTGGCGGCCCGGGTGCACCGGGGCGGGCATCTGCTGTCCGTGTGGACCCCCGACACCCGCCGCTCGATGCGGCGCCTTCTCGACCTGGGCGTGGACTCGATCACGACCAACCGCCTCGACGCCCTGCACGCGGTGCGCGGCCACTGAGGCCCTTCGGGGCCGGTCGGCCCAATGAGCGTGACCCCGCGCCACGTCGCTCACTCGCCGACGGCCGCGGCCCGAGGGGCCGCCGGGACCGGTGCCGTCAGCGACTCCAGCAGTTTGATCTTCCTGCGCACCACATAGAGCGGTATCACGCCGAAGACCCCGAACGACATGTCGATCATGGACCACCAGAAGGGGATCCCGCGGATCGGTCCGCAGATCAGGGCGAGCGGGACGATGCCGGCGCAGGCGATCATCCCGAACTCGACGACCCAGATGTTGCGGACCGGATCGCGGTAGGGCCCGTAGAAGGCGATCGCGATCACGAGGTGGGCGAACGCCAGCCAGTCCGTGCCGTACAGCACGAAGGGGTAGCGGGCGTCGGTGGCGTCGATCCCCTGACGTACCCGTGCGATCCAGTCCATGAGGCCGGGGAGGTGCCGCGGCACCGACAGGGACGTGAGCAGATCCTCGGTCCAGCGCAGTTCGTGCACCAGGGGGAAGGCCGTGGCCCCGCTGAGCACGAGGCAGACGACGAAGAAGACCAGCCAGGCGCGAATGCCCTTCACCAGGGCGGCTCTGTCGCTCATAGCAGGAGCGTACCCGTGAGTTGAACACGTTCAAAAATGGGGTGGCGGTCGGCGGCCCGGCCCGGCCGGAACCGGGCTACCGCCGAGTGCCGTGCCCGGGCTCGGGGGCGAGGGTGGCCGCGCTCGCCGACGGCTCGATCCGTGGCCGGGTCGGTGTCGCCGACGGCCTGCGGGTGGGGACCGCCGCGCTGCTCGGGGTGCCTGACGCGCCGGACCGGGGCCTCCGGGAGGGCTCGGGGCTCACGGACCCGGGCGGCCTCGTCACCGAAGAGGAGGCCGACAGGGAGGCCGACGGGGTGGGCGGCAGCGATCGGCCGCTCGCGGGCGGCGGCGCGAGGGGGACCACGGGGGAGGCCGGTGACTGAGGTGCCGTCAGATGGACTCCGAGCCCGATCAGGACGGCGACGGCACAGGTCACGCCAGCCCCGGCCGCGGCACGCAGCACCCGGCGGCGGACCGCGGCCCGGCGGATCGCCTCGTAGCGGCCGGGGGGCGCGCCGAGGTGGTCGGAGGGGGGCCGGAGGATCACCGCGAGAGGGTCGTCGGGTCCGGACTCCGGACCGCCGGGGCCGTCGTCAAAGCGTGTGGTCAAGGCTTCTCCTCAGATGGACGCGGAGCAGTTCTCGGGCCGCGTGGAGATCGGCCTTGACGGTTCCTTCCTTGCGCCCGGTCAGCACGGACACCTCCCGGATCGGCATGTCAGCGTAGTAGTGCAGCAGGATCGGGACACGCAGTCGTTCCGGCAGCGACTGCACGAGCAGACGGACCGACGGATCGGTCTGCTCGGTGTGGGGGCGCACGGCGACCTCCGAGGTGACCCGGTGCACGGCTCTGCGCTCGCGCTCCAGCTTGCGCCAGTGGTCCCGGACGAGGTTGGCCGCGGTGACGTAGAGGAAACCGCGGGGCTCCTCCACGGACGTCCAGCGGGCCCAGAGCCGGGTGAACGCCTCCGAGGCGATCTCGTGCGCCGTCCCGTCGTCGTCGACGAGACGGCGGCACCAGCCGGCAAGGCGCGGGTAGAGGGCGGCGAACAGCTCGGACGCCGCCCTCTCACGGGACCGTTTCAACGCTCTCCAGGGTCGTCAGGGCACTCACGGGGAAGGACCCCGGGCCGACGGCGTACGTTCCGCCGGCCCGGGATCCATGACCTCGGGTCAGGGGTGCGGGGGCTTCGGCTCGGCGCTCAGCGCGCCGAAGACGATCACGTTGTCGAGGTATCCGTCGCCGGTGCGGGGGCCGCCGCAGGTGACGAGCCGCAGCTCCGGGCGGTCCACGTTCCCGTAGACGTCGTCGACGGGGAAGTCCGCCTTGGCGACCGTGCGGACCGCGCGGACGGTGAACACCGCTGTCGTGCCGTTCTCCAGGCTCGTCTCGATCCGGTCGCCCCGGTGCAGCCCCGCGAGGTGACGGAAGACCCCGTCCCCGTAGGCACCGACCGTGACATGACCGAGGATGACCGACGGGCCGACCTGGCCCGGTGTCGGCGAGTGCTGGTACCAGCCCGCCCGGTCATGTGCCGTGATCGGTGGCACCTGCACCGTGCCGTCCGGCGCCAGCCCCAGCCGCATGACCGGGGTGTCGACCCCGATGGCCGGGATCCGCAGTCGTACCGGGACCGAACGCGCCAGGGCCCGCGCCGCCTTGGCGGGGGCCGGCGCGGGAGGCCGTGCGCTGCCGGAGCCGGGGTCCGCGGTCCGGTGGGGTCCGGGGCCGCCGCAGCCCACGAGCAGCGTGGCCGCCACCGCGGTGGCGAAGGCGCGCCTGGAGAGGGGGCTCATGCCCCGGTCGCCCGCCGGCGACGTACGACGAAGACCGCCGCGCCCCCCGCGACCAGCACCGCGGCGGCGCCCCCGCCGATGAGGCCGTTCTCGGTCCCGGAGCCCGAGGACGCGGCCGTCACTCCGGTGTCGGGCGCGCCCTTCGGCACGACGGAGACCTGGCCCCGGCCCGACGGCCGGGTCGGCACGGCACTCGGGACCGCGGAGGCCTCGGTCGGCACGGCACTCGGAGTCGCGGAGCCCATGGACGGCACCGCGCTGGGCGAGGCGCCGCGCGTCGGGGCGACGGTGGCGGTGGGGCGGACCGTGGGGACCGGGCTGGGCTTCGCCCCGTGGGCGGACGCGGGCACGGTGCTCGCCAGCACGGCGGTGCAGGCGAGGGCCATGCCGTAGAAGACGGTTCGGCGCATTGAGTCGCTCTCTTTCGTCGGCCCGGCCGTTCCCGGCGGGCTGGCATACGGATCGAGCGGAGAGACGAGGCAGCGACAGACCAGGTTGTAAAGAGGAGGCAAAGCCGTGGGAGGCCGTCGCCCGACGGGATGCCCGGCGTGCGCCCCGGGGTTCGGTCGCGGTACGCGGCCGGCGCGCGCTGGGTGGAGCGGCGACCCGGCTCAGTCCCGGTAGGCGGCCGTCGCGATCCGGACGAACGAACGGATCACGGGGTTCGTGTCGCCCTCCTTCACCGCGACCACCACGCGGCTCGGCGCCATGTCGGTCAGCGGTACCACGGCCAGTTCCCCGGGCAGGTCGTGCCCGAGCGGGGTCATTCCGACCGTGCCGTTCCAGAGCACGGCCTGCACACACTCCTGGACGGCGCGCACCACCGGGCCCTCGCGCGGCTCGCCGCCGTTCCAGTACGACCGCCAGAGCGAGTCGGTGCCGTCCGGGAACCGGAACCAGCGCCGGCCGGCCAGGTCGGCCAGCCGGAGGTGGTCACGGCGGGCCAGCGGGTCGTCGGCGCGGAGCACCGCGCCCACCGGGTCGGCGCGCAACTCGCGCACCGTCAGGCCGGTCTCGTCGAACGGTGCACGGGTCAGCGCGATGTCGACCAGACCTGCGCGCAGCCCGCAGGTCGGATCGGTCAGGTCGGTCTCGCGGACACGGACCTCGACACCCGGGTGCCGCCGACGGTACGCGGCGGCGAGCCGGGCGGCGCCCCGGTCGGTGCTGTCGCTCAGGAGACCGACGGTGAGGGTCGCGGCGCCGGCCGCCGCGGCCACGCGCACACGTATCCGGTCGGCCCGGTCGAGCAGGGCGCGCGCCTCGTCCAGCAGCGTCGCCCCGGCCGGGGTGAGGGTGACGCCCGCGGCGGAGCGGTGCAGCAGCGGGGCACCGAGGCCGGTCTCCAGCTGTCTGATCGCCCGGCTCAGCGGAGGCTGGCTCATGTGCAGCCGGGCGGCGGCCCGGCCGAAGTGGAGTTCCTCTGCGACGGCCACGAAGTAGCGCAGCGTGCGTAGCTCCATGACCGGTGACGATACCCGTACGGTATCGAGGCCACCCAGACGGTCTTGGACGGCCGGGGCACCGGGCCGCTGAGATCGCAGCATGACGGACGAACAGATTCCCGACCCCGCCCTGCAGGTCGCCGGTGCCCAGGAGATCGCCCCGGACCTGCTGGTGATCCCGAACCAGCGGGTCCAACCGGTGCCCAACATCGGCATCATCGGCGGTACGCAGGCCGTACTCGTCGTCGAGACCGGCATCGGCATCTCCAACGCCGAGCAGGTCCTCGCCCTCGCCTCCGAGGTGGCCGACGGCCGTCGGCTGTACCTGACCACGACACACTTCCACCCCGAGCACGCCTTCGGCGCCCAGGTGTTCGCCGACCGGGCCACGTATCTGGTCAACCGCGCGCAGGCGGACGACCTGAAGACGAAGGGGCCGGGCTGTCTGGAGATGTTCCGGGGCTTCGGCGGGGCGATCGCCGACCGCCTCGACGGCGTCCGGGTGCCCACCCCCGACGAGGTCTACGACGGCGGGTACGACCTGGACCTCGGCGGCCGCACCGTACGGCTGCGGCCCACCGGCCGGGGCCATACGAAGGGCGACCAGGTGGTCGAGGTGCCGGACGCCGGCGTGCTGTTCACCGGGGACCTGGCCGAGACCGGGCAGTTCGCCATCTTCCCGTGGTTCCCGCCGTATGACACGGATGTCTCCGGCGTGGGCTGGCTGGCGGCGCTGGACCGGCTGGCCGCCGCCGGACCGCGGGTGGTCGTGCCCGGTCATGGCGACCTCGGCGGCCCGCAGGTGCTCGCCGACGTCCGTGACTATCTGCGCGAGTTGCGCGACGAGACCTGGCGGCGGCGTGACTCCGCGCTGGGAGAGGACGAGATCGTGGCCGAGGTGCGGGCGTTGCTGATCGAGCGGCATCCGGAGTGGGCCGGACGGGAGTGGATCGAGCGGGGCGTCGGGTGCCTGTGCGCCGAGCACGCCGGATGACTTCGCCCTCGTCCGCTGCTCCCACCGCGCCCACGCCGGTGGGCGGCCCGACGCGCCCCGTCCGGTTCCGGTGGGTTCGGACGGGGCGGCACCCGGCGGGCCGAGGATCTCCCGGCGGAGGGATTCGTCCGCGGGCAGATCGACGAGGACGCGTACAGACGCCGTCTCGCGGTCCCGCGGGAGCACCGGTGAGGGGCGACGCGCCGGACAGCCGGCCGGCCGCGTCGCCCTGACCGGCCGATCAGCCGACGGACAGGGAGAACGGCCCGGCCAGCACCGAGTAGCCGTCGTCGGCGAGGTAGTACACGTCGTACGCACCCGCCCCGTTGAGCTTGCCCGTGGAGAGGGTCAGCGCACCGCTGGCGTCGGGGGCGTAGGACCAGGTCAGCGAGGACTGCCGGCCCGGGGTCACCCCCGCCGGGTAGATGCCGATCCAGTTCTTCGCGCTCACTTGCGCGGCGGACGGCACCGCGTACCGGAAGGTGACGTTGCCGCCGCTCTCGACCGCGTTCAGGGTGCCGGTGAGCGTCGGCCGGCTGGCGGTGGACGGCGCGAAGGCGGCGTTCAGCGGTGTCGCGTAGGTGTCGTTGGCGGTCAGGCCGGGCAGGCCGAGGGCCGCCTCGACGGTGCGGCCGATGCCGTAGTGGTCGTAGTGGTCCGGGCTGCTGGTCCCGGCCGGGACGGTGCCCTGCGAGCCGACGACCACGGTGGCCAGGTGGTTGTAGGCCTCGCTGTCGCTCTCGTCCCAGGTCAGCAGGAGCAGCGAGCGCTGCTGGGTCCAGGCGGGAGAGGCCAGCACCGGGGCGAGGGTCTGCTTCAGCCAGCCGTCCTGCGTCTTGAGGCTGGTGGCGCTGCCGTTGCCCGAGGCCTCGCCGTCGTAGTAGTCGTCGGCGGCGATCCAGGAGAAGTTCGGGGTGGTCGCGGCCGACTTCAGGTCGGTGGTCAGCTGCGAGGTGTCGAACAGGTGCGCGGCACAGCGGGACGCGTTGCCGCTGATGTCGGTGTAGTTGATGAACGGCGCGTCGTCGGGCTCGTAGTAACGGTCGTTGGCGGTACTGGTGTTGCAGGGGGTGCCCATGCCCTGCTCATAGGCCTTCCAGCTCCTTCCGGCCGCCTCCAGGGTGTCGCCCAGGTTGCGTTGCGGGGAGTTGATGTCGGGCCAGTAGGTGGCGCCCTTGGCGTAGGTGTCTCCGCCGGCGATGGCGAGGTAGTTCTCGTCGCTGGGGTGGTAGACGCCGTGCGCGTCGGTCAGCGTCGCGCCCTGGGCCATCAGGCTGTGGATGTAGGGCGTGTCCGCCGGATCGTTCATGATCTGGGAGTAGTCGGTGTTCTCCATCATGACCGTGAAGACGTGGTCGTAGCCGGGCACCTTCGACACGGGCGGCGCGACCGGGGCGGGCGCCGTGACCGGGGTGTTCAGGGTCAGCGAGAGGTTGTCCAGGTAGCCGGTCTCGTTGGACGTCGACAGGAACTGCACCTCGACCTCGACGGACCGCGTCCCCGCGGGGACCGCGCCGGTGGTGCTGCGCGAGAGGAACTTGGTGGCCAGGCCCCGGTCGCTCGCGGAGACGGTCGGCAGTGCGGCGGTCGCGCCGAGCGGCCGGCCGTTCGCGTCGTGGAAGTGCAGACCGACCGCGACATAGCCGCTGTGGACAGTCCAGCCGCCGAGCCAGCCGGAGAGGTTGTAGTTCACTCCCCCGCCGTCGATGGCCGAGGCCGCCGAGGAGAGGTCCACGGTCTGCGTCATCGCGCCGTCGCCGAAGTTGCCGGGCCCGAAGAAGGCCTTGCCGGGCGCCTTGCCGTCGCCCGGCAGCCCGAAGGACGCGACGGTGGAGCACATGACGTCCGGGCCGCCGGCCTCGGTGGTCCAGCCGGGCACGGTGGTGGCCGCGCCCCAGTCGTCGGTGCAGTAGCCGCCGGACTCCGCGTCCCCGTCGACGATCAGATTGCCGCTGCTCCCCGCCGCCCGGGCGGGGGCGGGAGCGGCGACGATCAGTGCACCGAGGAGGGTGAGCAGCCCGCCGAGGGATCTCCATCGCTTTCGCATGCGTGTACCTCGTCCCGTAGATGAGGGTGCCGTAAGGGTGCTGCAGGGTATGACCGGACGTCACGAACGGGACATGGGTATCGGTCGCCGCTGTCGACCGGACGAACCACAGTCAAACTTGTTCAGACAAGTTGACGCCGGACGCGGGCGGCAAGGCCCTGGGGGGACGGCGTCGGTGACGGCGACCTTGCCGTGAACCGCACGCGGTTTCGGCTCAGAGGCTGCCCGGGCGGACCAGGCCGGTCCTTTTGACCCCGGTCAGGATGGGGGCGACCTCCAGGGTGGTGATGTGCGGGAGCGCGCCGACGGTGTCGCTCAGGAAGTGGTAGAGCGCGTCGAGATCGGCCGCCGCGACGGCCACGAGGAGGTTGGCCGGGCCCGTGGTGGCCGAGGTGAAGCGGACCTGCGGGTGGCGGCTGAACTGCCGGCCCGTCTCCTCCAGTCCCCCGGGGGCGACGGTGATCCACAGGAGGGCCTCGGCCCGGATGCCCAGCCGGGCGAGATCGACTTCGGTCGCGAGCCTGATGACCTGGCCGCCCGCCAGTGCCTCCACCCGGCGGCGGGCGGTGAGGGCGGTGGTGTCGGCGCGGCGCGCGAGATCGGTGTAGGAGGCTCGTCCGTCCTCCGTCAGCGCGGCGATCAGCTGGTCGTCGACGGGCAGGAGGGCGGGACGGGCCGGTGCCTCGGAGATGTCCGGCCGTAGACCGGTCAGCTCGGCCTCCGACAGCAGGCCCCCGCTCCAGTCGAAGGCGGCCGGGAAGACCCGCAGGAGCACATGAGAGGTCCACGACCGGACCGCGGGGGTGGCGGGAAGATCGCGCAGCAGCAGCGTGTTGCGCGCGTCCGGCCCGTCCAGGAACAGGATGGTGCAGATCTCGTCCCCGCCGCCGAGGACGTCCACCCAGACGGTGTCGGGGCGGCGGGCCAGGGTGGCGGCGATGGCGCTGATCCGGTTGGGCCGGCACCGGATGCGCAGCGCCAGCGGAATCAGATCGGGGAAGTGCACGGGGTTGCGTACGGCTGTGGCGCGCAGCGTGCCGTCGTGGAACAGCGGTGCCGCACGGCGCACCACGGTGCGCTCCGAGATGCCCAGGACGCGGCCGACCGTACGCCACGAGGCGCGCGGGGCAGCCAGCATCGCGGCGGCGATCCGGCTGTCCGTTTCATTCAGGTGATGGCGCACTTTCTCCACGAAACAGGATTGTATGTCCTTCATTCATGCTTCAAACGGCTCCTTCTGGCTCAGATGACGTCGCCCGGACTAGAAACGGACGCAGAGCAACCGAGACGAGAGTCGAGACGAGAGCGGTGAGCACGATGACGGGCTTCGAGGGCCGGACCGTGGAGACGGACCGCGGCAAGGTCAGGGGCGTCGCGGGGGGCGAGGCGATCTCCTTCCGGGGAATCCCCTATGCAGCGTCGCCGGTCGGTGAGCTGCGATTCGCGCCGCCGCAGCCGCACCCGGGATGGCGGGGGGTGCGGGAGGCGGCGCAGGCCGGGCCGGCGGTCCCACAGGCGGCCTCCCGCCTGGAGCAGGTGATGGGGCGCCGCGTTCCGGACTGGAACGAGGACGGCAGCCTGACCCTCAACGTCTTCGCACCGGCGCGGGCGTTCGAGGGCGGTGCCCCCCGCCCGGTCCTGGTCTGGTGGCACGGGGGCGGCTTCACCAGCGGCTCCGGCGGATGGGACTGGTACGACGGCGGCCGTCTCGCCGCGCTGGGCGACATCGTGGTGGTGACCGCGAACTACCGGCTGGGCCCGCTGGGTTACCTGTACCTGCCGGAGATCGGCGCCGCCAACCTCGGTCCCCAGGACCAGGCCGCCGTGCTGCGCTGGGTGCGGGACAACATCGCCTCCTTCGGCGGCGACCCGCGCACGGTGACGATCGGCGGGCAGTCGGCCGGAGCGTACTCGGCCCTGTCCCTGGCGCTCGATCCGCAGACCACGGGGCTCGTCACCCGGGTGCTGCTGCAGAGCGGCCCCTGGGGCCTGGCCCCGCAGGACCCGCAGGACGCGGCCGAGAACGCCGAGGCCTACCTGCGACTGCTCGGCGTGCCGGGCGGTGCCGACACCGCAAAGGCACTGCGGGCCCTGCCTGTCGAGCAACTCCTGTCCGCCTACGGCCGGCTCGCGGGCGAACTCGCGCGCACTGGCAACGTCGCCCCGCCGATGTATCCGGTGCTCGGCGGCCCCGGTGTTCCCCGTGGCCGGCGGCTGGCACTGGCGGACGGCGCCCTGGAGGGCAAGGCACTGCTGCTCGGCACCACCCGGGACGAGACCACGGCCTTCTGCGCCTTCGACCCGCGCATCCAGAACCTCACCACCGCCGGCGCGCTGGACGTCCTGACCGGCCACCTCGGCGAACGGGCCCACGAGGTCTACCAGCGACAGGCCGCCCGACTTCCGCGGGCGACGCCGGCGCAGGTCTTCACCGCGGTGCAGACCGACAAACTGTTCCGCGACGGCGCGCTGGAGATCGCCGACCACCACGCGGCCGGCGGCAACGCGACGTACGTCTACCAGTTCGACTACCGGCCGGCCGAGGACGAGCACGCCCTGGGCGCCACCCACTGCGGCGAACTGCCCTTCCTCTTCAACACGTTCGACGCCTACCCGGACAGCCCGATGCTGGGCAGGCCCGGAGAAGCCCAGCGCGCCCTGGGGCACAGCTTCGCGAGCGCGGTCGCCGCGTTCGTCACGACCGGATCGGCGACCGACTGGCTGCCCTACGCACCCGCGACGGCCGCACGCGTCCGGCACTTCGGCTGAGTCGAGGAGGAATTCGGCTGAGTCGAGGAGGAACGGGGACGGGAAGCGGAGCGAAAGCCACCGCACCGGTCCCCGTTCGCCGTGTCCGGGGCCGGGACCGGACCTGCGTCCCCGCGCAAGGACCGTGCGCCCACGCGAAAGACCGTCCGGGCGCGGGGCGTGAGAGTGGAGGCCGTCGGCGGCCGGCCCGCACCAGGGACAGAGGGCATGTCGTTCGCCCGGGTGCGGCGTGCCGTGTCCGACGTGGTGCGCGGCCGTATGCGGTGATCGGAACCAACAAGAGGATGCAATGGGACAGCTCGACGGCAGGACTGCGGTGGTGACCGGTGGCTCGACGGGCATCGGTCTGGCGAGCGCCCGCCGCTTCGCCGAACGGATCTCCGTGGACGGCCGCCGGGTGGATGTGCTGTACGCGAACGCCGGCGTGGGAGAGGTGGCCCCGCTCGCCCAGGCCACGGAGGAACACCTGGACCTGATCCTCGGTGTGAACGTGAAGGGCACGGTCTTCACCGTGCAGAAGGCGCTGCCGCTGCTGAACGACCACGCCGCTGTCATCCTCTCGGCCTCGATCTGGACGGTCGAGGGACCGGAGGGCTTCGGCGTCTATTCGGCCACGAAGGCGGCGGCGCGGTCCTTCGCCCGCACCTGGGCCAACGAGCTCAGGGGCCGGGGCATCCGGGTCAACGCCATCAGCCCGGGGACGATCGACACGCCGGGACTCGACGGGGCCATCGGCGGCGCCGACACCGAACAGGGCCGACAGCCCGCGCGATGCCTACGACACCGAGGTCGCGGTCGCAGGCGTGCCGGCGCACATACCGCCGGATCTCCGCCTCGACCGTCTCCCGCTGCTCAGTCGGCGCCGAGTCCGTGGCGCCCCCGGCAGCGAGACAGACAAGGTCGAGCAGCCGCTCGCAGGCGATGTCGAAGGTCGTCCCGGAGAATTGTTCACGCTCCTCCTGCAGCGTGGTGACCATCTGCCGGATCACCCGGCCCAGACCGCTGACACCGCTGAACACCTGCGGCTCGCGGGCTGCGGCCGGACTGCGGCGGTCGACCTCCTGGCCAGGAACGATCAACGCGATCGACACGAAGTCGTCCTCGTGGGCGAATGCCATCGGGCGGTCCACGTCGCACAGCGCCATGACACCGGGCCGGATCTCTCCCGAGGACGGCCATCGTCTCATCGCTCCCGGCACGGACTGCCGCCGTACGAGCACACGACGCCGTCCGGAGGTGAAACGACGACGCGTACCGAAGCCCCGATATCCCGGGTATGACGCCCTGATCGGCGCCCAAAAGACGTCATGCCAATTATGCGAGATTAATCCGATTTCGCAGAGTCACTCTCCCGGAGAAAGCCGCCCGTCAAGGCAAAGTTCACCATTGCGTACACATGACCTCGCTGGTAGCCTCGTCTTCGCTCTGACCAAGCAATATCTGAATAATGGGGGATCCACTTCGTGGACATGCGAAGCAAGGGAATTTCCGCCGTCATCGCCTGCGCCATGACCAGCGCAATATGCGGCATCGGCGCGAACACCGCGTACGCGGCTCCGTCGGAGAACGAGGAAGTCGTGCCGGTCACGCAGACGGCGACGGATGGACAACTCCGCGCCGGAGCCGATGAGATCTGCGCTGTCATCGGAATCGGCAGTGGCGCCGCAGGCCTGACCAAGGCGCTGGCCAAGGGAGCGTCATGGGTGGGAATCGGCGCCAGCATCGGGTGCTATCTGTACTCGAAGGCAAAGCAGGTAACGCCTCAGGAACAGCAAGCAGGCATGATCAAGTCGTACAACGAGTACCAGAGGAAGAGTGATCTCAAAAAGCTCGAGGCGCTCGGCTATTACTGCCAGAAAAAGGGTGGCGGTGGCGGCGGTGGCGGCGATGTCGCGCCCGTGAACCTGAAGGTGGGGTACCGGGACATCAAAATGAAAGGCGTGACCTACAAGTGCACGGCCACCGGGGACTGACCGGTCGCGGCCCGGGCTATGGAGAGCGATTCCTGTTCGCCGTAGCACTGACCGTGGTGAGTCTGTTGTGGATCACACAGGACATGGCCGCGTGGGCAACAGCGCTGTGTGGCGCGGGTGCCGTCGCAGGAGTGTCAGGGGTGCTCTACTTCGGATGGCGCTACCTTCGCTCACGCGGGGCCTCGCAATGAGGCTGCTCAGCACGACGAGCTCCGTGACGTGAGACAGAAGGACCCCCGCGTCCGTGAGCCGGACAGCGGCGTGCCGGACGGTCGGCGCGAGGGGTGCGGCCGATCCTGCGCAAGGAGAGGCCGCACCCCCACGTTGGAGATCATCCGGGCCGCCCCCGGCCTGGTCAGCCAGTGGCCTGCCTCCGGGTATCGCCCCCACCCACCGGCCGTTGCCGCTGCACAACTGCTCGTTTCCTTCGCGGCACTGCCGGCACGTGCCGTCTCCCCAGCTGGGATGGACGACCACCATGTCGCCCTCCGAGTAGCCCGCCTTCTTCGGTACGCCGCTGCCCAGTCCCGCCACTCGGCCGGTGACCTCATGACCGGGGATGCAGGGGAGCTCCACAGGGAACGGGCCCTTGAAATAGCCGTCGAGGAGTTGGTAGTCGCTTCGGCACATTCCCGTGGCAGCGACCTTCAGAAGAATCTCGTCCGGCCCGGGCTCGGGCACGGGTACCTCGTCGATTCGAAGGGGAACCCGGTATCCGTGCATCCGGGCTGCTCGCATCTGCACCACGTGGGCCTCGGTCTCGCCGGCAAGCGGAACAGCGGCTCGAGCCGTGCGGCGTGGGCAGGAATCGGGTACCGGGTTCTGGCGTCGGTCACCGCGGCCGCCGCTGCGGACATCTCATGCTCGCGTGTCTGCACTTGCCGCGCATCCGGTGCTGTGCAAGGTGATCGACAGCAGATGTGGTGGCCGCATGGCGGGTCGTCGCTGCTGGACGGCGGGTCACCGAGACCGCCGGTGGAAGGTACGGCTGCCGACGATGGGGCGCGGCGCCCTGCAGGGCAGGCGAGACTGGGGCAAACAGGTGAATTGCTGGCCCGATCGAGTGACTATACGGTTGATTTATGGCTATTGCAACGACGAGTCCCGTGACAGGGGAGGTCCTCAGGAGGTTCGACGAACTGACTCCCGAGGAACTGGAGGACAAGCTTGCCCGGGCGGCGGCCGCGGCCGCCTCGTACCGGTTGACGAGCGTCGATGAGCGGGCGGGATGGCTGCAGCATGCGGCCGAACGCCTGGAGAAGGAGATCGAGAGCGTCAGCCAGATGATCACCACGGAGATGGGCAAGACCTTCCGCGCGGCGGAGGAGGAAGTGGTCAAGTGCGTGCACGGGCTGCGTTTCTACGCCGCCGAGGGCCCCGCGTTCCTGCGGGACCTGGACAGGGACAGCGAGCGCGTGCACGCGAAGCAGACGTTCGTGACGTACCAGCCGATCGGTGTGGTGCTCGCGGTGATGCCGTGGAATCTGCCGTTGTGGCAGGCCATGCGGTTCGCCGCGCCCGCCCTGATGGCGGGGAACGTGGGCCTGCTCAAGCACGCCTCGAACGTGCCGCAGTGCGCCTTGTACCTGGAAGAGCTCTTCCGTGACGCGGGCTTCCCGGCCGACGTGTTCCAGACTCTGCTGATCCCCGCGAAGAGGGTGGAGCAGGTGCTGCGCGACCCGCGGGTGGCGGCCGCGACGCTGACGGGCAGTGAGCCGGCGGGCCGATCGGTGGCCACCATCGCCGGCGACGAGATCAAGAAGGTGGTCCTCGAACTCGGCGGTTCGGACCCGTTCATCGTCATGCCCTCCACGAATCTGGAGCGGGCCACCGATGTCGCGGTCAAGGCTCGGTGCCTGAACAACGGGCAGTCCTGCATCAACGGCAAGCGGTTCTTCGTGCACCAGGACATCGCTGACGAGTTCATCGAGATGTTCGTGGCGAAGATGGGCGCGCTGGTGGTGGGCGACCCGATGGAGGAGGGCACCGACGTCGGTCCGCTGGCCACCGAGTCCGGCCGGCGGGATGTGGAGTCCTACGTCGACGACGCCGTGAGCAAGGGCGCGACGGTGCTGCTGGGCGGCGAACGCCCGGACGGTCCCGGCTGGTTCTACCCGCCCACCGTGCTGACCGGCATCACACCGAACATGAACATGTACCACGAGGAGGTCTTCGGCCCCGTGGCGCAGGTGTGGACGGTCCCCTCACTGGAGGAGGCCCTGCGGGAGGCCAACGGCCACCCCTACGGCCTCGGGTCGAACCTGTGGAGCGAGGACGAGGCCGAACGCGAACTGTTCGTCCGCGACGTGCAGTCGGGCATGGCCTTCATCAACGGCAACACGACCAGCTACCCCGAGATCCCCTTCGGCGGCGTCAAACGCAGCGGCTACGGACGCGAGTTGTCCGACCTCGGCATGCGGGAGTTCATGAACGCCAAGACCGTCTGGATCGGCCAGGACGCCTGAACTCCCGGTCACCGCACGGCAGTCGACACCACCGGCATACGCGTCGGCTGTCGCGGCGCGCGGCCCGCCGAGCCAAGGAGGCGCGACGATGAGCGGAGCGAACCGGACGGCGTCGTCCGGGCAGGGAACGCCTGTGGTCGCGGTGCTCGGCACGGGCACCATGGGGGAGGCCATGGCACGCAACATCGCGGCGGCGGGACTGGGACTGCGCGCGTGGAACCGTACCCGCGCCGTCGCCGAACCGCTGGCCGACGCCGGCGCCGAGGTGTGCGACACGCCGGCCGAGGCCTGCCGCGGCGCCGACGTCGTAGTGACCGCGCTCGCGAACGAGAAGGTGGTCGCCGACGTGATGGACCAGGCCCGCGACGGCCTGGACGGCCACCCGGTGTGGGTGCAGACGTGCACGGTCTCCCCGGACGGCGGTCGCCGTCTCGCGGAACAGGCGACCCGCCTGAACGTCGCGTACGTGGAGGCCCCCCTCCTCGGCACCAAGGAGCCGGCCGTGGCCGGCACCCTGACCGTCCTGGCCGCCTCCCCCCAGGAGGAAGCACGGGAAGAGGTGCGACCGGTCCTGGAAGCGGTGGGCTCACGCATCGTGTGGCTCGACGAGATCGGTCAGCCGAGCAGCCTCAAACTCGCCTACAACGCCTGGGTCCTGACCACCGTCGAGGGCATCGCGGAGTCCCTCACCCTGGCCGACGCCCTCGGGGTGGACCCCCGGCTGGTCATCGACGTCATCGACGACAGCGGCCTCAACAGCCCGTACGTCCAGAGCAAGGGCCCGATGATGATCGACGACGACCTCGACACCCCCTCCTTCCCCCTCGAAGCCGCGGCCAAGGACGCCGACCTGATCACCGACACCGCGCGCGCCGCCGGCCTGCACCTGGGCATCGCGGAAGTCGTGGACGAACGCCTCCACCTCGCGGCCGACGACGGCCTCGGCCGCGCGGACGTCGCCGCGACCTACCGCATGTCCCGCCAGGCGTCCTGACCGGGCCGTCCCTCGAACGAGGCCAGGGAGGAACGATGACCCGTGCCGGCCTCGCCGCCGCACGTTCGAGCACGGCGCAACTGGCGGAGATCGTCCCCCAGGTGGACGACGAACAATGGGAGCTGCCGTCCGCGTGCGCCGGCTGGCGCGTCATCGATGTGGTGGCCCACCTGGCGGCCCTCGCCTCCGAGGCGGTGGACCCGCCACCGCCCGACCCCTCACTGCCGAAGAACCGCGAGCGCTACCACGACCTGCGCGTCGACGAACGCCGCGGCTGGAGCCACGCCGAAGTCCTCGACGAGTGGCGGCGCAGCACCCCCCGGCAGCTGGACCTCCTGGAAGCGGCCCAGGAACCGCCCGGGGCCGACGAGCCCGTCGACGTGCCCGGGCTCGGGACGTACCCGCGCCACCTCCTGGCGAACACCATGGCGTTCAACGTCTTCTGCCACCTGCGCAACGACATGCTCGCCCCGGACGGCCCGCTCCCGTTCACGCTGCCGGAACCGACCGACGGCGAGGTCGCCCCCGCCGTCGACTTCATGCTCGCCGGTCTCCCCCAGATGCAGGGGCCCGAACTCACCGCCACCGTCGACCGGCCCCTCGTCCTGGACCTGACCGGACCGGGTGCCACCACCGTCACCGTCCTCCCCGCGGCCGGGCCGGACGGGCAGCTGACCGTGGCGCCCGGCGCGGACGCCACCACCCAGGTCCACAGCACGGCACTCGACTTCATCGTGTGGGCCACCACCCGCAAACCCTGGCGCGACCACTGCCGCATCACGGGCGACGCATCCGCCGCGACGCCGTTCCTCGACCGCCTCGACATCATTTAGCGGAGGGGTGCGTCACGGAGGATCGCGGTGTCCGCCCTGTTCGGTACCGGCGCGCGGAGGTCAGGCGGGCCTGCCGGCCTGCTGAGTCGCGCTGGGGGCCGTCTGCGGAGCACGTGTCGCGCCACTGTCGTTGCCACAGGCAGCGAGCAGGCCCAGAACGGCGACCGCCCCAGGACCGACACCGCGCGTCGCGCTGTGAGGGGAAGGGCCGTGTGGTGGTCCGGGCATGCTGTGTCGCGCCGATAGGTCTGCATATGTGTTGCTCCTTGAAGAACTGACTGCCCGTCCAGAAGGCCGGGGCCGATCGGGTGCCCTGTGCACCGTCATCACGTCCGACGAGGTGACGTGCCGAAAACGTTCAGATCGACTTCCGTGTACTGAGGCGCGTACCGGCTGGTGATCCGCACCGGGTCTCCCCCGGGACCAGGAATCGGAGACGGCCCGTTCCCCGTGGCCTGACCCGGGGAAGCGACATCGCGTGTCGGAGGAGCGGTTCGATCACGGGGTTGCGGTGCTGGTCGCGTCTGGCCCCGTCGCCGAGCCATGCCGTCCGCCTCGGGTCGAGGCCGACGGCGTCGAGGCCGAGACGAGCGTTGACGCCGTTGTGCTCCGTGCACGCCAGGACCAGCGGATCGATGAACCGAGTCTGCAGCTCCGGGTCGGTGACGGGTCCGCCGACGGCGACCTTGTCCTTGATGAGCGAGCGCGACGGTGGCGCGCCGGCGCCCGACGTCGCGGAGGCAGGCATGGGCGCGACCACCCCGACCTCCAGCGACGGCTTGAGTTCTCCGCCCAGGGCCGACCAGATGTCGGCGATGGAGCGAGACTCGACCGGCGGCACGCCGACGGTGAGGGGAATCGCCAGACCGAGGTCCGCAAGGGCCCCGTCGAGACACTCGGCGGGCAGCGCTTCATGGGGCAGCAGGCCGGTCAGGACGGCGGACGGCAGCCGGTGTTCGTCCTCGGAACGCTTGGTCCACGCCGTGAGCAGGCACGACAGCCGAAACCAGCGAGGCGGCTGACGGCGCCGCGTCACCATGCCCGACGCGTGGCTCAGCGCCATCGCGCCACGCTCCCGCCGAGCCACCTCCTCTCGTACGTCGTAGAGGTACGCGTCCACGGTGGGCGAGTTGCGGCGAGCGGCCCAGTCACGGGTGGGGGCGTCGAAGACCACCTGGGCCGCGCCCTCGGGGAGCGCCTTGGCACGCAGCAGACGCCGCAGCGCCTCGTCGATCTCGTGAATCACCGGCAAGTCCCCAGGTCGCCGCCCGAGAGCGCTGCCGACACGTTCGGGTTGCTCACAGGTACCCCTCCCGCAGTGCGAACGCCACGGCATGGGCCCGGTTGCGCAGCTGCATCCGTGTCATGAGCCCGTGCAGGTAGAGCGTGAAGCCTTCACCGTCCACGACGGTGCCGCCGAGCCGTTCGTTGCGTCCGAGCTGCACCGTGGCGGGCCAGTAGCCGCCCTACGGGTTCGTCGACTGCCAGGCAGATTGCCGGCACCCGGCATGCGGCCGGAACCGGCGGCAAGCGCCCTCACAGTCCGACGATCTTGTTCCAGCGCTTCGCGAACTCCACCCGTTCCGTCGATGTGACGTCCCGGGCGATCGCCAGGCGGCGGCGCATCGTCGCGTCCGGGAAGATCAGCGGGTTCTCGGCGAGGGCGGCGGCGTCCTCGTCCTTGGCGGCGGCCAGGACGTTCTGGGCGGCGGGGACGGGGCAGACGTAGTTCACCCAGGCGGCGAGCGCCGCGGCGACCTCCGGCTGGTAGTAGTAGTCGACCAGTTGCTCGGCGTTCGCCTTGTGGCGGGCCCGGTCGGGGATCATCAGGGAGTCCGACCACAGTTCGGCGCCCTCCTCGGGGACGACGAAGTGGATGTCCGGGTTGTCCGCCTGCAACTGGATCACATCGCCCGAGTACGCCTGACAGGCCAGCACATCGCCGCTGACCAGGTCCTTGGTGTAGTCGTTCCCGGTGAACCGGCGGATCTGGCCGCTGCCGACATGCCGCTCGACCTGGTCGCAGATCCGGTGGAAGTCGTCGGCGGTCCACCGGGTGATGTCCACCCCGTTGGCCTGCATCAGCAGCGCGAACGCCTCGTCCAGACCGGAGAGCAGGGTGACCCGGCCCTTGAGGTCGGGCGCCCACAGGTCCTGCACGCGCCGGATCTCGCGGCCGAGCCTGCGGCGGTTGTACGCGATGCCGGTGATGCCGGACTGCCAGGGCACCGTGAACTTGCGCCCCGGGTCGAAGACCGGCGAGCGCAGAAGGGCATCGAGGTGCCGCGCCACCTGCGGCTGCCGGGCCCGGTCCATCTCCTGCACCCAGCCGAGGCGGACGAACCGCGCGCACATCCAGTCGCTGATGACGATCAGGTCGCGACCGGTCTGCTGGTGGTTCATCAGGGCCGGACTGATCTTGCCGAAGAACTCGTCGTTGTCGTTGATCTCCTCGACATAGTCGACCGCGATGCCCGTGCTCTTCTCGAACGCCTCCAACGTCGGCCGCCGACTCGGGTTCTTGTCGTCCGTGTCGATGTACAGCGGCCAGTTCGCCCAGGTCAGTCGCCTGTCCCGGGTGGACAGGTCGGCGACGGGCCGGTCGCCGGGTGCCACGTAGGCGGCGGGCACGCCGCAGCCTGCGAGCGCGCCGAGCACCGCGCCCCCGCCCAGGGAGCGCAGGAGGGAACGGCGGGAGAGCTGGGGAGTCTTCGGGATCCGGGACATCCCGGAAGCATGCCGTCCGGCCCGCCGCCAGGACAATCGACGTCGCGTCGAGCGCCCCGCGGCAACCCGACACCCTGTCGATCGGCCGCCGGTGACCGACGGGAGGCGGCGGGGTCCGCGGCCGTACGGCGCCCGGCCATGCGAAGGCCCCGCACGGTCAACTCCCGTGCGGGGCCGCGCACCTGGCGTATCGGTGCCCGCGCCTACGGGCGCTCGCGCAGCTGCGTGTACGCGCGCGCCCGCCCCGGCGCTGTTACGCGTCCAGCGAGGTCATCACGTGCTTGATGCGCGTGTAGTCCTCGAAGCCGTACGCCGACAGGTCCTTGCCGTAGCCGGACTTCTTGAAGCCGCCGTGCGGCATCTCGGCGACCAGCGGGATGTGCGTGTTGATCCACACACAGCCGAAGTCGAGCGCCTTGGACAGCCGCATCGCGCGGGCGTGGTCCTTCGTCCACACCGAGGACGCGAGGGCGTAGTCGACGCCGTTGGCCCACTCCACGGCCTGCGCCTCGTCCGTGAAGGACTGGACGGTGATGACCGGGCCGAAGACCTCGTTCTGGATGATCTCGTCTTCCTGCTTGAGGCCCGAGACGACGGTCGGCGCGTAGAAGTAGCCCTTGTCGCCGACGCGCTGGCCGCCCGTCTCGACCTTGGCGTGCGCGGGGAGGCGCTCGATGAAGCCGGAGACCTGCTGGAGCTGGTTCGGGTTGTTGAGGGGCCCGTAGAGCACGTCCTCGTCGTCCGGCTGGCCCGTCTTCGTCTCGGCGGCGGCCTTGGCGAGCGCGGCGACGAACTCGTCGTGGATGGACTCGTGGACGAGGACACGGGTGGCGGCCGTGCAGTCCTGGCCGGCGTTGAAGAAGCCCGCCACCGAGATGTCCTCGACCGCCTTGGCGATGTCGGTGTCCTCGAAGACGACGACCGGCGCCTTGCCGCCGAGCTCCAGGTGGACCCGCTTGACGTCCTTGGCCGCGGACTCGGCGACCGACATGCCGGCGCGCACGGAGCCGGTGATGGACGCCATCGCCGGGGTCGGGTGCTCGACCATCATGCGGCCGGTGTCGCGGTCGCCGCAGATGACGTTGAAGACGCCCTTGGGCAGGATCGAGCCGATGATGTCGGCGATCAGGACCGTGGAGGCCGGGGTGGTGTCCGACGGCTTCAGCACGACCGTGTTGCCCGCCGCGATCGCCGGGGCGAACTTCCACACGGCCATCATCATCGGGTAGTTCCACGGCGCGACCTGCGCGCAGACGCCGACCGGCTCACGGCGGATGATCGAGGTCATCCCCTCCATGTACTCGCCGGCCGAGCGGCCCTCCAGCATCCGGGCCGCACCCGCGAAGAAGCGGATCTGGTCGACCATCGGCGGGATCTCCTCCGACCGGGTCAGCCCGGTCGGCTTGCCGGTGTTCTCGACCTCGGCCGCGATCAGTTCCTCGGCGCGCTCCTCGAAGGCGTCAGCGATCTTGAGGAGGGCCTTCTGGCGCTCGGCGGGGGTGGTGTCACGCCAGGCCGGGAAGGCCGCGGCTGCGGCGGCCATCGCGGCGTCGACGTCCGCCTGTCCGGACAGCGGGGCTGTCGCGTACGCCTCACCGGTCGCAGGGTTGACCACCTCGGTGGTCCGGCCGTCGGCGGCGTCGCGGAATTCGCCGTCGATGTGGTTGCGCAGACGACGCAGCTCGGTGCTCACTGCGGGCCCTCCAAGTTCGGGTGTCCAATCGCTGAGACGTCCACCCTAATCCGTGTGCCCACGTTTTCAACAGCCCCGATCGCACCAAGGCTGCGAAATCCGCAGACTCCCCTCACGGAAACAACGAATTTCATTGATTGAGCCTTGCGAAACTGTCGAGACGTCGTGCACAGTGAGGTCGTGGCCAGTCGAAGCGCAGACCAGAGGGACTCCCGCGAGTCCAGGAACGGCACCCCCCAGCTGGACGCCGTCTCCCTCGCCATCATCGAGCAGCTCCAGGAGGACGGCCGCCGGCCGTACGCCGCGATCGGCAAGGCCGTCGGCCTGTCCGAGGCGGCCGTGCGCCAGCGCGTCCAGAAGCTGCTCGACCAGGGCGTGATGCAGATCGTCGCCGTCACGGACCCACTCACCGTGGGCTTCCGCCGGCAGGCGATGGTCGGGATCCACGTCGAGGGCGAAGTCGAGTCCGTCGCCGACGCGCTGGCCGCCATGTCCGAATGCGAGTACGTGGTGATGACCGCAGGCTCGTTCGACCTGATGGTGGAGATCGTCTGCGAGGACGACGACCACCTGCTGGACGTCATCAACAAACGCATCCGGGCCCTCCCCGGCGTGCGCTCCACCGAGAGTTTCGTCTACCTCAAGCTCAAGAAGCAGACCTACATGTGGGGAACCCGATAGCCGTGAGTACCAAGGACCTCAGCAAGACCGCGTACGACCACCTGTGGATGCACTTCACCCGCATGTCCTCGTACGAGAACGCCCCCGTGCCCACCATCGTGCGGGGCGAGGGCACCTACATCTACGACGACAAGGGCAAGCGCTACCTCGACGGTCTCGCCGGTCTGTTCGTGGTCCAGGCGGGCCACGGCCGCACCGAGCTGGCCGAGACGGCGTTCAAGCAGGCGCAGGAGCTGGCCTTCTTCCCGGTGTGGTCCTACGCCCACCCGAAGGCCGTGGAGCTGGCGGAGCGCCTGGCCCACCACGCGCCCGGCGACCTGAACAAGGTCTTCTTCACCACGGGCGGCGGCGAGGCGGTGGAGACCGCCTGGAAGCTGGCCAAGCAGTACTTCAAGCTGGTCGGCAAGCCCACCAAGTACAAGGTCATCTCGCGCGCGGTCGCCTACCACGGCACCCCGCAGGGCGCCCTGTCCATCACCGGCCTGCCGGGCCTCAAGGCCCCCTTCGAGCCGCTGGTCCCCGGCGCGCACAAGGTGCCGAACACCAACATCTACCGTGCCCCGCTCTTCGGTGACGACCCGGAGGCCTTCGGCCGCTGGGCCGCCGACCAGATCGAGCAGCAGATCCTCTTCGAGGGTCCGGAGACGGTGGCCGCGGTCTTCCTGGAGCCGGTGCAGAACGCCGGCGGCTGCTTCCCGCCGCCGCCCGGCTACTTCCAGCGGGTCCGCGAGATCTGCGACCAGTACGACGTGCTGCTCGTGTCGGACGAGGTCATCTGCGCCTTCGGCCGCCTGGGCACGATGTTCGCGTGCGACAAGTTCGACTACGTGCCGGACATGATCACCTGCGCCAAGGGCATGACCTCCGGCTACTCCCCGATCGGCGCCTGCATCATCTCCGACCGCCTGGCCGAGCCCTTCTACAAGGGTGACAACACCTTCCTGCACGGCTACACCTTCGGCGGTCACCCGGTGTCGGCCGCTGTGGGCCTCGCCAACCTCGACCTGTTCGAGCGCGAGAACCTCAACCAGCACGTACTCGACAACGAGGGCGCCTTCCTGTCCACGCTGCAGAAGCTGCACGACCTGCCGATCGTCGGCGACGTCCGCGGCAACGGCTTCTTCTACGGCATCGAGCTGGTCAAGGACAAGAACACCAAGGAGTCCTTCAACGACGAGGAGACCGAGCGCGTCCTGTACGGCTTCCTCTCCAAGGCGCTGTTCGACAACGGCCTGTACTGCCGTGCCGACGACCGCGGCGACCCGGTCATCCAGCTCGCCCCGCCGCTGATCTCCGACCAGAAGACGTTCGACGAGATCGAGCAGATCCTGCGCGCGACGCTGACGGAGGCGTGGACCAAGCTCTGAGCCCTCCGAGGTTCCGATCGCCCAGCTGGCTGATTCATCCTTCTGGATGATCAACAAACGGCCCCGTGCCGCCCGTTCGAGTGAGAAACGGCGGTCCGGGGCCGTTGCTGTTCCTGGCTCCCGGTGCCGTCTGCCTAGCGTGCGAAGTGACCGATCGGCCCCGCCTTCGTTCCCCCGAACGGGTTCCCCGGACGGGGATCGGCACGGGAAAAACGGATCTGAACCGAGGTGTACGCGATGGTGGCCCCTCCGGACAACGACGTGCTCTGGGCGCACGCCCTGCACTTCCAGCACAATGGTTCGCCCGCGCTCTGCGGTGTCTCCGTGGGGGTCCGGGAGGGCGAGATCCTGGCCGTCACCGGCCCGCGCGGGAGCGGCAAGACGACCCTCCTGCAGTGCCTGGCGGGGCTGCTGCCCGCCCAGCGGGGCGAGGTCTGGTTCAACAGCACACCGGTGCACACCATGGGCTCGTTCAGCCGTGAACGGCTGCGCCGCGACCGCTTCGGCTGGATCGATCCGGTGCCGCTGCTCGTACCCGAGCTGAACGTGTGGGAGAACGCCGCCCTGCCGCTGATGCTGCGCGGCACCGGCCGCCGCCGGGCCAGGACCGCGGCCCTGGAGTGGCTGGAGCGGCTCGACATCGGCGGCTGCGCCCGCAAGCGCCCGGACGAGCTGGCCGGGGCCGAACGGCAGCGGCTCGCCGTGGCGCGGGCGCTCGCCGCGTGCCCGACGGTGCTCTTCGCGGACGAGCCGACCGCCACCCTGCACCGCTCCGAGGCCGCCCAGGTGCTGCGCACGCTCACCGCGGCGGCCCGCTCGCACGGCATCACGGTCGTCCTGGCCACGCTGCACCCGGACGTCGCGGCTCTCGCCGACCGCGCGGTGTCCCTGCTGGACGGGCGGCCCGTGACCACGGTCCAGCTGCCTCCGGTCCCGGAGGCGGAGACGGAAGGCCGGCCCGCGTGCTCGCTCTCCGTCTAGCCCGTGGGGCCCGCCCCCAGGTCCAGCTGTGCCGGCTGCTGGTCGCGGCGGCCTCGGCCGGCTCGGGCCTGCTGCTGCTGTGCACGCTGGGCTACGCCCTCGCGCACCCGGACGCGCCGGCCGGCTCGGTGCTGCGGCTGGTCTGGTGCGCCGTGCCCATGGCCGCCACGGTGTATCTCGCGGTCGCCGTCGCCCGCACGGACCCCGGCACCCGCCCCCGATCCGGTCTCGCTGCCATCGGCCTCGGCCCCGTCCGGCTGATGGCCCTGTCGGCCGTGACCACGGCCCTGTCGACCGGGCTCGGATCGCTGCTGGCGCTGCTGGCCTTTCTGCATCTGCGCGGCGATCTGCCGGGAGTGCCGTTCGACGGCGCGGCGGCCGGGTTCCTCGCCGCGGACGTGCCGCTGCCGCTGCCCGCGGCGCTCACCCTGCTCACGCTGGTGCCGCTCGCGGCCTCCGCGGCGAGCGCGCTGGCGTTGCGGCCGAAGGACGCGGGAGGCCACCGCGCCGGACACCGCGGCGAGGCGCCGGCCCGCCCGGGCGGCGACGACGCCCCCGAGGACCGGGCCGCCGCGCTGCCGGACGGCGTCGTGTCCGGCCTGGCCCCCGCGGCCGGGCCCGCGCCGGGCGGACTGCCCTGGGGCGTGGCCGCGATCGCCGCGGGGCTCGCCGTGGAGGCGCACGCGAGCGGCTCGGGCGGGGCGCCGCGCTTCCCGCTGCCCGGCGGGGTCGCGGGCGGTCCTGCCGGGGTTCTGCTGGGCTGGGCGCTGACCGCGCTGGGGCTGGCCCTGGTCGGTCCGGCCCTCGCATACCTGTGCGGCCGGTTGCTGGAGGCCGCGCGTCCGGGAGCCGTACGGCTGCTCGCGGGGCGCGGACTGCAACGGGAGGCCGCGCGGATCGGGCGGCCGCTCGGTGTGGTGTGCGCGGTGGCCTCCGGGGCGTACGCCATGACGGCGCCCTACGTCGGCGCCCGCCTGTCCTTCGGGCCCCTCACCACGCTGGGTGCGCTGCTCGTGGCGGGGTGCGCGCTGACGACGCTGGTGACGGCGGCCATCGAGGCGCGGCAGGCGCGCGCCGAGACGGTGGCCGCGCTGGTCCGGCTGGGCGCGCCCGCCACGCTGCTGCGCGGCGCGGCATTCCTCCGGGCGGGCGCCCTGGCCCTGGTGTTCGTGCCGCTGACCTGGATGGTCGCGGAACTGGCCGCCATGCCGCTGAGGGGCTGACCTCTGCCGGGAGAGGTTCCCGGGAGAAGTCCTCGGAGAAAAGGGGCCGCGCGCCGATGAGTTTCGCCGCGGCCCGCGGTCTCCTCCTCCGTACGGGCCACCGCACGGCCACGACCGCACACACCACCACGTCACCGGGAGAGACCGCTCATGTACCAGCAGATGATCTTCGTGAACCTGCCCGTCGTCGACGTCGAGGCGTCGAAGAAGTTCTTCATCGAGCTGGGGTACTCGATCAACCCGCAGTTCACCACGGACGACTGCGCCTGTGTCGTCATCAGCGACACCATCATCGCGATGCTGCTCAGCAAGCAGCGCTACGCCGACTTCACCAAGAAGGAGATCGCGGACGCGACGAGGACCAGCGAGGTGCTGCTGTGCCTCAGCGCCGAGAGCCGGGAGAAGGTCGACGAGCTGGTGGACCGGGCGCTCGCGGCGGGCGGCTCGGCCGGCGGGGAGACGCAGGACCACGGCTTCATGTACGGCCGTTCCTTCGACGACCTCGACGGCCACACCTGGGAGGTCATGTGGATGGACCCCGCGGCCGTCCAGGGCTGAGCCCACGCAGGTGAACGGGGTACCACCGCGGGGGAAGTCGGGGTGGTCGGGCGACTGTTCAAACGTCACGACTGTTAACGACACGGCAAAGACGGGTGTCATGCCGGACATCGCCGTTGACAGCGCTTAGCCACCGCTTATAAACCTGTGGGCCTGGTGGGGACGCTGTTGTTGGGGCAACGTCCCTGAAATCCCCCCGCAGTTGCGCATCACGCGAAGGGCAATCGTGTCCATATCCTCCCGTACCGCACGTTCAGTGCGCATCCTCGGCGTCGCCTCCGCCACTGCCGCGCTCGCACTCGGCGCCGCCGGCAACGCGCTCGCCTGCAACATCCGTGACTTCTCGGCCGTCGCGTCCTGCGACACCAACGGCAAGGGCGTCATCACGGTCACGGACACGGACGCTTCCGGCAAGGAAGCGACCGTCTCGGTCTACCTCGAGTCGAACGGCGCCGACGCGAAGATGGTCGGCGAGCAGACGGTCAAGGGCACCAAGGAAGGTGCGACCGTCTCCTTCTCCGAGGACTGGGCGCCGAAGGCCCAGTACCGCATCCACGTCACGGCCGGCGGCATCGTCAACGAGAACATCTCGCCGAACCTGACCACGCCGGACAAGGCCTGCACCACCTCGGAGACCACTCCTCCGGCCAGCACTCCCCCGGCCTCGGAGACCCCGAAGCCGTCGGCCACCCCGTCCTCGTCGGAGTCCACCCCGGCGGAGTCGAGCAGCACGCCCGCCGCTCCCGCCGGCGACAACTCCCCCTCGCCCGCGGCCGGCACCTCCAACCTCGCTGAGACCGGTTCCAGCTCCAGCACGCCGATGATCGCCGGTATCGCCGCCGGCCTGGTCATCGTCGGTGGCGGCGCGGTCTTCTTCGGCATGCGCCGTCGCGGCGCGTCGAAGAGCAACTGACGCACGCGGCACAACCGTACGAGCACAGCGGCCCGCCCCCTCGCCGGGGGCGGGCCGTTGTGCGTGTCCGGCACCGGGCGGCCGGTGCCCGGCTACGGCGCGGCCCCGTCCGCGAGGACGACGACCTCGGCCGCGTCGAACACCACCCCGGTCTCGTCGCCGGGCTCCGGTGCGGCCCGTAGCGGGCATGCCGCCTCCAGCGCGGGTGCCTGCTCGGGCTGGAGTCTGACGGCGACATGGGTGCCGCGGAAGGTGCGTGCGGTCACCGTGCAGCGCAGTCCTTCGGAGACGGGCACGAGCCGCACACCGGCGGGCCGCACGAGCAGGCCGCACGGCCCCTGGGGGGAACCCCCGGGGACGGGGACCTTGCCCCACGGCGTGTCCGCGGCCTCCCCGGAGACGGTCGCCTCCACCACGTTGTCGAAGCCGAGGAAGCGTGCCACGAACGCGTCCGCGGGCCGCTGCCAGACCTCAAGGGGCGTACCGGACTGGGCGATCCGCCCCTGGCGCATCACCACGACCCGGTCCGCGAGCGCGAAGGCCTCGCCCTGGTCGTGGGTGACCGCGAGCACGGTGGTGCCCAACCGGCCGAACAGCTCCCGCAGTTCGACGACCAGGCGCTCCCGCAGCGACCGGTCGAGCTGGCCCAGGGGCTCGTCCAGCATCAGCAGCCGGGGCCGGGGAGCGAGCGCCCGGGCGAGCGCGACGCGCTGCTGCTCACCGCCGGAGAGCGCGGCGACGGCCCGTCCCGCGGCCCCGGGCAGCCCGACGAGGTCCAGCAACTCCCTGACGCGTCCGTCCCGTTCGCCGCGTGTGACGCCCTGCATCCGCAGCCCGAAGGCGACGTTCCCGCCCACGTCCCGCTGCGGGAACAGCTGGTGGTCCTGGAACATCAGCCCCACCCCGCGCCGGTGCGCGGGCACCCCGGCCAGATCGCGGCCGTCGAGGACCACCCGCCCGGAGTCGAGCGGTTGCAGCCCGGCCACGGTCCGCAGCAGCGTCGACTTGCCGCCGCCGCTGGGCCCGAGCACACACACCACCTCGTGCTCGGCGACCGCGAGGTCGACTCCGTCGAGCGCGGTGCCTCCCCGGAAACGTACGGTCGCCCGCTCAAGTCCGAGCATCGTCAGAACTCCCCCGTCCGATCGGTCCGCAGCCTCTCCAGGACCAGCAGCGCCACCGCGCACACCACCATCAGGATCGTCGAAAGGGCCATCGCCTGGCCGTAGTTGAGGTCGCCGGGCCGAGCGAGCAGCCGCGCCACCGCGACGGGCAGCGTGGGGTTGTCGGGCCGGGCGATGAACACGGTCGCCCCGAACTCGCCCAGCGACACCGCGAACGCGAACCCGGCCGCGATCAGCAGCGCCCGCCGCACGATCGGCAGATCGACCTCCCGCCACACCCGCCACGGCGACGCCCCGAGCACGGCCGCCGCCTCCCGCAGCCGCTCGTCCACGGCCCGCAGCACGGGCAGCATGGTCCGTACGACGAAGGGGGCACCCACCAGGGCCTGAGCCAGCGGCACCAGGATCCAGGAACCGCGCAGGTCCAGCGGCGGCCGGTCCAGGGAGATCAGGAACCCGAAGCCGACGGTCACGGCGGACACGCCCAGCGGCAGCATCAGCAGCGCGTCGAAGCCCCGCACCAGGCGGCCGGCGTCCCGGCGAGTGAGGGCCGCGGCGGCGAGCGAGCCGATCAGCACGGCGATGAGGGTGGCTGCGCCGGCGTACGCGAGCGAGTTGCCGATCGCGTTGACGGGCGCGACGAGGAAGGTCCCGCCGTCCGCGTGCGTCAGTGCCTCGTAGTACGCGAACCCGGGCGCGTCGAGCGACCGGGCGACGAGCACGGCGAGCGGCAGGACGAGCAGGACGGCGACGGTGGCGAGCACCAAGACGAGCAGCGCCCACTGGCCGGCCCCGCGCGGTCTGCGCGCCGTGCGGGACGCGTCGACCAGCCGTAGCGCGCTCTCCCGGCGGCGCACGGTCCAGGCGTGCACCACGAGGATCGCGCCGACCGCCAGGAACTGCACGATCGTCAGCACGGCGGCCGTGGACAGGTCGAAGATCTCGGAGGTCTGCCGGTAGATCTCCACCTCCAGGGTGGAGAAGGTGGGGCCGCCGAGGATCTGCACCACACCGAACGAGGTGAAGGTGAACAGGAAGACCATGAGGGCGGCGGCGGCCACCGCCGGGCCCAGGGCGGGCAGCGTCACCGTCCGCCAGGCGGCGGCGCGGGAGGCGCCTAGCACCCGCGCGGCCTCCTCCTGGCGCGGGTCGAGCTGCGCCCACAGACCGCCGACCGTACGGACGACGACCGCGTAGTTGAAGAAGACATGCGCGAGCAGGATGGCCCACACGGTGGTGTCGAGCCGGACGCCCCACAGGTCGTCGAGGAGTCCACCGCGGCCGACGAGTGCCAGGAAGGCCGTCCCGACGACCACCGTGGGCAGCACGAACGGCACGGTGACGACCGCGCGCAGCAGTTGTTTGCCGGGGAAGTCCAGACGGGCGAAGACATAGGCGCCGGGCATCGCCACGAGCAGGGTCAGCGTGGTGGAGACGAGCGCCTGCCAGGTGGTGAACCACAGCACGTGCTGGATGTCCGGCTGCGCCGGCACATCCGCCAGGCGCCCTAGGCGCCATACCCCGTCGACGCGCAGACCGCGCGCGACGATCGCGGCGACGGGGTAGGCGAAGAAGACCGCGAAGAACGCGACGGGCAGGGCCATCAGCCCGACGCGCGCCGCACCGCCCCGGTTCGCCCGCTTCCTCGGGGCTACTTCAGTACCAGCGACGTCCACGACCTGACCCACTGGTCACGGTTGGCGGCGATCTTCGTCGGGGCCATGGTCTCGGGGTTCTTGGCGGCAGGCCCGTACTCGGTGAACTCGGCGGGCACCCGCGCGCCCCGCACGACCGGGTAGACGTACATGTTGAGCGGCATGTCCTCCTGGAACCTCCTGCTGATCAGGAAGTCGAGGAACGCCTTGGCGCCCTTGGGGTTGTGAGCGTTGCTCAGCAGACCCGCGAACTCGATCTGACGGAAGCAGGTGCCGGCCGCGACGCCGGTCGGCGCGGTCGTGGGCCGCGACTTGGCGTAGACGACCTCGGCGGGCGGGGAGGAGGCGTAGGAGACGACCAGCGGCCGGTCGCCGCCGGCCTTGCGGCCCGCGGCCGAACCGGAGAACTCCTGCTCGTAGGCCTGCTCCCAGCCGTCGACCACCTTCACGCCGTTGCCCTTGAGCTTGCTCCAGTACTCCTGCCAGCCCTTGTCGCCGTACTTCGCGGCGGTGCCGAGCAGAAAGCCGAGGCCCGGCGAGGACGTGGCGGCGTTCTCGGTGACGAGGAGGTTCTTGTACGCGGGCTCGGTGAGGTCGTCGAGGGAGGCCGGCGGGGCAAGCTTGTGGTCGGCGAAGTACTTCTTGTCGTAGTTGACGCAGATGTCGCCGTAGTCGATCGGCGTGACCCGGTGCTTGTCCCCGTCCAGCTGGTACTGCGCACCGACCTGGTCGAGTCCCTTGGCCGCGTACGGCTGGAACAGGCCGTTGTCGAGCGCCCGGGACAGCAGCGTGTTGTCGACACCGAAGAAGACGTCGCCCTGCGGGTTGTCCTTGGTGAGGATCGCCTTGTTGACGGCCTGACCCGCGTCGCCGTCGGGGAGGACCTTGACGTGGTAGCCGGACTCCTTCTCGAACGCCGCGATGACGGTCTTGGAGGCGGCCCACGAGTCGTGGCTGACGAGGGTCACGGTCTTGGGATCGCCGCCGCTCCCTGCCGTGGAGCCGGACGATCCGCACGCGGACAGCGTGACCATGCCCAGCCCGACGGCGACGGCCGCGAACTGCCTGCCGGTGATGCCCACTGATTTCCTCCTGGAGGTGACCAGGAAGAGACGCGGCCCCGCGCGGAAGCCCCGAAGGGTCCCGGGCAGGGCGCAACAGCTCGAGTGAAGACCGAACTCCCTACCCAGAATGACCTGGGCGAGGTTCAGAGGGTCTGCGGGCTCTCCCGCACTCTCAGCGCTGTGGCGCTCCCCTGTCGGAATATGCAGATATGAAAAGCTATGAACAGCTGTGGATAACTACGGACCATGAGATACGGACGGCCATCAGACTACCGCTCGGTGGCCGCGAGCTGACCACACGCTCCGTCGATCTCCTGGCCCCGGGTGTCCCGGACGGTCACCGGCACCCCATGGGCGGCGATCGCCTCGACGAACGCCTTCTCGTCCTCGGGCCGTGACGCGGTCCACTTGGACCCGGGCGTCGGGTTGAGCGGGATCAGATTGACGTGGACGGGCCTGCCCTTGAGCAGCCGGCCGAGCCGGTCACCGCGCCACGCCTGGTCGTTGATGTCCCGGATCAGGGCGTACTCGATGGACAGCCGGCGCCCGGACCTCTCGGCGTACTCGAACCCGGCGTCGAGGACCTCACGCACCTTCCACCGCGTGTTGACGGGCACGAGGGTGTCCCGCAGCTCGTCGTCCGGCGCGTGCAGCGAGATCGCGAGACGGCACTTGAAGCCCTCGTCGGCGAAGCGGTGGATGGCCGGCACCAGGCCTACGGTCGACACGGTGATCCCGCGCTGCGACAGCCCGAGCCCGTCCGGCGCGGGGTCGGTGAGGGCGCGGATGGCGCCGACGACGCGCTTGTAGTTGGCGAGGGGCTCGCCCATGCCCATGAAGACGATGTTGGACAGCCGCGCCGGGCCGCCGGGGATCTCACCGTCGCGCAGCGCCCGCATGCCGTCCACGATCTGGTGCACGATCTCCGCGGTGGACAGATTGCGGTCGAGGCCCGCCTGACCGGTGGCGCAGAAGGGGCAGTTCATACCGCAGCCCGCCTGGGAGCTGATGCACATGGTGACCCGGTCGGGGTAGCGCATCAGCACGGACTCCACGAGCGTCCCGTCGAAGAGCCGCCACAGGGTCTTGCGGGTGGTGTCCTGGTCGGTCGACAGATGCCGTACGACCGTCATCAGCTCCGGGAGCAGCGTCTCCTGGAGCCTGGCGCGCGAACCGGCGGGGATGTCGGTCCACTGCTCCGGGTCGTGCGAGTACCGCGCGAAGTAGTGCTGCGAGAGCTGCTTGGCGCGGAACGGCTTCTCGCCGATCGCGGCGACCGCCTCCTTGCGCTCGGCGGGCGTGAGGTCGGCAAGGTGCCGCGGCGGGGTCTTGGCTCCGCGCGGCGCGACGAAAGTGAGTTCTCCGGGCTTAGGCATGGCTCAACCAGTGTCGCAGATCCAATCGGGTGACCTGCGGGCGCAGCTCGCCACGACTGCCGTTACGAGTAGTAGTCGTCGCCGGTCGTCACTGAGCGGCTTCGGACGGCCCAGGGACGGCCCGAGAGCGCGCACTCGCGTGAATGGGATGATCTCCCCGGAGGGGGTGCGCATGGACATGCTCGAGCTGATGGGGTGGCTGGCCGAGCGCGGAGTCACGACCGTGTTCAAGGTCGACGGTGATCGCATGGCTGAGCACAGGAAGGCATGGATGATCATCGTCAGTGGTGGGCCACTTGGTGAGGACTCGTTCTTTCGTGCAGACCTGGCCACGGCAGACGCATGTCTTGACTCGTTGCTCGCTCACCTGGAAAGCAAGGGCTTGTCACCGTTCGCATGAGCAGCTTGTCCCGTGCGGATTCGTTCCGGCCGGAGCACATCCGGGGCCTGGTGAGCGCGCTGGAGAACGACCCGGCCGTGAGCGGCGGCTGTGCGCGGAACATCTACGGTGACGTGCGGGCGGTGCTCAGTGCGGCGGTTGACGACGGGCTGTCGCCCCGCAACCCGTGCTCCGCGAAGTCGGTCCGCCCGCCGGCCGCCGAGCAGGTTGACGCTGCGGGTGTACGCGCACCTGATGCCGTCGAGCCAGGAGCGTACGAGGAAGGCCGTGGATCGTGTGCTTCTCTCGGCCCCGCGCGAGCCTGACGGCCCGAGACGGCCCAGTGACCCACACCATGCCCCCTATCCGCGCCGAACACGCTGGTAGGGGGCTTATTGCTGCCCGGTCACCGCCGGCTCTCCGGGCTTAGGCATGGCCTTACCAGTGGCGCAGACTCAATCGGGTGGCCCGGGGGCCCGACCGCGGTGACCGGATTCCTGGGAGCGTGGGCGGCGCGTGCTGAGGGGCCCGCCGTCCTGTGGTCGGCGGGCCCCTCAGCGTGCGGATCGCGTGGCAATGGCGCGGGGAGACGATTCCTCAGCCGCTGCCGACGAAGAGCACGAGCAGCAGCCAGACCACCGGAGCGGTGGGCAGCAGGGAGTCGAGCCGGTCCATGATGCCGCCGTGGCCCGGCAGCAGCGTGCCCATGTCCTTGATGCCCAGATCACGCTTGATCATGGACTCGCCGAGATCGCCCAGCGTGGCGCTGGCGGCGACGGCGAGACCCAGCAGCAGGCCCTCCCACCACGAGCCGCCGTCGATCAGATACTGCATGCACAGCGCGCCCGCCCCCATGGCGAACGTCACCGCTCCGACGAGACCCTCCCGGGTCTTTCCGGGGCTGATGCGCGGAGCGAGCTTGTGGCTGCCGAACCGCCAGCCGACCGCGTAGGCGCCCGTGTCGCTGACGACCGTCAGCAGCAGGAAGGTCAGAACGCGCTGCGGACCGTCGTCGGCCGCCAGCATCATGGTGACGAACGTGGCCAGGAACGGCACGTAGAACGCCGCGAAGACACCCGCCGTGACGTCCTTGAGATAGCCGTCCGGTGGTTCCGTCATACGCCAGACCAGGACCGCGAGCGCGGTGAGTGCCATCGCCACCCAGGCACCCTCGGCGCCCCGCACATACCCGGCCACGACCATCGCCGCACCGCCGACCGCGAGCGGCACGAGGGGCGCCTTGATGCCCTTGCGCTCCTCCAGCCGCTTCGTCAGCTCCCACAGGCCCACCACGACGGCGACCGCGACGACACCGACGAACACGGCCTTGACGATGAACAACGACACGACGATCACGACGCCGAGTCCGACCCCGACCCCTATGGCCGCGCCCAGGTCGCGGCCCGCGCTCTTCTTCTGCGGCGCGGGCGCCGGCTGCTGGGCGTCGGGCATGGGCTCCGGATTCTGCGAGGCCGCCCAGTGGGACGGCGCCTGCGGCGTGTCGTCGCGGAACAAGGGGCCGCTCAGCCGAGCGGCCCCCCGGTCGTCATCCTGGTCTCCGCCTTGTGCGGGCACGTCGGGCACGATGGGCATGGGGCGAGTCTGCTGGGCGTCATGCGCATCGTACGAGGGACCCGCCGGGCCGGTCCGCCGGGCCGAACCCGCGTCGTCGGGCCCCCAGTACCCGGCCTGTGGCGGCGCCCCCCAGGAAGAGTCGTTCATCAGACCTCGAGGAGCTCCGCTTCCTTGTGCTTGAGCAGCTCGTCCACCTGCGCGACGTACTTCGCGGTGGTGTCGTCGAGCTCCTTCTCCGCACGGCGGCCCTCGTCCTCGCCGACCTCGCCGTCCTTGACGAGCTTGTCGATGGCGTCCTTGGCCTTGCGGCGCACGGAGCGGATCGCGACCTTGGCGTCCTCGCCCTTGCCCTTGGCGACCTTGATGTACTCGCGGCGCCGCTCCTCGGTGAGCTCGGGGAACACCACGCGGATGATGTTGCCGTCGTTGCTCGGGTTGACGCCCAGGTCGGAGTCGCGGATCGCCTGCTCGATGTTGCGCAGCGCGCTCTTGTCGAACGGCGTCACCACGGCCATGCGCGGCTCCGGCACCGAGAACGAGGCCAGCTGGTTGATCGGCGTCGGTGCGCCGTAGTAGTCGGCCACGATCTTGTTGAACATCGCCGGGTGCGCACGACCGGTGCGGATCGCGGCGAAGTCCTCCTTGGCGACCACGACGGCCTTCTCCATTTTCTCCTCGGCCTCGAGGAGGGTCTCTTCGATCACCACTTGCTCCTGCGTGTCTTGAGTAGGCCCGGCAGCTGTCACTCGTCGGTCCGCGGCCGGCTGCGTCGCGTCTTCTTTCCTGCACGGTTCCTGACCGGCAGGTCATTGTCCATCCCCCGGTCAGGGTTCACCGCCCGGACGGGCGCCCCGCCCCGGTCGGTGTCCGGTCAGCCCCGGCTGCCTTGGTCTCCCACGAGTGTGCCGATCTTCTCACCCTTGACGGCCCGGGCGATATTGCCCTCCGCCAGCAGCTCGAAGACCAGGATGGGCAGCTTGTTGTCCCGGCACAGCGTGATGGCGGTCATGTCGGCGACCTTGAGGTCGCGGGTGATGACCTCCCCGTAGCTGAGCGAGTCGAACTTGACGGCCTCGGGGTTGGTCTTCGGATCGGAGTCGTAGACCCCGTCCACACCGTTCTTGCCCATGAGCAGGGCCTCGGCGTCGATCTCCAGGGCACGCTGGGCGGCGGTCGTGTCGGTCGAGAAGTACGGCATGCCCATACCGGCGCCGAAGATGACCACGCGGCCCTTCTCCAGATGACGCACGGCACGCAGCGGGATGTACGGCTCGGCGACCTGGCCCATGGTGATGGCGGTCTGCACGCGCGAGTCGATGCCCTCCTTCTCCAGGAAGTCCTGGAGGGCGAGGCAGTTCATGACCGTGCCGAGCATGCCCATGTAGTCGGAGCGGGCCCGGTCCATGCCGCGCTGCTGGAGTTCGGCGCCGCGGAAGAAGTTGCCGCCGCCGATCACGACGGCGATCTGGGATCCGTCGCGCACCACAGCCGCGATCTCACGGGCGATGGCATGCACCACGTCCGGGTCGACGCCGAGTCCGGTGCCGCCGGAGAACGCCTCTCCGGACAGTTTCAGCAGAAACCGGCCGCGTACTTTGCCGTCGTCGCTCTTCTCGGGCTTGGTGGTCATTGAGATCCCGCCTCTTTCACGTGTTGCACATACGAAGAAGGCCATTGCCGATGGGGTGTGTTTCGCATCCCATACGCGGCAATGGCCTCCTCGTCATATCTGCGTCCGTCACGCGCGCGTGCGGGACGGCACACGCGCCTGACGCGGACGACTGCTTTCGACTTCCGACCCTATCCGGGTCCTCTGTCGATCGCGGTACGGACTCAGATGCCGACCTTGATGCGGGTGAAGCGCTTCAGGGTGACACCCGCCTCGTCCAGAACCTTCTGGACGGACTTCTTGTTGTCCAGCGCGTACGGCTGGCCGAGCAGCGTGGCGTCCTTGAAGAAGCCGTTCAGACGACCCTCGACGATCTTGGCGATCGCGGCCTCGGGCTTGCCCTCGGCGCGCGTGGTCTCCTCGGCGATACGACGCTCGGACTCGACGACCTCGGCCGGGATCTCCTCCTGGGAGAGGAACTTCGGCGCGAAGGCGGCGATGTGCTGGGCGACGCCCTTGGCGACCTCGGCGTTCGGCTTGTCCAGCTCGACGAGGACACCGATCTGCGGCGGCAGGTCGGGCATCGTGCGGTGCATGTAGGCCGTGACGAAACCGTCGGAGAACTGCGCGAAGCGGTCCAGGACGATCTTCTCGCCGAGGTTGGCGTTGGCCTCGTCCACGAACGCCTGGACGGTCTTGCCGGGCTCGATCTCGGAGCCGAGCAGGGCCTCGAGGTCGGCCGGGGAGGTCTTGGCGACGTGCTCGGCGATCGTCTGGGCGACGGCCTGGAACTTCTCGCTCTTGGCGACGAAGTCGGTCTCGCACTTCAGCTCGACCAGGACACCGGAGGAGTTGTCGTCGGCGATGATGGAGACCACGGCGCCGTTCTCGGCGGAGCGGCCCTCGCGCTTGGCGACGCCCTTCTGGCCCTTGATGCGGAGCGCCTCGACGGCCTTCTCGACGTTGCCCTCGGCCTCGTCCAGCGCCTTCTTGCAGTCCATCATGCCGGCGCCGGTCAGCTCACGGAGCTTCTTGACGTCGGCGGCGGTGTAGTTCGCCATGATCTGTGAATCTCTTCTCGGAGTTCGAAGTCTCGAAGTCGACGGCCGCCACGGGTCGTACGGGCGACCGCCAAAGATCTACGGGCTACGAAGATCTAAGGGCTGCGGGTGAACGGCGGGTGGCGCGATCGGCGCCACCCGCCCTCACATCAGCCGAACGGCCCTGCGGTCAGGCCTGCTCGCCCTCGGCGGCCGGGGCCTCAGCGGCCGGCGCCTCGACAGCCGGAGCCTCGACGGCAGCAGCCTCGGCAGCCGGAGCCTCAGCGGCAACGGCCTCGGCCGGGGCGGCCTCCTCGGTCTCGGCCTTCTTCTCGCCCTCGAGCAGGTCACGCTCCCACTCGGCGAGCGGCTCGCCCGCGGCCTTCTCGCCCTTGCCCTCGGCGGCGACGCCGGAACGGGAGATGAGGCCCTCGGCGACGGCGTCGGCGATCACACGGGTGAGCAGGGTGACGGAGCGGATCGCGTCGTCGTTGCCCGGGATCTTGTAGTCGACCTCGTCGGGGTCGCAGTTGGTGTCGAGGATGGCGACGACCGGGATGTTGAGCTTGCGGGCCTCGCCGACCGCGATGTGCTCCTTCTTGGTGTCCACGATCCAGACGGCGCTCGGCACCTTCTGCATCTCGCGGATACCGCCGAGGGTCTTCTCCAGCTTGGCCTTCTCACGGGAGAGGACCAGGAGTTCCTTCTTGGTCAGACCAGAGGCGGCGACGTCCTCGAAGTCGATCTGCTCAAGCTCCTTGAGGCGCTGCAGACGCTTGTAGACGGTCGAGAAGTTGGTGAGCATGCCGCCCAGCCAGCGCTGGTTCACGTACGGCATGCCGACGCGGGTGGCCTGCTCGGCGATGGCCTCCTGCGCCTGCTTCTTCGTGCCGACGAACATGACCGTGCCGCCGTGGGCGACGGTCTCCTTGACGAACTCGAAGGCGCGGTCGATGTACGACAGCGACTGGAGCAGGTCGATGATGTAGATGCCGTTGCGCTCGGTGAAGATGAAGCGCTTCATCTTCGGGTTCCAGCGACGGGTCTGGTGACCGAAGTGGACGCCGCTCTCCAGCAGCTCCCGCATCGTGACGACGGCCATGGCCGTTCTCCTTGAGTTTTCTCGGTTGTGCCGCGGGTGCCGGATGGCACTCGCGCCTGACGCCCGCGATGCGCCGTGCCACAAAGGACCGAGGAGCGCTGACACCGGCCCGGTGATGGCCTGATGTCGGGGCGTGCGAAGTCGACCCGGTGACCCGGATCGCCACAAGAAGTGTACGGGACCGGCGGAGCGGCGGGTGACGCCGCTGTCCACAACCAGCCGGTTGTCCACAGATCCCAGCCATGATCGCCCGCCGTGCGGGACGGTACTCCCATGCGAGCAGAACGACATGCGCGACGGTGGCCCGCGGCCCTGCCACTGCTGGTGGCGGCGGGCGTGGCGACCCCTGTCGCACGAGCGGGCCCACCCCCCTCCGTGGCGTGGGCGGGGGCATCGGGCCGCGCGGATACGGCCATGGCACAGACGCCGGGTGCGGGGGCGGCAGGCGCGCCGGGTTCGGTCGCGGTGGGGACGCCGGGGGCGGTGACGGCGGGCATGCCGGGTGCGGTCGCGGCGGAGACGCCGGGGGCCGGGGCGGCACGCACGTGGGACCCCGGCCCGGGGGTGCCGGCCGTCGCGCGGCTGTGGCCCGTGGGTGTTCGCCCACTGGTTCTACGGGGCTGGGAGCCGCCGGCGACGCCCTACGGGCCGGGGCACCGGGGCGTGGATCTGGCGGCGGCTCCGGGTGACCCGGTGCGGGCGGTGACAACCGGGCGGGTCGTCTTCGCGGGACGGGTCGCGAGCCGGCCCGTGCTCTCCGTGGAGCTGGCGGGCACGGGCACGCCACCGTTGCGGACGACCTACGAGCCGGTACGGGCATCGGTGCACGAGGGTGACACGGTCCGGGCAGGCCAGGTGCTGGGCGTGCTGGAACCACCGACCGCCCACTGCGCGGGACCGTGCCTGCACTGGGGGCTGCGCAGCGGGGAGACGTATCTGAATCCGCTCTCCCTGCTGCCACCGTGGCTGCTGCACGCGGGGCCGTCGCGGCTGCTGCGGGTGGAGGGGGTGCGTTTGCCGTAGGCGGGGGCTTGGGGGCTGCTGGGGGTGGGGGGAGGGGGCGGGGGAGGGAGGGGCCCCCGGGATCAGGCTCGGCCTCGGACGCCCCGCAGGGCCATCGCCACCGCCGCCTCCGTGATGGCGGCCGGGTCCTCCGCGGCGCCCAGTTCGATGCGCCGTACCGCCGCGTCGACCACGCCCTGGAGCAGCATCGCCGTGAGCCGGGGCTCGTGGTGTCCCATCGCGCCGAGCGTTTCGGCGATCATCGTCACGAGCCCGCCGTGCGCGGCGCGGATCTTCTCGCGTGCCCCGGCGTCGAGTTCGCTCGCCGAGATCGCGACCACGGCGCGGTGGCGCCGGTCCCCGACCAGCGCCAGCTGTTGCCGCACATACGCCTCGATCTTCGCCTCGGGGCCGTCCGCCGCGGCCATGGCCGCCTCGACCTCCGCCGCCCAGACGGGGAAGTCGACGGCGCACAGTTCTTCGACGACAGCGGCGCGGGAGCGGAAGTACTCGTACACGGAGGAGCGCGCGAGGCCCGTCCGCTCGGCGAGGGCCGGGAACGTCAGGGCTTCCGTACCGCCCTCGGACAGGAGGGATCGTGCCGCGTCCAGCAGGGCGGCTCGCTGCATCGACCGGTGCTCGGCCACAGAGGCCGCTCGAATCCTTGGCACGTCAACCACTGTACGGACGCAGCGCCTCCCGCGGGAGCCACTCACCTGTGCGCGCCGCTCGCCTGGGCCGCTCGTGCTCCGTAGGCCGGTGCCGGGCTGCGCGCGCCCGGCGCGCACCACAGAGGCCGGAAGCCCGTGGCCGCCGGGCCGGCGCCGTGCGTCAGCGTCCGAAGCCGGCCAGCTTGGCCCGTAGCTGGAGGACGGACTTCGTGTGGATCTGGCTGACCCGGCTCTCGGTCACACCGAGCACATTGCCGATCTCGGCGAGCGTGAGTCCCTCGTAGTAGTAGAGCGTCACCACGGTCTTCTCCCGTTCGGGCAGCGTGTTGATCGCCCGTGCGAGGAACCGTCTCAGCTCCCGGTCCTCGGCCACCTCCACGGGATTGTCCGCGGCGGTGTCCTCCAGGGTGTCCATCAGGCTGAGGCGGTTGCCGCCCTCGCCGCCGACGTGCAGCAGTTCTTCGAGGGCCACCACGTTCGCCAGCGACAGCTGGCTGAAGACGGCGTGCAGTTCCTCGACGCCGATGCCCATCTCGGCGGCCACCTCCCCCTCGGAGGGGGTGCGTCGCAGCCGCGCCTCCAGGGTGGCGTAGGCCCGCTCCACGCTGCGCGCCTTCTGTCGCACCGAGCGGGGGATCCAGTCCAGCGCCCGCAGTTCGTCGATCATCGCGCCGCGGATCCGTGTGATCGCGTACGTCTCGAACTTGATCTCCCGGTCGATGTCGAACTTCTCGATCGCGTCGATCAGCCCGAAGACCCCGGAGGACACGAAGTCCGCCTGCTCCACATTGGCCGGCAGGCCCACGCTCACCCGTCCCGCCACGTACTTCACCAACGGCGAGTAGTGCAGGATCAGCTGCTCCCGCAACCGGTCGTCCCCCGTCTCCTTGTACGTCCGCCACAGCTCGTCGAGCGTCGAGGGAGCGGGCGGGCGCACGCTGCCGCCGTCACGGGCGGCTGGGGGATGCGCCGCCCGGTCGGGCCCGGAGGTGTGCTGGGGCATTCGTCGCCTTGTGCCGTTCTGCCGTGGGCTGGGGATGGCTGGGTGAGCTGTCGGTCTGATGTCGAGGTGCCTTCTGACTCGGGATCCTCGTGAGCGTAGCGTGACTGCGGTGTCGCAGTGTGCGAAGGGCGAGGCATCACCCGTGCGCGAACGGGTCCGGTGGGACCCCGGCCGCAGCCGCAGCCGTCGCCCTGTGTGATCGCTGGAAAGGGTCAACTGGTGGAATTGCCAAGGGCGTCGAGGGTCGCCCGGACGGCCGAACACGCTCGGTCAACACTGACCGTGATCTTGTCGGACCGACGTCACCGCCTGGCGTGTCAACTTCCAGCCATCGCCGTGTCGTTCGACGAATCCAAGTGATCGGAGTTCGTACAGTCTCCCGACCGCGTCGTCCTGGGTGGTCTGCGCGCCGCGTGCGACCTCGTCCGCCGACGCCGGACCGGACCCGGGGAGCGCTGCGAGGACGCGCCGGGCGGCCGGTTCCAGGAGGTCGCGGGGGAGCACCGGGCCGCGCCGGGTCGGCGCCAGCTGCCCGATGTCGCCTACGAGTTCGACGATGTCGGCGGCGTCCGTGACCAGCACCGCCTCGCCGCGCAGCAGTTCGTGGACTCCCGCGGACAGTGCGCTGGTGGCCGGTCCCGGCACCCCCATGGTGAAGCGGCCCAGCCGCTGCGCCGCGCGTGCCGTGACCAGCGAGCCGCTGCGGTGGGCGGCCTCGACGACCACGGTGCCGCGTGTGAGCGCCGCGATGACCCGGTTGCGCACGAGGAATCTGCTGGGTGTGGGATGCTCTCCGGGCGGCAGTTCCCCGATGACGAGGCCTTGCTCGGCGATCCTGGTGATGAGGCCGGCGTGGCCGCGCGGATAGGGCTGGTCGACTCCGCAGGCGAGTACGGCGACGGTGGCGCCCGCGGCTGCGAGCGCTCCGCGGTGTGCTGCGCCGTCGATGCCGTAGGCGCCGCCCGACACCACGACCCAGCCGCGCTCCGCGAGGCCTGCGGAGAGGGTGGCTGCCATATGGGCGCCGTATTCGGTGCAGGCGCGGGCGCCGACGATCGCGACGGATCGCAGGGCCCACAGCCGCAGGCCGGGCTGTCCGCGTACCCACAGCCCGATGGGCCGGGCGTCGCCGAGATCGTCGAGCTGTGCCGGCCATTCGGCGCCGCCGGGGTACAGGAACCGCACCCCGGCCGCACGGGCGGCGGCCCGGTCGCGCTCCGGTTCGGCTCGTGCGGCCCGCGCGAGCAGCCCGGCCCAGCGTTTGTCCGACACCCCTGGCAGCCGTGCCCCTGCGCCTCGGAGCCGCCGGGCCACCTCCTCGACGCCGTACTCCCGCAACCAGCGTCCGGCGGTCTCGTCCCCGGGTTCGACGACCCGGGTGAGGAAGATCCGGGTGAGGTGTTCGGGGTCCGGGGGGCCGTCTGTGCTCATGCGGGTGTCCCGATGGTCAGGGGCACGCCTCGCGGCACCCCGGTGCGCAGTTGCAGCGCCAGTGCGACGTCCGTGGCGTCGGGCCGGGCGTGGCCCGCTAGGTCCGCGACGGTCCAGGCGACGCGCAGCACGCGGTCCAGTCCCCGGGCCGTCAGCACGCCGCGTTCCAGGCTGCGCTCGGGCTCGTCCATGGCGCCGCCGGCGGGCTGCCAGCGGTTGCGCAGTTCTCGGCCCGGTACTTCGCTGTTGGTCCGCCAGGGGGTGCCCGCCAGTCGTGCCGCCGCCCTCTCCCGGGCCTCGCGCACCCGGCCGGCGACTGTCGCGGTGGATGCGCCGCCGGCACCGCGGCCGGTGAGTTCGGTGCGGGTGACGGGGTCCACCTCGACGCGGAGGTCGACCCGGTCCAGGAGCGGACCGGAGAGCCGGGCCTGGTAGCGGCGGATCGCGGAGGGTGGGCACTCGCACTGGGTGTCGCGCAAGGAGAAGCGGCCACAGGGGCAGGGGTTGGCCGCGAGGACCATCAGGAACTTCGCCGGGAAGCGCACGACTCCCGCGCTGCGTGCGATGACGACGTGTCCGGCCTCCAGCGGTTGGCGGAGCGCGTCGAGGGCGTGGCCGCTGAACTCGGGTGTCTCGTCGAGGAAGAGGATGCCTCGGTGGGAGAGCGAGACGGCGCCGGGGCGGGCGATGCCGGGGCCGCCGCCGACGAGTGCCTGCATGGTGGCGGAGTGGTGCGGGGCGCAGTAGGGGGCGGTGTCGATGAGGGGTTTGCCCATGGGGAGCAGTCCGGCCACCGAGTGCACCGCCGTGACTTCCAGTGATTCCTGTCGGGTGAGTTTCGGCAGGACGGCGGGCAGCCGCTCGGCCAGCATGGTCTTCCCTGCGCCGGGTGGTCCTTCGAGAAAGAGGTGGTGTCCGCCTGCCGCGGCGACCTCCACGGCGGTGCGGGCCGCGAGTTGGCCCACGACGTCGGCGAGGTCGTGGTCCTGGTCGTGCTGTGCGGCGCCGATGCTGTGCATGCCGGTGGCGGCGCCGGTGCCCGGTACGCGCAGACCGGCGAGGAGTGGGTCGGGGCGGCCCTGTTCGTCCGGCTCCTCCTCGGGTACGGGTTCGTCGGCGAGGAGGGCGATCAGCTGGCGCAGGGTGCGGACGCCGAGCACGGACACGCCGGGGACGAGGGAGGCCTCGGCGGCCGCGCACTCGGGGACCACCACCTGTTCGTATCCGGCGTCCGCGGCGGCCAGTACGGCGGGCAGGATGCCTCGCACGGGGCGGATGCGTCCGTCCAGGCCCAGTTCGCCGATCATCACGATGTCGGCGAGCACGCGTGGGTCGATGCGTTCCGCGGCGCCGAGCACGGCGCAGGCGACGGCGAGGTCGAATCCGCTGCCGGCTTTCGGCACCGATGCCGGGCTGAGCCCGACGGTGAGTTTCTTGGACGGCCAGGTCGCGCCGGAGTTCACCACGGCCGCCCGGACCCGGTCCCGGCTCTCTGTGAGGCTCTTGTCGGGGAGGCCTACGAGGGTGAAGGCCGCGACGCCGGGTTCGAGGTCGGCCTGTACCTCGACGACGACGCCCTCGACGCCGACCAGCGCCACGGAGCAGGTACGCGCGAAGCCCATCACGCCACCCCCTGTGCGTGCTCGACCACGGGGGCGCCGCGGTCGGGCAGGAGGACGCCGACGACGTCGACGCGGACCCCGCCGGGTGGTGCGCCGCCGTGGCCCTGGATCCAGCGTTCGGCGAGGCCGCGCAGGCGGTCCGCTTTCGCCGGGGTGACGGCTGCCATGGGGTGTTCGAAGGAGCCGCCGCGGCGGGTCTTCACCTCGCAGACCACCAGCACGTCGCCGTCCCTGGCGACGATGTCGATCTCACCGGTGCGGCCACAGCGCCAGTTGCGCTCCAGGACCGTCATGCCGGCCGCGGACAGTCGTCGGGCGGCCAGTTCTTCTCCGTACCTGCCCAGGGCACTGCGTGCCTGTTGTGTGTTCATGTCGGCACCACCTCCGGCGCCAACCGTCACGCATCAGGCTTTTCACTGTGGATCTTGGTGGACAGACCGGCGGTTGTGGACAACTCCGTCACCCGGGCGGGTGAGGAGGTGCTGTCGCTCACCCGCCGGGCAGTTCCAGGTCGGTCTTGTTCAGCTCCTCGATGTTCACATCCTTGAACGTGAGGACGCGTACCTGCTTCACGAAGCGTGCGGGCCGGTACATGTCCCAGACCCAGGCGTCGGCCATGGACACCTCGAAAAACACCTCGCCCTGAACTGAGTGCACCTGCATCTCGTAGTCGTTGGTGAGGTAGAAGCGCCGCTCGGTCTCGATCACGTATTTGAACAGACCGACGACATCGCGGTACTCCCGGTAGAGCTTCAGCTCCATCTCGGTCTCGTACTTCTCGAGGTCCTCGGCGCTCATGGCATGTTCCCCTTCAGCCGTGCGGTCCCACCATTGTGCGCCAGTCCCGTGAGCCCCTAGACGATTTCGGTGTCGAGGACTTCGGGACCGGCCGGGGGACCTTCGTCGAGCAGCCTGCGGAGCAGCTCGGCGAGTCTCGTCGGATACACCGTCTCATGCGACTCGGCCAGTTCCCGGCACGTCCACCACCGTGCTCCGGCGACGCTGCGCTTTTCCAGTTCGGTCAGGGCCTGCGCGGCCGTGACGGTCTGGGTCGTACGGGCCAGGTAGTACCACTCGTCCTGGTTCCAGCGGCGGCCCGCGAACGGGAAGGAGCACCTGCGCTGCCAGAGCACCGGGCCGAGCTCGACGTCCGTGATGCCGGTCTCCTCGGCCAGCTCGCGCAACGCCGCCTGCTCACGGCTCTCGTCGCCCTCCACGCCGCCTCCGGGCGTGAACCACCAGTCGTCGGCCGGATCGTCCGGCTCATGTCCGTGGAGCAGCAGGATGCGGTCCGTGGGGTCGAGGAGCACCACCCGGGCCACCTTCCGCGACCGGGCCTCGTCCCACTCCCCCGCCCCGCCCGCGTCGGCGTGCGGCGCGTTCCGCTCGTCCGGGGAGGGGAGGGAGGGCGGCGCCTCAGCGGGCACCGGCCGGCTCCGTCCGCAGGGCGTTGCTCCGCCTGCGGGCCGCGCGCTGGGCGATCGGCCCGTAGGCCCCGCCCGCCATGACCAGGACCGCGCCCGCCACGATCGCGCCGAGGATCAGCCGCAGGGGTCCCGGCGAGGAGATCGGGCCGAGTTCCTCGAAGCCTGTCGGGCGGGCGAGCATGCCGTTCATGGGCCATGCCACGGCGTCCACCCGGGCGTCCACGGAGCCACGCGGCACCGTGCCGCTGAAGGCCTCCGTCAGGTGGGCCGTGGAGTCCAGTGAGCCCTGGCGTTCGTCGCCGAGGAGGAACAGCCGGTTCTTCGGGACGGTGATCGTGGGGATCTGCTTGAGCTCGGCGGCCTGCCCCTTGGCGAGGTACGTCTCGTGGATCTGCTTGCCGTCGACGGTGAGCTTGCCGTCGGTGCAGCAGGCGACGGTGTCGCCGCCGACCGCCACGACCCGCTTGACGATGGGCATGTTGCCCCAGCTCTTCTGCCGGAAGACGACGACGTCGCCGCGTTTGATGTCCGCGGCGTCCACGCGCTGGGCGAGGACCCGGTCACCGGCGGCGATGGTGGGCGACATGGAGTCGGTGGGCACGGTGTAGGGCTTGTAGACGAAGGCGCCCCAGGCGAACCCGCCGACGAAGAGCACACAGCCGAGGGCCACGGCCAGTCCCGACAGCGTGCTGCCGAGCCGTCCGCGGCCCTCTTCCATACGACCAGTCCCGCTCATCCCAGTGCTCCCCGGTTCGGAGATTCGACCCTCGCAGCCGCCCGGGGCCGCGGAAGATCGGCGATCTGGGACGGCACCCTACCCGGCGGTACCGCTGCCGGGAACCCGAGGGTTTCCTGCGGTAAGCCGCACGGTGATGCGGCGTCGGCGCCACAGGACCAGCGGGAGCGCGCCCGTCAGGCCGAGGGCGGCCGGAGCCGTCACGCCGAGCCCCTGCTCGAAGGTGTCCGGGACCGGCAGCGTGTTCCAGCGGGTGGGCGGCCAGGCGACCACGATCGCGCGGCCCACGACGCTCCCCACCGGCACGAAGCCCTGGTACCTGTCCTGCTGGTGGTAGCGGGAGTCCAGCGAGTTCTGGCGGTGGTCGCCCATGACCCAGATTTTGCCCGGGGGAACCGTGACCTTGAACTGGCCGCCCTGGTCGTCGACGCTGCAGGGGGTGTTGCCCGGGTACACATAGGGCTCGTTGAGCGCCTTGCCGTTGACCAGCAGGGGGCCGGTGTTCCGGCACTCGATCGTGTCGCCCGCGACACCGATCACCCGCTTGATGAGGTCCTTCTCCTCCGCGGAGGGCATCAGACCGATCCAGCTCAGGGCCGTCTGCAGGGCGTTCGGGCTGGCGGTGGGCTCACCGGCCAGCCAGTTGTCCGGGTCGTGGAAGACGACGACCTCGCCGCGCGAGGGCTCGGAGCCGAACCACGGGGTCAGCTTGTCCACGAGGACGCGGTCGCCCTGCTGGAGGGTGTTCTGCATCGAGTCCGACGGAATCGAGAACGCCTGCACCAGGAACGTCTTGATCAGCAGCGCGAGGACCAGCGCGATACCGATGAGGAGCGGGAGTTCCTTCCAGAAGGAGCGCTGCTTCGGCGCGCGGGGGGTCTGCCCGTCGCTGCCGTGTGCGCCGCCACTGCCGCCGCTCGAGGGGTCACTGCCGGAGCCGGGGAGGTCGTCCGCGGCCGGGGCGGCCGAGTCGTCGGAGCGCCGCGGCCTCTCTTCTGGACCTTCGTGTCCGGACCGTGCGCCGACCGCCAAATCCCCCACATCCACTCCTCACTCCGTACCGCCGCCGACGCCTCAGTCGGCGCAGGCCCACCACTCCCATAACGAGCGGGAGTTCCGCAGGGCTCGGGAGGGGGATCAATCCGTATCGATCCGCGGAGGCCACCCTATGCGACGGACCGAGCGCGGTGGCCGACCCGCTCGGCACGGACGCGTAAGTGTCTGGCTCTCTCAGACGCGTCCAGTGCCCGACGGGCCAGGCGATGACCATGGCACGGCCGACGACGGACTTCTCGGAAACGGTACCGCTGTACGCCTCTGTCCGGTGATAGCGCGAGTCGGCCGAGTTGGCCCGGTGATCTCCCATGACCCACAGCCGACCCGGGGGCACGGTCACCTGGAAGGAGAAGTCCGAAGGTTTGTTTCCCGGGTGAATGTACGGCTCGTTCAGGGGCATCCCGTTGACCGTGACGCGTCCCTGGGTGTCGCAGCACTTGACGGTGTCCCCGCCGACCGCGACGACCCGCTTGATGAGGTCCTTGTCGTTGTCGGAGGGCAGCAGACCGATCCAGGTGAGCCCCTCCTTGACCTGCTTGACGACGACCGGGTCGTGCTTCTTGGTCGTCTTCTCGCCCGCGAGCCAGTCGCCGGGGTCCTGGAAGACGACGACGTCGCCGCGCTGCGGCTTGGAGCCGAACCACGGGGTGAACTTGTCCACGAGGACGCGGTCGCCGACCTGGATCGTGTTCTCCATGGAGCCCGACGGGATCACGAAGGCCTGCACCAGGAAGGTCTTCAGGACCAGGGCTATGAGGACGGCGACGCCGACGAGGAGGGGTATCTCCTTGACCGCGGAACGCCTCCGCTTGCGTTTGACCTTGCGCTGCAGCTTGCGCCGTTCGGCGCGGCTGCGCCCGGAGGGGCCGGCGACGGCGGTGCGCCGTGCGCCGGTGGGCAGGAGATTCTGCGCGACGGTGTCGGACGGCAGGCCGCGCGGTTTGCCGCGGTTACCCATGGGCGCCGTCCGCCATCCCGGGCGCGCTCGCCGCCGCGACCGGCACGCGCGCGTAGGCGCCGGGGCGGGACAGGCGCCGGAGGTCCACGGAGGGCCGGATCACCCAGTCGGCCCTGCCGATCACGGCCCCGAGCGGGATCATGCCGCCGCCCGGCGAGCCCAGGTGGTCGCGGGAGTCGCTGGAGTCGCTGCGGTGGTCGCCGAGCACGAAGAGCGTGCCGGCGGGCACGACGACGTCGAAGGGGACGTCGGACGGGCTGTTCCTCGGGTACAGAAACGACGACTCGTCGACCGAACGGCCGTTCACCTCGAGCCTCCCCTCCCTGTCGCAGCAGACCACATGGTCTCCCCCCACACCGACTACCCGTTTTACGTAGTCGGCGCTCCCGAAGTACCCGGTGCCGTCGAACACGACGACGTCTCCCCGCTCTGGTTTCGATCCGAAACGGTACGCCAACTTATTTACGAGCACGCGGTCCCCAACCCTCAATCCGGGTTCCATGGAACCGCTCGGGATGTCAAAGGGCTGTATGCCCCAGGTGCCGAGACCGAGCAGGAAGACCAGACAGACCAGGACGGTCAGGGTGATCCGTCCTCCGGGCAGCCGGTCGGCGATGCGGGACACCAACGCGAAGCGCGACCGTTCCTCCGCGCCCGGGGCGTCCGAGGTCTCCTCGGAGTCGGCTGGGCGGGAGGAGCGGTCGCGCTCCGTGTGCTGTGCTTCGGTGTCCATCGGGGCCAGATGCTATCCGGCCCCGCTGTGGACCCCGGGAGGCGCTCAGTTCTCGCGCTTCTCCTTGATCTTCGCCGCCTTGCCGCGCAGCTCGCGCAGGTAGTACAGCTTGGCGCGGCGCACGTCACCCTTGGTGACGAGCTCGATCTTCTCGACGATCGGGGTGTGCACCGGGAAGGTGCGCTCGACGCCGACGGAGAAGGAGACCTTGCGGACCGTGAAGGTCTCGCGCACGCCGGAGCCCTGGCGGCGGATCACGACGCCCTTGAACTGCTGCACACGGGAGCGGTTGCCCTCGATGACGCGGACGTGGACGTTCACGGTGTCACCGGGGCGGAAGGCCGGAAGGTCGCTGCGCAGCGACGCGGAGTCGACGGAGTCGAGCAGGTGAGACATTTCGTCTGCTTTCTTCGCCCATGCCACAGGTCATGAACGGTACGTAGTTTTTGGGTAAGAGAGTCGCCGACCGGGTCGGGGCGGGCGTCGTGTCCCCCTGTGGCAGGGGCGCGCGCCGGACCTCGGACAACAGCGGCCTATTCTTCCACGCCCTCGGTCCTGCGCCAAAATCGGCCGTGCGGCGCGCCCTCCGGGTCCGGTGCCCAGCCCAGGATGGAGAGCATCTCGCGGTCCTTCTTGTCGAAGGCGGCGGGCTCGCAGTGCTCGATCAGATCGGGCCGATTGGCCGTGGTGCGTCGGAGGGCCTCGTCCCGGCGCCAGCGGGCGATCCTGCCGTGGTGGCCGCTGAGCAGCACCTCCGGGATCTCGCGTCCACGCCAGGCCGGCGGCTTGGTGTAGACGGGGCCTTCCAGGAGGTTGGCCATCGCGCCGGGCGCGAAGGAGTCGTCGCGGTGGGACTCGGCGTTCCCGAGGACCCCGGGCAGCAGCCGGGCCACCGCTTCCGTGATGACGAGGACGGCCGCCTCGCCGCCGGCGAGGACGTAGTCGCCGATGGACACCTCGTACACGGGTGTCCGGGTGGCGTACTCGTCGATGACGCGGCGGTCGATGCCCTCGTAGCGGGCGGGGGTGAAGATCAGCCAGGGGCGTTCGGACAGTTCGACGGCGAGCTTCTGGGTGAAGGGGCGGCCGCTGGGGGTCGGGACGATCAGTGCCGGGGCGCCGGAGCCGGACTCGTAGCCGTCGACGAGGACGGAGTCCAGTGCGTCGCCCCAGGGTTCGGTCTTCATGACCATGCCGGGGCCGCCGCCGTAGGGGGTGTCGTCGACGGTGTTGTGCCGGTCGTACGTCCAGGACCGCAGGTCGTGCAGATGCACGTCGAGCTGTCCACGCGCGCGTGCCTTGCCGACGAGGGAGACGTTCAGCGGCTCCAGGTACTCGGGGAAGATGGTGACGACGTCGAGTCGCATCATGCCTCGTCTCGCGAGGACGCGATCTCGGCCCTGTCGTCGATCAGCCCCGGCGGCGGGTCGATGACCGCCCGCTGCTCCTGGAGGTCGATCTCGGTGACGATGTCCTCGACGAACGGGATCATCACCTCGGTGCCGTCGGCGCGCTCCACGACGAACAGGTCCTGCGAGGGCAGGTGCGCGATCTCGGTGATGCGGCCCACCTCGACGCCGTCCTTGGTGACGACGTCGAGGTCGATCAGCTGGTGGTCGTAGTACTCGTCCTCGTCCTCGGGGACCTCGTCGGGGTCGACCTCGGCGATCAGGAGGGTGTTGCGGAGGGCCTCGGCGGCGGTGCGGTCGCTCACGCCTTCGAACCGCAGGAGCAGCTTGCCGCTGTGCACCCGGCCGGTTGCGATGGTGAGCGGCCCCGTTGAGGCGGGATCGGTGGCGAGCACGGCGCCGGGTGCGAGCCGCAGTTCCGGCTCGTCGGTACGTACCTCCACGGTGACCTCGCCCTTGATGCCGTGGGCGCGGCCGATCCGTGCGACTACCAGCTGCACTTGTGAAGATCTCCTGTCATGACGACCACGGGCCGGGGACGGCCCATGGCCCTCCCCGGCCCGTGCCGGTGCTGTGTTGCGTTCAGCGGACTTGGTCCACGTCGACGAGGTCGACGCGGACACCACGGCCGCCGATGGCGCCCACGACGGTGCGGAGGGCGCGTGCGGTGCGGCCGTTGCGGCCGATCACCTTGCCGAGGTCGTCCGGGTGGACCCGGACCTCGAGCACTCGCCCGCGACGCAGGGTGCGCGAGGCAACCTGCACATCGTCAGGGTTGTCGACGATGCCCTTCACGAGGTGCTCGAGAGCCTCCTCGAGCATGCTCAGGCCTCGGTCGACTCGGCCGAAGCGGACTCGGCCGCGGCCTCGTCCTTCTTCTCAGCCTTCTTCTTCTGGGTGATCGCCTCACCCTTGCCCTCGTCCTCGCCGCTGAGCGCCTCGAACGACGGACGGGCGGCCTTGGGCTGGGCCACCAGCAGCGGCGCCGGGGCGGGCTCGCCCTTGAACTTCTGCCAGTCGCCGGTCTTCTTCAGGATGGCGAGCACGGGCTCGGTCGGCTGGGCGCCGACACCGAGCCAGTACGCCACGCGCTCGGCGTCGACCTCGATGACCGACGGGTTGTACGTCGGGTGGTACTTGCCGATCTCTTCGATGGCCCGGCCGTCACGGCGGGTACGGGAGTCGGCGACGACGATGCGGTAGTGAGGCGAACGGATCTTGCCCAGACGCTTCAGCTTGATCTTGACTGCCACGGGAGTGGGTTCTCCTGGATTTGACGTGGTTGGGCACTACGAGATGCCGCGTGGGGTTGCGGTACCCGAGTGGCCCGATGGACGCGTCAGCCGGAGGAGAGAGGGGTCCTATGCGACTGTCGAGTACAGCTAGCCATTGTGCCACACCTCGCGGGTCGTCCTGAGCCGAGGGGCCGGGGCCTTGCGTCCGGGCATGCCGAAGGGGCACCCGGCGCCGGGGTCCCCCGGGCGTGGATCACGCCGCCCGGCGCTCAATCGGGTGCCGTCGTCAACCGCGGACGGAGCCGAGCACGGCTGCCACGAGCAGCCGTCCGATCAGCTCGCCGCCGCCCCCACCGGTTCGGGGATGCGGAACGGCTTGCCGCAGCCGCCGCACATGATCGGGGCCTGGGCCAGCACCGACGGCACGACGCGGACATTGCGGCCGCAGTCGCAGACCGCCTTGACCCGGACACCCCCTCCGGAGGATCCGTGCCGTGCGGCCGGGCCCCGGAAGGTGCGGGCGGTGTCCGCGGCTGTCGCCGCCGAGTGGGCCTTCAGCGCGCGCTGGAGCCGCTCCATGGTCGGGCGGTAGCGCCGCTTCGCCTCGGGGCTGAGCGTCACCAGCGAGAAGCCGCTGCTCGGGTGCGGCTCCTCGGGGTGGTCGAGGCCCAGCTCCTCGGCGATCGCGAGGAATCTGCGGTTGTGGTAGCGGCCGGCCCGGGAGGTGTCGCGTACTCCGCGGGCGGCAGCGATGCCGTGGACTGCTTCATGAAGCAGTCGCTCGAATGAGAGTTCGTGTCCGCAGGCGGACGACGACTCTCCGATCAGGGACTCCGGCGCGGCTAGATCCGGCAGTTCAGGGTGGTGCCGTTGAATGTCGGCCCACGCCTGTGCCAGCTCTGCGGCGAGAACAGGTGGTGTCGTGCTCACGTAATGAGAACGAGCCTCAGGGCTCCCGTGTTCCTATTCCGGGGCATCCCAAATAATTTGCACGTACCCGTCAGTTGCGACTGATGCGTCCTGACGAGGGCGGGTGCGCTGATCTGCCCAGAAGTCTCACAGCTCCTACCAAGCCGGTGCGTAGTAACGCGTACGACCCGGCGCGTAGACGAACTCCGCGCGCCGGGGCGCCTGGGCCCTGCAGATGCGCAAGAGGCGTTTCGGTCGCTCTCCCCGTACCTCAATAAGCGCGCGCGACGACCGCGACGTTACTCGGTGCGTCGTCGGCCTCGGGCACCGACCCGTCCTCGGCGACCAGACACCGTACGGTCACCGCGTGCTCGGCGAGCTTCGTCTCGCCCTCCTCGCCGAGCACCGCCCACGGGATGCGCGCCCAGCCCCCGGCGCTCGCCGCCTCGACGGCCTCCCCGAGGGTCGAGACGTCCGCCGTCCGGGACTCGCGGCGCTCACGGGACTGTGCCAGCAGCAGGGCCTGATCCTCGTCGAGGATCCCGGGGAGGACGCTCGCGAGCCGGTCGAGCGCCACCGGCGCCTTGCCCCCGGGAATGCGGCGGACCAGCATCGCGGTGCCGTTCTCCAGGTCCCGGGGGCCGATCTCGATCCGCACCGGCACGCCCTTGAGTTCCCAGTCGACGGCGCGACGACCGAAGGGGGTGTCGGTGCGGTCGTCCACCTGGACGCGCAGACCGGCCGCCCTGAGCCGGTCGCCGACCTCACGGACCCTGGTCAGAACCGAATCGTCGCCCTTGATCGCGAGCACGACGACCTGGATGTGCGCGAGGCGCGGCGGGACGCGGAGTCCGTGGTCGTCGCCGTGCGCCATCACCAGGGCGCCGATCATGCGGGTCGTCGAGCCCCAGGAGGTCTGCCAGACCAGCTCCTGCCGGCCTTCCCGCGACAGGTATCGGGTGCTGAAGGCCCGGGCGAAGTTCTGGCCGAGTTCATGGCTGGTGGCCATCTGCAGGGCCTTGCCGTCGCCCATCATGGCTTCGAGGGTGAGGGTGTTGACGGCGCCCGCGAAGCGCTCCTTGACCGTCTTGCGGCCGGGGACGACGTCGATCGCGAGGACGGTGCGCAGGAAGTCCTCGTAGACCCGCCGGTGGATGTGGGCGGCGAAGTCGCGCGCCTCCTCGTACGTGGCGTGCGCGGTGTGTCCCTCCTGCCACAGGAACTCGGAGGTGCGCAGGAACAGCCGCGGCCTCAGCTCCCAACGCACCACGTTGGCCCACTGGTTGATGAGCAGCGGCAGGTCGCGGTAGCTCTGGATCCACTTGGCGAAGTAGTCGTTGACGATGGTCTCGGAGGTGGGACGGACGACCGCGGGCTCCTCCAGCCGCCGGCCGCCGCCGTGCGTGACCACGGCGAGTTCCGGCGCGAAGCCCTCGACGTGGTCGGCCTCCCTGGTGAGGTACGACTCCGGGATCAGCAGCGGGAAGTACGCGTTCTGGGTGCCCGTCTCCTTGATCCGGGCGTCCATCTCCGCCTGCATCCGCTCCCACAGTCCGTACCCGTACGGTCGGATGACCATGGTGCCGCGCACCGGCCCGTTGTCGGCCAGTTCGGCCTTGCTGATCAGGTCCTGGTACCAGCGCGGGAAGTCGTCCGCCCGGGGCGTGAGAACGGGTGTTTTCGCCATGGCGCGATGGTAGGGGGACACCCTGCGGCACCGGGAACGATTTGTTACGGGGGGTGCCCGGGGGCGCACGGACGGCTCACAAGGAGTGCGCCACACCCCCTGGACGCCACGACGGGCGCGGAGTTACCTGGCATACGGAGGGGAACGGGGGAAGTGCGCAACGTCACGGGGGCCGAGGAACCGAACAGAGTGACAACCGACGGCGATTGGGGCGCTTTCGATGACACCTACGCTCGCGGGGCAGCACCTCCCCCACGCGGGGGCGGCTCCCCGCGTGGACCGGCGTGCACGCGCGCGTGACTGGGCCGAGATACAGGAGCGCATGCTCGTCCCGCTCTACGAGGCCGTCTACGACCGGCTCGAAGTGGGCCGCGGAACACGGCTGCTCGCGCTCGGATGCGGCAGCGGCCTCGCTCTGCTGCTGGCCGCCTCCCGGGGCGCCGAGGTCACCGGTGTCGACTCCGGTGCTGACGAACGGCCGGCGCTCGCGCGCGAGCGGCTGCGCCCGCCGGGGCGGGGTCCACGCGCGCGTGCCGCAGCCCGGATCGTCGAGGGCTCGCCACGGGACGCGGCACCCGTACCCGGAGCGCCGGCGTACACCCTGCTGACCGCGTTCGGGCCGGCCGGACACACGGCCGACGGCGACGCGCAGAGCCTCGGGGAGCAGCTCGCGGCGGCGACACCGCTCGTCCGGCGCGGGGCGCCCGTAGTGCTCGCCGGCTGGGGCCCGCCGGAGCGGTGCAGCACCGCGTCGGTACTGCGCGTCGCGGTCAAACTCGCCGATTCCGGGGCGGAGGCGGACCGTCCGCGCCCCGCCGGGCGTGACGACCTGGAGGAGAGCGCGTGGCGTGCGGGCCTGCGGCCGGACGGATCGGGGCGGGTCGCCTGTCCGTTCGGGTACGCGGACGTGGACAGCGCGGTCCGGGGGATGCTGTCGACGGGCTTCTTCGACGCGGCGGTCGAGGCGACGGACCCGGAGCAGGTCGACAAGGAGCTGGCGGAGGCCCTCCACCCGTACCGGCGGGCGGACGGGACGGTGTGGATGCCGAATGTGTTCCGCTATCTGATCGCACGCATCCCTTAGCGCCGCGACCGGGTCGGGCCCGCTCGGAGGTCCGGGGCCCGGCGTCCGGGATCGCTCAGTCGTCCTTGCGCACCCGCAGCACCCCGGCGATCCGGTACGCCTCCGCCTCCTCCAGCGTCTCGTTGATCAGCAGCGCCTCCGCCAGCGCGTCCAACTGGCTCCTGTGGTCCTGGAGTTTGCGGCACGCCTCCTCGTAGCACTCGTCCACGATGCGCCGCATCTCGATCTCGATCACGTCCAGGGTCTGCGGCGCGGCCGCCAGGCCGTACGCCTGCTGCGCGTCGCTCGGCAGCGCCGACAGCCGGCCCACCCGCTCGCTCATGCCCCAGCGGGCGACCATGCCGCGGGCGATGTTGGTGACCTGTTCGAGGTCGCTCTCGGAACCCGTGGTGATGACCTCGTAGACCACCCGCTCCGCCGCCATGCCTCCGAGGGCGCCGATGATGCGGCCGCGCAGATACTCCTCGGTGTACGCGTACTTGTCGGACTCGGGGGTCGACAGCGTGACCCCGAGCGCCCGGCCGCGCGGCACGATCGTGATCTTGCGTACCGGGTCGGCGCCCGGCTGCAGCATCCCGAGCAGGGCGTGACCGCTCTCGTGGTACGCGGTCCTGCGGCGCTCCTCCTCCGGCATGACCAGCGACCGTTCGGCGCCCAGCTGCACCTTCTCCAGCGCCTGGGAGAAGTCGGTCTGCGTCACCTGGTGCTGCTTCCGCTTGACCGCCAGCAGGGCCGCCTCGTTGGCGAGGTTGGCCAGCTCGGCACCGGTCATGCCCGGCGTCGTACGGGCCACCTGCGCCAGGTCCACGTCCGGGGCGAGCGGGATGTCCCGGGTGTGGATCCTGAGGATCGCCTCGCGCCCGGCACGGTCCGGCGGGGAGACATGGACCACGCGGTCGAAGCGGCCGGGCCGGGTCAGCGCCGGGTCCAGGATGTCGGCACGGTTCGTCGCCGCGATGACGATCACGCCCTCGGAGCCGGTGAAACCGTCCATCTCGGTGAGGATCTGGTTGAGGGTCTGCTCACGCTCGTCGTGGCCGCTCACCGAGGCGCCTGCGCCGCGCGCCCGCCCGATCGTGTCGATCTCGTCGATGAAGATGATCGACGGGGCCACCTTGCGGGCCTCGGCGAACAGCTCGCGCACCCGGGAGGCGCCGACGCCGACGATCATCTCGATGAACTCGGAGGCGGAGGCGGAGAAGAACGGCACGTCCGCCTCGCCCGCCACGGCCCGCGCCAGCAGCGTCTTGCCGGTGCCCGGCGGCCCCGTGAGCAGCACCCCGCGCGGCGCCTTCGCTCCCATCTTGCGATAGGCGTCGGGGTGCTCCAGGAAGTCGACGACGTCGTCCAGCTCGCCCTTGACCTCGTCGATGCCGGCGACGTCGGCGAACGTGGTGCGCCGGATGCCGGGCCGCAGCTCCACCGGTCTGGGCGGCGTCTTGCGGCCGAGCATGCCGCCCGGGCCGGTGAGGCCCCCGATCCGCCGGGCGAAGAAGACCCACACGACGACCAGGATCACCAGCGGCGCGAGCGAGAGCAGCAGGTTCGACAGGAGGCTGCGCTCCTGGACCACCGGCTGGGCGGTCACCGTCACCTGGTGTTTGTTCAGGTTCTGCCAGAGCTTGTCGTCCGCGAAGGCGGGGCGCTGGGTCTTGAACTTGGTGTACTTGCCGCCGCCGTGGGGCTTGGCCTGGGCGTGCTTGAGCTGGCCCTGGATGGCATCGCCCTTGGAGTAGATCGTCTTGACGTTGCCGTCGTCGATCTGCCGACTGAACTCCGTGTACGAGATGGTCGGCTCGTTGCCCCGGTTGTAGTAGGACACCGCGCCGTAGGCGATGAGGAAGACGATCACCGCGGCGACGACCAGGCCCCACCAGCCGCCGCGCGGCCTCCTGCCTCCGGGCCACTTGGCCGGCTCCTCCGGCGTGCCCTCGGTGCGCCACGGTTTCTCCGGGGTCTTGCGTGGTGGCGCGGCGTTGCTCATACATCGGACGGTACGGCACCCGGGGGACCCCGGCACGCGCTGAGGGCGCCCCCGGGGAGGGGGCGCCCTCAGGGTCGTGGCGCACGAACCGTAGCGCGGGTCGGCGAACCGTCTGGGCCGGTCAGCCCGGGTCAGCCCATGAACTTCTTGAACTCGTCCGGCAGCTCGAAGTCCTGACCGGCCTGCTGCGGCAGGCCCAGGGCGCCCTGGCCGTCGGCCGCGGCGGCGCGGCGCGCGGCCTCCTCCTGCTCCTGCTGCTTGCGCTTCATCGGGTTGCCGGAGCGCTGCTTGCCCTTGGCCTTCTTCGGCTGCTTCTTCGTGCGGCCGGGGCCGCCACCCATCCCCGGGATGCCCGGCATACCGGGCATGCCGCCGCCCTGGGCCATGCGGGACATCATCTTGCGGGCCTCGAAGAACCGCTCGACCAGATTCTTGACCGCGCTGACCTCGACGCCGGAACCCTTGGCGATACGGGCGCGACGCGAGCCGTTGATGATCGTCGGGTCCTGGCGCTCGCCCGGGGTCATGGACTTGATGATCGCGGCCGTGCGGTCCACGTCCCGCTCGTCGAGGTTGTTGATCTGGTCCTTGATCTGGCCCATGCCCGGGAGCATGCCGAGCAGCTTGGAGATCGACCCCATCTTCCTGACCTGTTCCATCTGGGACAGGAAGTCGTCCAGGGTGAAGTCCTGGCCCTTCTTGGACGCCAGCTTGGAGGCCATCTTCTCGGCCTCTTCCTGGCTGAACGTCTTCTCCGCCTGCTCGATCAGGGTGAGCAGGTCACCCAGGTCGAGGATGCGGGAGGCCATCCGGTCAGGGTGGAAGGCGTCGAAGTCGTCGAGCTTCTCGCCGTTCGACGCGAACATGATCGGCTTGCCGGTGACCGAGGCGATCGACAGGGCCGCACCACCGCGGGCGTCACCGTCGAGCTTGGAGAGGACCACACCGTCGAAGCCGACGCCGTCGCGGAACGCCTCCGCGGTGTTGACGGCGTCCTGACCGATCATCGCGTCGACGACGAACAGGATCTCGTCGGGCTGTACGACGTCACGGATGTCCGCCGCCTGCTGCATCATCTCCTGGTCGATGCCGAGGCGGCCGGCGGTGTCCACGATCACGATGTCGTGGACCTTGGTCTTCGCGTAGTCGATCGAGTCCTTGGCGACCTTGACCGGGTCGCCGACGCCGTTGCCCGGCTCGGGCGCGTAGACGGCGACACCCGCGCGCTCGGCGACGACGCTGAGCTGGTTCACCGCGTTGGGGCGCTGGAGGTCGGCGGCGACCAGGAGCGGCGAGTGGCCCTGTTCCTTGAGCCATCGGCCGAGCTTGCCCGCGAGGGTGGTCTTACCGGCACCCTGCAGACCCGCGAGCATGATCACGGTCGGCGGCTGCTTGGCGAAGCGGAGGCGGCGGGTCTCGCCGCCGAGGATCGTGACCAGCTCATCGTTGACGATCTTGAGGACCTGCTGGGCCGGGTTCAGGGCCTTGGAGACCTCGGCGCCGAGGGCGCGCTCCTTGACGTTCTTGATGAAGGTCCGGACCACCGGCAGGGCCACGTCGGCTTCGAGAAGCGCGATACGGATCTCGCGCGCGGTGGCGTCGATATCCGCCTCGCTCAGCCTGCCTTTTCCGCGGAGGCTCTTGAAAGTCGCGCTAAGGCGGTCGGAGAGGGTATCGAACACGGTGGCGTCGGTCCTCGGGGTCGGGGGCGTTTGGACTGCCCTCCAGGGTATCCGGCCGCGCGGGCAATGCGTCCCCGCCCAACGGACAGCGGTCGGGGACACCTTCCATGGCGATGCTCCTGGTCACCCCTTGGCCATATCATGGGGCATGTCTGTGGGCTTGTCCCAGGGCATGTCCACGGGCATGTCCTTCCGCACGCCCATGGGTCCACTCGTCCTGCGGCATGTCCTTGGTCACGCCCGCAGCGTCTCCTCCAGCATCCGCGCCACCGAGGCCGCCTCCTCCCCCGGCAGCGGCTCGCCCGCCCCACCGGTCACATAGAAGGCGTCCACGGCGTTGGAGCCCAGCGTCGACACATGCGCGCTGCGCACCCGCACCCCCGCCTTCTCCAGCGCGTGACCGATCCGGAACAGCAGCCCCGGCACGTCCTGGGCCCGTACCTCGATCACCGTGGCGTGCCGGGAGGCGGCCGAGGCGACGGTCACCCGCGGCGGCGGTGGCACCACGCCCCTGCGGCGCGGGTAGGCGGCGTCCCGCTCGGCGAGGCGCGCCGCGATGTCGAGGGAGCCGTCCAGGGCCCGTACGAGGTCGGCGCGCAGCCATGCGGCCTGCGGCAGTGAGCCGTACTGTGCCGCGACCCGCCAGTCGAGCAGCAGGACCGAGCCGTCGTCGACGCCGTCGGGCAGCCGCAGGGCGCGTAGCTCCGCAGTACGGACGGTGAGGCGGTGCACGGCGAGGACGCCTGCCACCGCGGGCAGCACGCCGGGCTGGTCGGGTACGGCGACGAGCAGCTCCACGCCGAGGGGTTCCGGCTCGCCGCCCGCGTTCTCGGCGGGCGGCTCGGTCTGCGCGCGCAGTGCGAGCACGGGGCCGCCCGTGCGGTACGCCTCGACGGCGAGCCGTTCCTGTTCGGCGGTGGGCGCGGCGGCCTCCGGGCCGTCGGGCTCGTCTCCGGCGAGCACTGCCGAGACCCGTTTGACCAGGTCGGTCACCAGTGCGCCGCGCCAGGACGACCAGGCGGCGGGTCCGGTGGCCAGCGCGTCCGCCTCGGTGAGCGCGTGCAGGAGTTCGAGGGTGCTCGATGAGCCGACGGCGTCGGCGACCGAGCGCACGGTGGCCGGGTCCTCCAGGTCGCGCCGGGTCGCCGTCTCCACGAGCAGCAGATGGTGACGTACCAGGGTGGCGAGCACGGCGACGTCGTCGTGGTCGAAGCCGATGCGGCCGGCCACGTCCCGGGCGATGATCTCGCCCGCGACGGAGTGGTCGCCGGGCCAGCCCTTGCCGATGTCGTGCAGCAGCGCGGCGACCAGGAGGAGGTCGGGCCGGCCGACCCGGCGGGTCAGTTCGGAGGCGCGCACGGCCGTCTCGATCAGATGCCGGTCGACGGTCCACAGGTGTACGGCGTTGCGCTGCGGGCGGCAGCGCACACGTTCCCAGTCGGGCAGCAGTCGGGTGACGAGCCCCTCGGCCTCCAGGGCCTCCCAGACCTCGATGGTGGGGTTGCCGGAGCCCAGCAGGGTCACCAGCTGTTCGCGGGCCTCGGCGGGCCAGGGCGTGGGCAACGGGCGCACGGTGGCGGCCAGGTGCCGTACAGCGTGCAGGGAGAGCGGGAGGCCGGCCTGCGCGGCGGCCGCGGCCGCGCGCAACGGGAGCACGGGGTCGCGCTCGGGGCGCGCTGTCCGGGCGAGCACCACCTCGCCGTCCTGTTCCACCACGCCTTCGGCCAGCGGGGACCGCTCGGGGACGGGCTTGCCACCGCCCAGCATGGCGCGCAGCCGGGGCCGGGCGCCGCGCGAGCGCAGCACGCGCCCCACCTCGCGCCAGGTCACATCGCTGGCGTACGAGATCACGCGCGCCGCCTCGTACACCTGGCGCAGCAGGGTGTCGGCGTCCAGCAGGTCCAGCTCGGCGGCGACCTGGTCCTGTTCCTGGAGGGCGAGCCGGTCGGTGGCGCGTCCGGTGGCCAGATGCAGCGCGTCCCGTACGTCCAGGAGTCTGCGCCGGGCGTCCGCGAGCCCTTCGCGCGGGGCGTCGGCTAGCCAGGAGGCGGCCACCGCGCGCAGGGCCGTGGCGTCGCGCAGGCCGCCGCGCGCCTCCTTGAGGTCCGGTTCCAGCAGGTACTGCAGTTCACCCTGGCGGGCGGCCCGCTCGGCGCACAGTTCATGGAGTTCGGGGAGCCGTTTGGGCGCCTGGTTGCGCCAGTCGGCGAGGACGGCCGTCCGCAGGCCCGCGGTCAGGGCGGCATCGCCCGCGAGGTGCCGGGCGTCGAGCAGGCCGAGCTGCACCTTGAGGTCCTCGGCCGCGGTCTTGCGGGCCTCAGCGGGGGTGCGGACGGAGTGGTCCAGGGCGAGGCCGAGGTCCCAGACGGGGTACCAGACGCGGTCGGCCAGGGCGGCGACCGCCGTGCTGTCGCCGCCGTCGTGCAGCAGGAGCAGATCGAGGTCACTGCGGGGGGACAGCTCACCGCGGCCGTAGCCGCCGACGGCGACCAGGGACACCCCGTGCAGCCCCTCGGCGCCGGCGGTGAACAGCTCGGCGAGCCAGCCGTCCGTCAGCTCGGCCAGGGCCGCACGGCGCGGCGGCCCGGACCGCGCCTCCTCGGTGAGGAGGCGCAGCCGGGCCGCCGCGTAGCCGCTGGGTCCCACGCTCTCTGCTTCTGTGCGTACGTCCGTACCCGTCACCCGGCGACTCCTTGTTCCGTAGTGCCTTACAGCGCGTCGGGTCCGCGCTCGCCGGTCCGGACCCGGACGGCCGTCTCGACCGGGACGGACCAGACCTTGCCGTCTCCGATCTTGCCGGTGCGGGCCGCCTTGACGATGACATCGACCAGTTGCTCGGCGTCGTCGTCCTCGGCCAGCACCTCGATACGGATCTTGGGGACGAGGTCGACCGTGTACTCGGCGCCCCGGTAGACCTCGGTGTGTCCCCGCTGTCGACCGTAGCCGCTCGCCTCGGTGACCGTCAGTCCGTGCACCCCGAAGGCCTGGAGGGCCTCCTTGATCTCGTCGAGGCGGTGGGGCTTCACGACGGCGGTGATGAGCTTCATGCGTCCACCTTCTTGCTCTGCGGGGCAGCCAGGGCCGTGGCGGAGCCGATGACGCCGCCGCCCGCGCCGCTGAAGTCGTATGCGGTCTCGGCGTGCTCGGCCTGGTCGATACCGGAGATCTCCTCGTCCTCGGTGACCCGCATGCCGATGGTCTTGTCGAGGAGGAGAGCGAGGATCGCGGAGGCGATCAGGGAGTAGGCGAGGACGGCGAAGACTCCGGCGCACTGCTTCCACAGCTGGTCGAGGCCGCCGCCGTAGAAGAGGCCCTTGACGTCGGACTGGCCCTTGCCGCTGGCGAAGAGGCCGATGAGCAGGGAGCCGGCGATGCCGCCGACCATGTGGACGCCGACGACGTCGAGGGAGTCGTCGTAGTTGAACTTGTACTTCAGGCTGACGGCCATGGCGCACAGGACGCCGGCGATGGCGCCGACGGCGATCGCGCCGAGCGGGGAGACCGCGCCGCCGGACGGGGTGATCGCGACGAGGCCGGCGACGGCGCCGGAGGCGGCGCCCAGCGTGGTGAACGCGCCGTGGCGGATCTTCTCGTAGGCGAGCCAGGCGAGCATGGCCGCGGCGGTGGCGACCTGGGTGTTGACGAACATCAGCGGGCCGACGCCGTCGTCGTTGCCGAGCCAGGAGCCGGCGTTGAAGCCGAACCAGCCGAACCACAGCAGGCCCGCGCCCAGCATGACCAGGGGGAGGCTGTGCGGACGCATCGGGTCCTTCTTGAAGCCGACGCGCTTGCCGATGACGAGGATCACTCCGAGCGCCGCCGCACCGGCGTTGATGTGGACCGCCGTACCGCCGGCGAAGTCGATGACCCCCAGCTCGTAGGCCCAGCCGCCGGTGCCCCAGACCCAGTGGGCGACCGGGAAGTACACGATCGTCACCCACAGCACGAGGAACAGGGCCCAGGCGCTGAACTTCACCCGGTCCGCGAGCGCGCCGCTTATCAGGGCCGGTGTGATGATCGCGAACATCAGCTGGAAGACGGCGAAGACGAACACCGGGATGGTGTAGCCGGGCCAGAGGTCCATCTTGCCGATACCGCTGAAGCCGATGTAGTCGCCGGTCCAGCCGACGATGGAGCCCTTGTCGTCGCCGAAGGCCATGGAGAAGCCGTAGAGCACCCACAGGACGGTGACGATGCCCAGGCTGATGAAGCTCATCATCAGCATGTTCAGCGTGCTCTTGACGCGGACCATGCCTCCGTAGAAGAAGGCCAGGCCCGGGGTCATGAGCATCACCAGGGCGGAACAGATCAGCATGAAGCCGGTATTGGCGGACGACAGCTTGGGTGCGTCTGCCGCGAGCATGATGGCTGGTGCCATCGGCGTCTCCTCGTCGGTTGGTACGGCCCCGTGCGGGCGAAGCCTGAGAGCGGTCCGGTCATGAGGGGTGGGCCGGTTATGCGCCATGAGGTTGACGCAGCGCGGTTTCGGTCGTTGCCCCTCGATGTTTCGCCGCAGTGACGAAGGTGCCGGGCGTGTTACGCGTTGATGAACCGCCGGATGTCGGCCCGGTTGATCGTTATCGTGGCGCAACCTTCGGTGGACGGCATCGCGGCGCTGACGTCGCGGCCGTCTTCCGCGGAAGCCCGTGGTGATCGACCGGGCCGCGGGTGTCACGCCCTCGGGGGCGGGGAAGGCCATGCGTCCGGCCGCGACAGCCATCCGATGACCTGGCATGGGGGAGCCGAGTCGGGCAGTTCGGGATGGCGGCCGCGGCCGGGGTCGTGGGTGCCCTGGTGGTCCGATGGGCCGGGGGTCAGCCCGCTTCGGCGGTCTCGGGCAGATGGGTGGCGAGGTGATCGGTCAGTTCGACGACCTCGGCAAGATCGCCGAAGTCGCGCACGGCCGTGTCGACGGTTTTTCGAATACGAGTGTTGACCCGTTCGGACCGCACTTTTCTGGCGACGTCCATGGCCTGCCGGGCGAGCACCGCGCTCTGTTCCGGCTCGCGCTGGAGGAGGTGCACGGTGGACATGCCGATCAGATTGAGTGCGTACGACCGCTGGTGCTCGCTGTCCGCGGCGAAGCCGTCGACGGCCTTCTGCATCAGCGGCTGGGCGAGCGAGGCGTAGCTGGGGCTGCGGCCCGCGACATAGGCGAGGTCACGGAAGGAGTGGGAGTTCTCGGCGTGCAGCTCGGCCTCGGAGAAGAAGCGGATCCAGTCGGGCTCGGGCTCGTCGAACTCGTCGGCGTCCGCGAAGGTGGCCTCGGCCATCCGGACGGCCCGCTGGCACTTGCCGGGCTGGCCCATGTTGGCGTACGCCCGGGCCTCCATCGCATACAGCATCGCCTGGGTGCGCGGGCTCGCGCAGTCCCGGCTGCCGTACTGGGCGAGGTGGATGAGTTCCAGGGCGTCGTCGGGCCGGCCCAGATGGATCATCTGGCGGCTCATGCTGGAGAGGATGTAGGAGCCGAGGGGTTTGTCGCCGGCTTCCTTGGCCGCGTGCAGGGCGAGGACGAAGTACTTCTGCGCGGTGGGCTGGAGTCCCACGTCGTAGCTCATCCAGCCCGCCAGCTCGGCCAGCTCGGCGGCGACCTTGAACAGGCGCCGGGCGGTGGCCTCGGACTGGGATTCCTGGAGGAGGTCGGTCACCTCGTGAAGCTGTCCCACGACGGCCTTGCGGCGCAGTCCGCCGCCGCACTGGGCGTCCCACTTGCGGAACATCACGGTGGTCACCTCGAGGAGGTCCAGCTCGGGCCGGGACAGCCGGCCGCGGCTCCGCCCGGACGAGACGGGCTCGGGCTCCTCGCGCGGGGTGACGGGGCTCGGCACGAGCCAGCGCTGCATGGGTTCGATGAGGGACGGGCCCGCGGACAGGGCCAGCGAGGCACCGAGGAAGCCGCGCCGCGCCAGCATCAGGTCGCTGCGCGAGTACTCGCTGATCAACGCCACCGTCTGCGGGCCCGTCCAGGGCAGATCGATTCCGGCCACGGAGGGTGACTGATGGGCGGTGCGCAGCCCCAGGTCCTCGATGGACACCACACAACCGAAGCGCTCGGAGAACAGCTCCGAGAGGATGCGCGGGATCGGCTCGCGCGGGTTCTCCCCGTCCAGCCAGCGGCGCACCCGGGAGGTGTCCGTGGAGATGTGGTTGGCCCCCAACTGGCGGGCCCTGCGGTTCACTTGACGTGCCAGCTCGCCCTTCGACCAGCCACTGCGCACGAACCATGAGCCGAGCAGCTCATTGGGGCGCTTGTCAGCGTTCGTCCCGCTTCCGCCGTTGCCGCCCACTGGACGCCCCCATCCCTGAATCCACCTGTGCGCTGTGTGCGCCAAGCCTTACCAGAATGCCGGTGGACGCGGCCCCGCGTCCGGCGGTTCTCGGTCGATGACCGGGAACCCGCCTTGCCTCCGGCATACCCACGAGTGCATGCGTCCCCAGGAACCGTGCACTCAAAGTAGTCCTACGATCACCCGCGCAACCATGGCGAATCCATAAGCGCCACCATTCGCCACCCCTTTGAATGAACTCGCCGCCGCCCAGGCGCGATTCACTTGACACATGACAGCCGGAAGTGGATGGAGCGAGGTATTCACCGGCGCACGCCACCCGACTCACCACCCGGTGCGCCACCGGGCACGCCCCGGCGAACACACGGGAGACACAGGACACAGAGTCACGATCTGATTCCGAGGCGTAACCATCGGTGCGCTGAACCCGTTGGAGGGGGCATGGGCTTCACGATCGGCGGCACGCGGAGCATCCGCGAGATCCGCCCCGGCGCCCGACGCCGGGGCCGCTCTTCGGAGTGCCTCGCCGTGGCCGAGTACACGGGACTGTGGGGCTGGGACGTGGTACCGGGCGCGCGGGCGGCCGCGGGGGCCTGCTCGTGCGGTGACACCGGCTGCGCCACCCCCGGCGCGCATCCGCTGAGCTTCGCCCCCATGGTGCGGGCCGGTGCGACACTCGACGAGGCGACCGAGACCTGGTCCGAGGTGCCCGGCGCGGCGGTGCTGCTGCCGGTGGGCCGAGCCTTCGACGTGATCGAGGTCGCCGAGGCGGCGGGGCGCCGCGCCCTGGTCCGGCTGGAGCGCATGGGCATCCCGGTCGGCCCGGTCACGGCGACCCCGGACGGCCGCGCCCAGTTCTTCGTCGCCCCCGGTTCGGCGGCCGAGCTTCCCTCGCTGCTGTACCGGATGGCGTGGGACGACGCGGACCTCGATCTGCACGCCCTGGGCTCGAGGACGCACATCACGGCCCCGCCCTCGGACCGTGGCGGTCGCGGTCCGGTCCGCTGGCTGCGCGCCCCCGCGCTGGACTCCGCGACGAGACCGCCCGCCGCGCGTCTGCTGATCGGCACGCTGGCCTATGTGGCCCACCGCTCCCGGGCCTGGGCGGCGGGCGAGACTCCCTAGTGCTGCGACCTCTGTCGTGAAGGGCCACCGCCGTGCGGCGGTGGCCCTTCCTGCTGTGCCCGTACGGAATTGCTGTGCCCATACGGAAGAGCCAGCTCCCCGGACGCGAAAAGACAGCGCCCGCCCCCGGCACATCGTGGGGGCGGGCGCTGCTCGGTATAGGGAGAGACCGGCGGGTGGTCACGCTCCGCTAAGTCGTCAGTCTCCGATGAGGGCGTCAACGAACGCCTCCGGCTCGAACGGCGCCAGGTCGTCGGGGCCCTCGCCGAGACCGATCAGCTTCACCGGGACGTCCAGCTCGCGCTGGACCGCGACCACGATGCCGCCCTTGGCCGTGCCGTCCAGCTTGGTGAGCACGATGCCGGTGATGTTCACGACCTCGGCGAAGACGCGCGCCTGGACGAGACCGTTCTGTCCGGTGGTGGCGTCGAGGACCAGCAGCACCTCGTCCAGCGGGGCGTGCTTCTCGACGACGCGCTTGACCTTGCCCAGCTCGTCCATGAGGCCGGTCTTGGTGTGCAGGCGCCCGGCGGTGTCGATGAGAACGACGTCGGCGCCGATCTCCTTGGCCTCCTTGACCGCGTCGAAGGCGACCGAGGCGGGGTCTCCGGCCTCCGGACCGCGCACGATGTGGGCGCCGACCCGCTCGCCCCAGGTCTGCAGCTGGTCGGCCGCGGCGGCACGGAAGGTGTCGGCGGCACCGAGGACGACCGTACGGCCGTCGGCCACGAGGACGCGGGCGAGCTTGCCGGTGGTGGTGGTCTTGCCGGTGCCGTTGACGCCCACGACCATCACGATGCCGGGCTTGCTGGTCTCGGGCTCGGTGCGGACGGTGCGGTCCATGTCGGTGCCGACGAGCTGGAGCAGCTCCTCGCGCAGCAGCCCGCGCAGTTCCTCGGGCGTACGGGTGCCGAGCACCCGGACCCGCTCGCGCAGCCGCTCGACCAGCTCCTGGGTGGGCAGCACGCCGACGTCGGCGGTGAGCAGCGTGTCCTCGATCTCCTCCCAGGTCTCGTCGTCGAGATGCTCGCGGGACAGGAGCGTGAGCAGCCCCTTGCCCAGTGCGTTCTGCGAGCGGGACAGGCGGGCGCGCAGACGGACGAGACGGCCGGCAGTGGGCTCCGGGATCTCGATGGGGGGCGCCTCGACGGTCGGCGGCTCCTCCACGACGACGGGAGCGGAGGCCGCCGGGAGGTCCACCTCCTCGATCGTCCGGCGCTCCTCGTCGCGCGGTGTCTCGGCCTCGTCGCCGACGTGCGGCTCGGCCGGAGGGGCGGTGATGTCGGGCGTCGTGGGGGGCGCCGGGGGCAGCGGCTTCTTCCTGCGGCTGCCGACGACGAGCCCGAGTACGCCGAGCACGACCACGGCGATGACTACGGCAAGGATGACGAATTCCATAACGGGTCCAGTATGCGCGACGGGCGTGCGGGCCGTTCGGTGGCGGCTCCGGGGTGTGGAGCCCTGGTTGTCTGACGGTCCGTCAGCTACGGTCCTCGTGGCAGACCCGCCGCCGAAGGTGAAGGGGCCCCTCCCATGCCCGTCTCGGTCGTACGTCTCAACCTCGTCGAACCCGGCGCGACCCCCGCCTCGCTGAGGGCGCGCTACCGCGCGGCGCTGGAGATGGCCACGTACGCCGACGACCGCGGGATCACCACCGTGCAGACCGAGGAGCACCACGGGGTGGCGGACAACTGGCTGCCGTCGCCGTTCGTCTTCGCCGGCGCGGTCCTCGGCGCGACCCGCCGGCTCATGGTCACGGTCTCGGCGGTCATCGGTCCGCTGTACGACCCGCTGCGGCTGGCCGAGGACATCGCCGTCCTCGATCTGCTCGGCGGCGGGCGGCTGGTCACCGTCGCGGGCATCGGGTACCGGCCCGAGGAGTACGCCCTCTTCGACGTCGAGTGGACGCGGCGCGGACGGTTCCAGGACGAACTGCTCCAGACCCTGCTGAAGGCGTGGACCGGTGAGGAGTTCCGCCACCGCGGCCGTACCGTGCGCGTCACCCCGCGCCCGTACACCCAGCCGCACCCCCTGCTGCTGGTCGGCGGCTCCTCGAAAGCGGCGGCCCGCCGGGCCGCACGCCTGGGCCTGCCCTTCTTCCCGAGCGCGCATCTGCCGGAGCTGGAGGCGTACTACAAGGAGCGGCTCGTCGAGTACGGCACCGAGGGCTGGACGATGATGCCCGCCGCCGAGACCCCCTTGCTGCACCTCGCGGAGGACCCGGACCGGGCGTGGGCCGCGTACGGCGGGCACTTCCTGCACGAGGCACGGACCTACGCCGCCTGGCAGTCCGGCGGCATCCGCTCGGCGGTGCGGTCGGCGGCCACGACGGTGGAGGAGCTGCGTGCGGAGGGGGTCTATCGCATCCTGACGCCCGAGGCGTGCCTGTCCCTCGGCCTGGACAGCTATGTGCTGCACCCGCTGGCGGGCGGGATGCCGCCGGACGAGGGGTGGCGCAGTCTGCAGCTGTTCTGCGAACGGGTGCTGCCCCGGCTCGACGACTGATCGTCCGGCACCGCGGCCGGTCCCGGGAGCGCGAGCGGGCGGGGGCACACACACCGTCGCCCGGCTCGGGCAGTGGCCGAGCCGGGCGACGGAAGGGTGTCGAGGAGACAGGCAGCGGGGACTTGGCCTTTCTCCTCGAGTTCGGTGTGGGCGTCAGCCCATCTCCTCCAGGGACTTGCCCTTCGTCTCCTTCACGAACTTCAGGACGAAGGGGATGGAGAGCGCGGCGAAGACCGTGTAGATCACATAGGTCCCGGAGAGGTTCCAGTCGGCCAGCGACGGGAAGCTCGCGGTGATCGCCCAGTTGGCGATCCACTGCGCGGCGGCGGCCACGCCCAGGGCGGCGGCGCGGATCTTGTTCGGGAACATCTCGCCGAGCATGACCCAGACGACCACACCCCAGGACAGGGCGAAGAAGAGGACGAACAGGTGGGCGGCGACCAGCGCGACCCAGCCCTGGGTGCTCGGCAGCTTGCCGTCGACCAGGTGGGACGAGAACGCCCAGGCCTCCAGGGCGAGGCCGACGGCCATGCCGACCGAACCGATGAGGGCGAGCGGCCGGCGGCCGACGCGGTCCACGAAGATCATCGCGATCACGGTGCCGACGATGTTGATGATCGACGTCGTGAACGAGTAGAAGAAGGAGTCCGACGGGTCGACGCCGACCGACTGCCACAGCGTCGAGGAGTAGTAGAACGCGACGTTGATGCCGACGAACTGCTGGAAGACCGAGAGGCCGATGCCCACCCAGACGATCGGCTTGAAGAAGAAGCCGCCGCCGAGCAGGTCCTTGAAGGAGGACTTGTGCTCGCTCGTCATGGCGTGCTCGATCTCGGCGACGCGGGCGTCCAGGCCGGCGTGCTCGCCCTCGACCTCGGCGAGGATCGCCCGGGCCCGCTCACGCTTGCCGACGGAGAGCAGGAAGCGCGGGGACTCGGGGATGGCGAAGGAGAGCAGACCGTAGAGGACGGCCGGGACGACCATGACGCCGAGCATGACCTGCCAGGCTTCCAGGCCCATCAGCTTGCCGCGCTGGTCGCCGCCGGCGGCGTTCAGCAGACCCCAGTTGACCAGCTGCGAGATGGCGATGCCGACGACGATCGCCGCCTGCTGGAAAGAGCCGAGCCTGCCACGGTAGGCGGGCGGGGCGACCTCGGCGATGTAGGCGGGGCCGATCACGGAGGCCATGCCGATGGCGAAGCCGCCGATGATGCGCCACAGGGCGAGGTCCCACAGCGCGAAGGGCAGTGCGGAGCCGACGGCGCTGATGGTGAAGAGGACAGCGGCGATCTGCATACAGCGGATACGGCCGATGCGGTCGGCTATACGACCCGCGGTGGCGGCACCGATGGCACAACCGATCAGGGCGATGGCGATGACCTGGGCCAGCGCTGCGGAACCGATGTCGTAGCGGCCCCGGATGGCCTCGACGGCGCCGTTGATCACGGAGCTGTCGTAGCCGAACAGGAAGCCGCCCATCGCGGCTGCCGCCGCGATGAAGATGACATGCCCGAGATGTTCGGGCTGAGCCGTCCCGGCTCCTGACTTTGGTGCCTGCGCTGTGCTGGTCACGAATAACTCCTCGGGCCACCGGCAACGCTGCCGGGGTGGGGGTGAGCCCTTTCAGGGCATGGCGTCGACTTCCAAGTACCCGGGGAGCATTGGATAAGCCGCCGCTCACACCTGAAGGTAAAAGCAACGTTGCAGAGACTATGCCTTCAAGTTTCGAAGTCAAGAGGCCGATGTCGGCCGGAAGGCACGCAGGGTGTGGGGAGCTTGTGTTCAGAAGTTGAATCTTCGAGGAGCTGCAGGTCAGGGCCGGTGTAGGCCCCATCCATCTATCGGAGCCGCTGGGAGATGACCTTCGACACACCGTCGCCCTGCATGGAGACGCCGTACAGCGCGTCGGCGACCTCCATCGTCCGCTTCTGGTGCGTGATCACGATCAGCTGCGAGGCCTCCTGGAGCTCCTGCATGATGCGGATCAGCCGCTGAAGGTTGGTGTCGTCGAGGGCGGCCTCGACCTCGTCCATGACGTAGAACGGGCTGGGCCGGGCCTTGAAGATGGACACGAGCAGCGCGACGGCGGTCAGCGACCGCTCCCCGCCTGACAGCAGGGACAGCCGCTTGACCTTCTTGCCCGGGGGCCGGGCCTCGACGTCGACGCCCGTGGTGAGCATGTTGTCCGGGTCGGTCAGCACGAGCCGCCCGTCACCGCCGGGGAACAGCCGACTGAAGACACCCTCGAACTCACGTGCCGTGTCCCGGTACGCCTCGGTGAAGACCTGTTCGACGCGCTCGTCGACCTCCTTGACCACCTGCAGCAAGTCGGCCCGCGTCTTCTTCAGGTCCTCCAACTGCTCGCTGAGGAACTTGTGCCGCTCCTCCAGCGCCGCGAACTCCTCCAGCGCGAGCGGGTTCACCTTGCCGAGCTGCTGGTAGGCCCGCTCGGCCGCCTTGAGCCGCTTCTCCTGCTCGCCGCGCGCGAACGGACGCGGCTGGTTGCGCGGGTGCGCCGGGTCCTCGGGCAGTTCCTCGCCCTCGGCGGGCGGCGAGGGCGGTACGGGCTGGTCGGGGCCGTACTCGGCGACCAATCCCGCCGGCTCGACGCCGAGTTCCTCCAGCGCCCTGGTCTCCAGCTGCTCGATGCGCAGCCGCTTCTCGGCGCCGAGCACCTCGCCGCGGTGCACGGAGTCGGTGAGTTTGTCCAACTCGGCCTTGAGGTCGCGGCCCTCGGTGCGGGCGGCGGTCAGCTCCTGCTCACGGCGTGCCTTGGCGGCCTCGGCAGCGGTGCGCTCGGCCTCCGCCCGGCTCAGGGACACCTCGACATGGGCGAGGAGCTGCCGGGCGCCGGAGGCGACGGCCTCGGCGACGGCCGCCTCGTGGCGCAGCCGGGCCCGCCGCTGCTCGGCACGCGCGCGTGCCTCACGTTCGGCGCGGGCGCCGCGGTCGAGGGCGTCGGCCCGTCCGGCCAGCCCCTTGACCCGCTCCTCGTGGGTACGGACCTGGAGCCTGGCCTCCATCTCCGTCTGCCGCGCGTTCGCCCCGTCGGCGGCGAGCCGGTCGCGTACGGACGTGTCGGGCTCCTCCTCGACCGGCATCTCCTCGGCGACGGCGAGGCGCTCGGCGAGTTCCTCGGCTTCCAGCAGGGCGTTCTCCAGCGCGTCCTGCGCGCGGGCCGCGGCGGCGGTGGAGCGCTCGGCCTCCCCGGCGGCGGCACGGGCCTGCCCGCCGAGCCGTCCCAGCTGCTGGGCGACCGCGGACTTCTCCCGCTCGGCCGCCCGCCGCCGCTCCCCCAGTTCCTCCACGAGGGCCGCGCACTCCTTGCGCCGCTCCCCCGCCAGATGCTGTGCGTCGGCCAACCCCTCGCAGCGGACGGCGAGTTCCTCCAGCTCGGCCGCGGCCTCGTCGACCGAGGCCTGCACCTCGAGCAGACTCGGCGCCCCGGCGGACCCGCCGTGCGCGAAGTGTGCCCCGAGCAGATCGCCCTCGGCGGTGACGGCCGTCAGGTCGGGCCGCGTCTCGACGAGTTCCTCGGCGTCCTCCAGGGTGCCGACCACGACGATGCCGTGCAGCAGCCGCCGTACGGCGGGCATCAGCGGGTCAGGACCGCGGACCAGGTCGGCGGCGAAGGGGAGCCCGTCAGGAGGGGACTGCCGGGGGCCGCCCCGTCCCGCCGGATCGGCGCTCACCCGCGGATCGCCGGACGCGCCCGCTCCCGAGGGGTCCGCCGGGCCCGGGCCGTCGGCGGACGGCTCGTCCTCCGGCTTCCTCGGCGGCCCGGCCAGCACCAGAGCCGCCCGTCCCGCGTCCTGCTTGCGCAGCAGGCGGATCGCCTCGGCCGCCGAGGACGGGTCCGTCACCGCGATCGCGTCGGCGGCGGCACCGAAGGCCGCCGCCAGAGCCACCTCGTACCCTGGGGTCACCGTCAGCAGCTCGGCCGCCGGGCCCAGCAGGCCGGAGAGCCGGTCCCTGGCCCCGAGCAGGACGCCCGTGCCGTCCTTGCGGCGCAGTCCCAGGGCGAGCGCCTCATGGCGGGCCGCGACCGCCGCGCGCGTGCGTTCGGCCGCGGTGGCCGCCTCCCGGGCGGCCGACAGGGCCGCCTCCGCCTCGGCCAGGCTCCGCTTCGCCGTGTCGTGCTGCCCGGTCAGATCCGCGTCGCCCGCGTCCAGACCGTCCACCTCGGCCTTGAGGGCCTCGTATTCCTCCTGCGCGGCGACCGCGCGCTCCTGCGCCTCGTCGCGTGCGGCGGCGAGCCGGTCGATCTCGGCCTGGGCGGAGGCCGCGCGGGAACGGGCAGCGCCCACCTTCCCGTTCAGCCGGGCCAGATTCTCGCGGCGGTCGGCGATGGCGCGCGCCGCGTCCCTCAGACGCCGTTCCTCCAGGGCCAGTTCGCGCTCCAGCTCGGCCCGGTGCGCGACGGTGTCCTCCAGTGCGCGCTCGGCCGCGTCCAGGGCGGCCTCCAGTTCTGCCTCCTGCTCGCGGACGCGGGCGGCCTCGCGTTCCATGTCCTCGGGGTCGCGTCCGCGCCGCTCCTCCGGGGGCGCGGAGGTGGCACTCTTGACCCGGGCGTCGGCCAGCGAGATCGTGCCCCGCACCCGCTCCGCGAGCTGGGACAGCTCGTACCAGGTCTGCTGGGCGCGCCCCAGACGAGGCGTCAGCCGACGCACCTCGTCCTCCAGCAGCGCCTCGCGCTGGAGCGCCTTCTTCAGTTCGGCCTCGGCGGCGTCCTTGCGTTCCTTGAGCGCGGCCTCGTCCGCGATCTCGGTCTTCAGGGCCCGCCGCAGCCGTACGAGATCGTCGGCGAGCAGACGCAGCCGGGCGTCCCTCAGGTCGGCCTGGATGACGGCGGCCCGGCGGGCGACCGCGGCCTGCCGGCCCAGCGGCTTGAGTTGGCGGCGCAGCTCGTCGGTCAGGTCCTGGACGCGGGCGAGGTTCGCCTGCATGGCGTCCAGTTTCCTGAGCGCCTTCTCCTTGCGCTTGCGGTGTTTGAGGACTCCCGCGGCCTCCTCGATGAAGGCGCGACGGCCCATGGGGTCGGCGTGCAGCACCGAGTCGAGCTGGCCCTGGCCGACGATCACATGCATCTCGCGGCCGATGCCGGAGTCGGAGAGGAGCTCCTGGATGTCGAGGAGGCGGCACGTGTCACCGTTGATCTGGTACTCGCTGCCGCCGTTGCGGAACATGATCCGCGTGATGGTGACCTCGGAGTACTCGATCGGGAGTGCGCCGTCGGAGTTGTCGATGGTGAGGGACACCTCGGCGCGGCCGAGCGGCGGGCGCCCGGTGGTGCCGGCGAAGATGACGTCCTCCATCTTGCCGCCGCGCAGCGACTTGGCGCCCTGCTCGCCCATGACCCAGCTGAGCGCGTCCACGACGTTGGACTTGCCCGAGCCGTTCGGCCCCACCACGCACGTGATCCCCGGCTCGAAGCGGAGCGTGGTCGCGGAGGCGAACGACTTGAACCCGCGGAGGGTCAGGGCCTTGAGGTGCACGCCGCTGGACTCTACCTTCCGCCGGTATCTCACACTATGAACCCCGGCACCCCTGCGGTTTCACAGTTGAACGTGCAGGGCACACCATCCGTTAAAGAGGCCGAAAGGGTGCGCGAGGCAAGAAAGAAGGGACGCCGAGGCGTCCCTTGCAACGGACAACTGAGCGGTTGATACGGGCAGCCAACCGCCGCTTGGTGTCTTTGTGGAGCGATGCAGTGATCAGGTGAGCGCAGGCTCCGCCTGGTGTGCGTCGATGCTCTCCATGATCCTGTCGTGAGAAGCGGCAGCCGTCAGCGCGTCGTTCTCCGCCTGGATCCGTACGAGCTCGGACTCGAGCTCCTGGACGCGCTGCTGGAGCCGTCGCATCTCGGCGAGGAGTCGCGGGTCGGAGCCGCCGACGTAACCGAGAAGCGCCTTTGCCATGATGGATGGTCCTCCACACTGAGTGACCGACCGATGCGGTGTGGGTCGTGAGGGATTCGCACCCGCGGTGCTTGGCAATCTTCAGTTCTTGCGCCGTTCTTACATGCCAAACAGCTAAGGTGCGCGGGGCTTTCAGCGTCTCACCAAAAAGTTTGACGGTCAACACGATCACACCCCGCAATGGCGGGCATCCCTGGGGCGCGCGGCCTTCGACGGGCGGCGCTGCGACTCCTGCGGGACCCGGAGGGTGTGGCGATCATCCTTGTGTGCGGAGCCTGCCACGGCGCGCCCTTCTTGGCAACCACCTGGGCCTTTCTGCTGCGGGCAGGTGCCGGTGGCATGCCCCTCCGCTTCGGTCCGACGGCTCCGCGCCCCGCTCTCAGCGGATCAAGAAGCCGTCGTAGCCGCCGCGGGGCGTGTCCCAAATCTCAGTGACGCCATCCACCCTCCCGGGTGTGTCGTCGCCCCGGAGCCAGTCCAACAACCCCTCGCAATCGCCCCGCGCCCCCTCGGCGACCACCTGGACCCGTCCGTCGTCAAGGTTGAGGGCGAAGCCCTTCAGGTCGCCGATCTCCAGTGCCTTGGCCCGGGTGAACCAGCGGAACCCCACACCTTGGACACGTCCGCGCACCCACGCGACGAGTCGTGCATCGTCGTTCATGGCTGCACGCTAACCGGCCAATGTCCCTCCGGGCACTTCCTCCACTCGCGTCATGCTGTAGCGTCCCCCCTCATATGAATCTGTCGTGAAACTCACTCGATCGAGGGAGTTTCGATTCAGTAGCGCTGACCGCAAGACCAGGAAGGCCAGCAGATGGGACGCCACCGACGCTCCGCCGCCGGACGCGCCGCCACCGGCCGCGCGACCAGGGTGACGCAGAATCAGAATCCCGCTACGGAGCGTTACGGACCCGAGAACCTCTACGGCTTCGCCGAGGTCCTGGAGGCCGAACGGCAGGCGACTCGCTCACGCCGCAAGAAGAAGGCGCCCACTCCGGTGCGCACGGGCCTGCTGGGTGTCTCGGCCGCCGTCGCGCTGGGCACCGTGGCGGTCGCCACGGGCGTGCTGCCCGGCGGCAAGAGCTTCACGGTGAGCGGCGACGCCGGCGATGTGCAGGCCGCGGGCACCAGCCCGACGGGCTACGCCCATGAGCAGGGCGGCACGAGCGGGACGGCCGACGGCCGCGGCTCAACGTCCACGAGCCGCGACCACGAGCGCGGGAGCGCCACCTCGCCGGCCGCGACACCCTCGGCTCCGGCGGCCTCGACCGCCCCGACGCAGGAACCCTCGCAGCCACAGTCGCCGTCTCCGGCCGCGACGCAGCCGGCGACGACCGCTCCGCCCGCGAAGAAGCACGAGAAGAAGCCCAAGACCCACGTGCCGCCGCCCCAGTCCGCGGCGTCCTCGACCACGACCGCGGTGCTCGATCTCGTCAACCAGGAGCGGGCCAAGGCGGGCTGCACCCCGGTGACCGCGAGCAACGAGCTGGCGAAGCTGGCACAGGCCTTCAGCGATGACATGGCCACGCGGAACTTCTTCGACCACACGGACCCGGACGGCAAGGACCCGTGGGACCGGGCCGCCGTGCTCGGCATAACGGACCTGGGTGGCGAGAACATAGCGCGCGGCCAGACGACCGCCCAGGACGTCATGGACGCCTGGATGAACAGCCCCGGCCACCGGGCGAACATACTGAACTGCGACTTCAAGACGTTGGGCGTCGGGGTCCATCCGGGCACCGGCGGCCCCTGGTGGACGCAGGACTTCGGTTACTGAGACAACCGCAGGTCAGAGAGCTAAGCGTCCTCCTGGGCCGCCCCCGGGCCGCCAATCGTGGGTACCTCGTCGCGACGACGCGATCCACGGCGGCCCGAGTCCGCGTCCCGCTCGATGGCATCGGGTGCGTGTATGTCCGCAGCGTGAGGCCGGGGGCATGGTGGCCCAGATACTCACCGAGAGTCTTGATGCTCTCCCCCGCGTCCAGCAGCACCGAGGCCTAGAAGTGCCGTAGCGCGCAGTGAAGATCAGCGATGCGGTGACGGGCGGACCGTCGAGGGTCTTCCCAGGCAGTGTGATCTTCGTGGCGGGATAGCGCTTGAGGTGACCGGCCGGCGCGAGGGCGACCGACTCAGCCAGAGGAACGTCACGCTCCTTCCACAGCCAGGCCAAAGGCCTCGCCTTGACGCAGACCGCATCCGGCCGCGACGTTGACCAGGGCCTTATAGCGATCCGGCAGTTCCGAACGCACGGCCATGACTCGCTCGGTCGGCCACGGCTTGACCTTGCGAGGCTCCAAGCGCGGTGCCCGCACGGGATGGATGGGGCACCGTTCTCGACTGCGGGTCCGTAGTGGCGTGAGCTGGGGAGGATGGTGGGTTGGGGTAGGTGGTTACGTGATCGCCAAATGAGGCCAAATCGCGACCTACTAGGACCCGGTCGGATTCGCTCACACTCAAACGCATGGGGGCGATTCGGGATCGTGACCAGTTCGTATGCCACCGCTGCGGGGAGACCAGTCACACCGTGCGTGAGCGCGGACGATTCGGCCTCATGGCGAGATACTGCGAGAGGTGCTGGAACACCCTCGCCAACGAGATGGCCGAAGCCGATGGGGCTACAGCCGCGCCCAGACCGGACCCCGACCCCGACAACACGACATGGATCGAGCCACCGGTTTGCCCGGAATGCGGCGCCTTGATTCGCGTGTACCCCACCAACTACGACCGGTGGGTCAGCCTCGCCATGGTGGAACTACCCGCCAAAGACGTCCCAGAGGCCTTCAGGTGGCGTTTGGCGAGGCTTCCGGACCGGTCGTCCCCCATCCCCACGGACATCGTGGCTGTACGGGTCGGTGGAATCGATCCATTGCCGAGCGAACCCGTAGTGCCGGCTCACCGCATGATGTGCATCCCCGAGTGGGGTGAGCCGTAGAGCGCGGCAGAGGGCGCGAGGTGAGGCCCGTGTCCCCCACGTGGTGCTCCGATATCCGAGCGCGGCGGCGCTTGACTGGTACGGCAGCTGTAGATAGCTGCCGTAACTGGGTCATTGAAACTCCCGGCCAAAGTCGCTACGCCGCCCTCGGATATCCTCTGCCACTGCGGCCCCACCGATCGCGAACGCGACCCGGACATTCGCACAGGCGGACAGCTACGGATTGTCGACCCTGGTGAGCCCCGCTATCGGCCGTCAGAGGACCAACGAACAAGGTGGGGTAGTTGAGTAGGCCTAACGCTACGCAGGAACGCTGGTTCAAGCGGAACGCCGATGCGATAAACCGATGGTCTGAGCTTTTGATATGTCTCGGCGCCTACGCCATAGGCATCCGCCGCGTATACCAACACGCCTTCATCCACGCTTCGCTGTGGCTCGCCGCTGGCGTTGGCTGCACATTGATGTACATCGCTGACGCACGACAGGCGAGGCGCGACGTCGAACGAGCACGACAGGAGCAACTGCACAGGCTCGCCGAGCTGTTGCGCGAGGTCACGGCGAGGGAGACTGACATCCATGCCTGACTGCCAGGCGGTGGGGCCGCGCGAGGCGGTCTGACCAGCTAACTGACCGATGCCCTCAACGACCGCACCGCCCGTAACCAGGGGCACAGCGCGCCCCCCGCTCGGGCCGCCTCTGGGCCGTGCGGGGGCACTCAACGACGGCCAACGCTGACAACGCCGACAGCTAAGTCGCAGGTCGCAGCGTTGATCGATGAGACGGACGCAGGTCAGGGACCCGGCCCTTCACTTCTTCGGTTACTGAGACAACCGCAGGTCAGAGCCCAGGAGTCGCGCTGGGCCGTCACCGGGCACCAGGACCCGGGCACCGCACTCGACCCGTGCGGTGCCCGGGTTTTCGCGTTCAGGGGCAGCGTAGGCAAGAGGGTCAGGCGGATCGGTTCTCTGCGCTGACCATCCAGGCGTACTTCTCCAGGGAGTCGATGATCGCGTGCAGCAGGTCGGCCGTGGAGGGATCCTCGCTGTCGACCTGGTCATGATGGGTGCGCAACGTATCGACGGTGACGCGCAGGCGTGCGGTGACAAGATCGACGACGGCGCTCACACTCTGCCCTCCCTCCGGGAACGCGGGGAGGGTGGTGGTCGCCGTTACGGTGTCGGTGCGCCCGTCCGGCCAGGCCTCGAGAGCGCGCATGCGTTCGGCGATGGTGTCGGCCGACTCCCGGGCCTCGTCGACGATCTCGTCAAGTTGCAGGTGCAGATCCCGGAAGTTGTGGCCGACCACGTTCCAGTGGGCCTGCTTCCCCTGGAGATGCAGTTCGACGAGGTCCACCAGAATCTGCTGCAACGCTCGGGTCAGCTGCGGCGAGGCCGCGAATCCGGCGACGTCGGCCTCCGGACGCCGGGAACCTCCGGGGGAAGCGGTCATGGCGTGTCTCCTTGCGAAAGCACCGCACAGCGACGCCCTGGAACCAGGGCTCGTCGTTTGCCTACGCGATCGAGCCTACGGAGGTCTCCCTCCGTCGCCAGTGCGCCTGATCCGCTCGGGTGGAGATGACCCAGGGGCGTGCCCCCGTCCGGTTGTTCCCGGGCGGGGGCACGGCCGCATCCGGGAGTTACGCCGCCGCGCGGCCCAGTGCGAAGAGGCGGGCGGTCTCCGCGACGCGGCGGCCGAGGTGACGGGCGGTCTCCACGTCGGCCTTGTGGACGCCCTCGGGACCCTCGTCGACATTCGTCTGCGCGGCGGCGCCCAGGAAGACGCCGAGGCGGTTGAGGTCGTGCTCGGAGCCGGCGCTGTTGTTCCAGCCCGGGTGCAGTCCGAGGCTGATCCAGTTCATGCCGTGCTGCGCCGCCAGGATCTGGAAGAACTGCAGGGTGTGCAGCTTGTCGCCGCTCTTGGACCCCGAGTTGGTGAAGCCGGCGGCCAGCTTGTCATTCCACTCCTGCGTGAACCAGCGCTTGGAGGAGGCCTCGGCGAAGCCGTGGAAGGGGGCGGACGCGGTGCCCATGTAGGTGGGCGAGCCGAAGATGATCGCGTCGGATCCGTCGAGGGCCGCCCACTGCTCGTCGGTGATCTCGTCGACCTTGATCAGGTGCACCTGGGCTCCGGCCTCGGCGGCACCTTCGCGCACGGCCTCGGCGAGGACGGCGGTGTGGCCGTGGCCGGAATGGTAGGCGATGGCGACAACAGCGGTGGTCACGTAGGTACTCCTCGTGGGAAGGGAAGGGCGTCCGCAAGGGGACGACGAGGGGCGAAGGACGCAGCGGAGTGCCGTCCCTCGGCCCTGCGATAACCAAAGGAAAGCACTAACTTCTAGTTAGTGCAACCAGAAAGTTAGCGCTGCGCTGGAGTACGCTTCGGTCATGACCACCACGCAGCAGGAGAACCTCCCGTTCGACGTGTTCTCCAAGGCGTGCCCGTCGCGGAGCACGCTGGAGCATGTGACGGGACGCTGGGGGGCGCTGACGCTCGGCGCGCTCCACGAAGGCTCGTTCCGCTTCAACGAGCTGCGCCGCCGGGTCGACGGGGTGAGCGAGAAGATGCTGTCCCAGACCCTGCACGCGCTGGAGCGCGACGGTCTGGTGCACCGTGACGCCCAGCCGACGAACCCCCCGCGCGTGGACTACGAGCTGACCCCGCTGGGTCACGGGGTGGCCGAGCGGCTGCTCAACCTCATCCACTTCGTGGAGGACCGGATGGACGACGTGCTGGAGGCCCGCCGTCGTTACGACGAGGCCCGCACGGACTGAAGCCGCCGCGGGGGGGCGCTTTCCTGCGACGCGGAGCGCTTCCCGACGGGGTGGAGTGCTGCTACGGCATCACGCGCGGCGTCGCGATGCGCGGCGCCCGCTGGCACTTCGGGCAGAAGTAGCTGGACCGGTTCATCCAGGGGCGGCGGCGCACGGGTGTCGCACAGCGCCGGCAGGGCAGGCCCTCGCGACCGTACGCGTCCAGCGACCGGTCGAAGTAGCCCGACTCCCCGTTGACGTTGACGTAGAGGCTGTCGAAGCTGGTGCCGCCGACGGCGAGCGCGGCGTTCATCACGTCCCGTACATGGCCGAGGAGTTCGGCCGTGCGCGGGCGGGTGAAGGGGGCCGTGGGGCGCTCGTAGTGGACGCCGGAGCGCCACAGGGCCTCGTCGGCGTAGATGTTGCCGACGCCGCTGATCAGGGACTGGTCGAGCAGGGCCCGCTTGATGGTGGTGCGCTTGCGGCGCAGGGCGTCGTGGAAGGCGGCGTCGTCGAAGAGCGGGTCCAGGGGGTCGCGGGCGATGTGCCCGATCACGTCGGGCAGCCCGTCGGGGGTGGTGTCGTGCAGCGAGAGCCCGCCGAAGGTGCGCTGGTCGACGAAGCGCAGCTCGGTGCCGAGGCCGTCGTCGAACCGCAGGCGGATGCGCAGATGCTTCTCGTCGCCGGCGCCGTGCGGCTGGACGAGGAGCTGGCCACTCATGCCGAGGTGGGCGAGGATCGCCGTACCCGTCGTCTCGACCGGGATCCAAAGGTACTTCCCGCGGCGGCTCGGGGCGCCGAGGAGCTGCCCCTTGAGGCGGTGCGCGAAGTCCTCGCCGCCCGCCGCGTGCCGGCGGACGGCGCGCGGGTGCAGCACCTCCACGTCGGCGACGGTCCGGTGGGCGACCCAGCGCTCCAGACCGCGTCGCACGACCTCGACCTCGGGCAACTCGGGCACGGGGCTCCTTGGGAGGAGGGAACGGGGGCGACGTCCGCAGCGTACCTCGGCATGAGCGGCCGACGGGCCCGCCCCGGGCGACCGGCCTGAGCGACCGGTCCCGAGGAGACGGGACCCGGGAAGCGGACCGGGCAGAGCCCGAGGAGACGGCCCCCGGGACACCGCACCGAAAAAACGAACCCCGCCGCGGCGGTGACGCCGGGGCGGGGTCCGGTGAAGGATTCAGGCCGTGGCCGAGTCGCTCGACGGGGCCGTGACGGATTCGTCGGCTCCGTCGGGGGACCCCGCCTCGGCCGCCGCCTTGGCTCGCTCGTCCGCGGCAGCGCGGATGGAGCGCCAGGCCGACTCCGCGGCCTGCTGCTCCGCCTCCTTCTTGCTGCGGCCGGTGCCGGTGCCGTACGAGACGCCTCCGACGCGGGCAGCAGCAGTAAAGGTCTTCTCGTGATCCGGGCCGGTCTCCGTGACCAGGTACTCGGGCACACCGAGCCCCTCGGTCGCGGTGAGCTCCTGGAGGCTGGTCTTCCAGTCCAGGCCGGCACCGAGATTCGAGGACTTCTCGATCAGCGGGTCGAACAGGCGGTGCACCAGCTCCGCCGCCGAGTCCAGCCCCTGGTCGAGGTAGACAGCGCCGATCACCGCTTCGAGGGTGTCGGCAAGGATGGACGCCTTGTCCCGGCCGCCCGTGCCCTCCTCGCCCCGGCCCAGCCGGATGAAGGAGCCGAGATCGAGCCCGCGGCCCACCTCCGCCAACGCACGCGAGTTGACCACCGCGGCCCGCAACTTGGCCAGCTGGCCTTCGGGCAGGTCGGGGTGGGTGCGGTACAGCGTGTCCGTGACGACGAGGCCAAGAACGGAGTCCCCGAGGAACTCCAGGCGCTCGTTCGTCGGCAGACCGCCGTTCTCGTACGCGTAGGAACGGTGGGTCAGCGCGCGCACCAGAAGGGCGGACTCGACCTTGTAGCCGAGCCGCCCTTCCAGAAGCGTGTGGGACGAGGCTGTGTTGTCCGCCGAACCACCCCCGCTACGGCGAGGACTGTTTTGGGCGTCAGACATCAGACCTCTCACCAGCCGATCAGACCTCGAGGACCTGGCGCTTGTTGTAGGTGCCGCACGAGGGGCACGCGATGTGCTGCAGCTTCGGCTCGTGGCAGCGCTCGCACGCAACCAGGGTGGGGACCGCAGCCTTCCACTGCGACCGGCGGTGGCGCGTGTTGCTGCGCGACATCTTCCGCTTCGGAACAGCCACGGCTACTTCTCCTGCTTCTCGTCGACGTGTGCTGATGGAAGCACGCCGCCGCTCATCTCGTCTTTCTCGCCGTCTTCGAGTGAACCGGCGAGTCCCTGCAGTGCCGCCCAACGGATGTCGACGGCGTCGTGATGGTGGTCCGGGTCGTCCGTGAGCCGCGCTCCGCACTCGGAGCACAGACCCGAACAGTCTTCCTGGCACACCGGCTGCATCGGCAGTGCGAGCACCACCGCATCGCGCAGCAGAGGTTCGAGGTCGAACAGTCCGTCCTCGAGGAAGAACCTGTCCTCGTCGTCCTCGGCGTCGTCGCCCGGCTCCGCGATCACGCGGCCCCGGTCGTCGGCGTCAGGGTACGAGAACAGCTCCTGGAAGTCCGCTTCGAGCTCCAGCTCCAGCGGCTCCAGACACCTTACGCACTCCCCCTCGGCCGATGCACGGGCGGTGCCTGTGACGAGCACCCCTTCCATGACCGACTCGAGCCGGAGTTCGAGCTCCACCGGGGCGCCTTCCGGCACTCCGATGACCCCCTGGATACCGAAGTCCCTGGGGGCGTCGACCGTGCGGGTCAGGCGCAGCTGCGCACCAGGACGCCGCCCCAGCTCGTGCGTGTCGAACACGAGGGGGTTGCGGTGGTCGAGGCGGGCGTTCAGAGCCATTCCTGCTTTCGGTCTCGAAGCTCAGGGACGCTGTTCCGTGATGTTCCGGGCAGCGTGGATCGCGAAGGGTACGCGCGACCGAAGAGCCAGGATACTGGACCTTTCCCTCACGGCCCAATCCGGTGCACCCGGACGCCTGGGAACCCGTGCGTCCGGCACGTTCAGTGACCGCCGCGCTCCTGTTCGTAGGCCCGGAGCTGCTCGGCGCTGATCATGCTGGTGTCGAAGAGGCTGGTCTCGTCGAGGGCGTTGCCCTGCGGGTAACCGTGCCCCTGGCCCTGATCGTACGCCGCCTGCTGGTCGTACGCCTGTGCCTGGGGATAGGCGGCGTACGGGTCCGCCTGCTGGTAGCCGTAGGCGTCCTGCTGGGCGTAGGTCTGCTGGTAGCCGTACTGGTCGGTCTGCTGGTATCCGTACGGATCCTGCTGCTGCGCGTAGGCGGGCTGGTTCTGCTGGGCCGGGATCGCGGGGGCCTGGGCGGGCGCCGCGGGGGCCTGGGCCGGGGTGTCGGCGAGGGCCGCGAGGTCGGCGAGGTAGTCGGCGTCGCTGGAGTGCTGGACGGTGGTCAGGTCGTCGGCGAGGGCGCCGAGGTCGTCGGTGGCGATCCGGCCGTGCAGCTTCTGCCGGCCCCTGCCGACGGCCTCCAGGGTCTTGGCGAGCACGGCCTCGAAGGCGCCGAGCTTGACGTCCACGTACGCGTCGGCGTCCCGGCGCAGGGTCTCGGGGTCGTGGCTGCGCTCGGGGGCGTCCTCGTCCTCGAAGCCCTGCTCGTCGAGGCCGGGACCGGTGCCGAGGAGCTTCTCCCGGCCGCGGCCGACCGAACCGAGGGTCTTGGTGAGGACGACCTCGAAGTTGGCGAGCTTGGAGTCGACGTAGTCGTCGGCCTCGGCGCGGACCTCCTCGGCCTCCTGGCGGGCCTCGGCGAGGATGCGGTCGGCCTCGTTCTGTGAGCGGCGGGCGACCTCCGTGTCGGAGATCAGGGAACCGCGCTCGGCGTGCGCGCCCTGGATGATCCGCTCGGCCTCCTGGCGGGCCCGCTCGACCATCTGCTCCTGGTCGCCGATCAGCTCCTGGGCCTGGGCCAGGGAGTCGGGCAGGGCCGCGCGCACCTCTTCGAGCATCGAGAGCAGCTCGGCGCGGTTGACCACGCACGAGGCCGACATGGGCATGGACCGGGCGCTGGAGACCATCGAGACGATCTCGTCGAGCTTCTTCTGCACGTCCACCGTGTGCTCGCCACTCTCTACAGCTGTGTTGGAGACGGACGGGTCGACTGTACGGCCACTTCCGCTCCGGCCGACACCGGCTGACGGGCTGTCAGGAAACGGGGGTTGCGCCCCGGGTCCGCTCAGCCCTTGCCGAGGCGCTTGCCCAGGGCCTCCAGGACGAGCGGCGGCACGAGGTGGGAGACGTCTCCGCCCCAGGCCGCGACCTCCTTGACGAGCGAGGAGGACAGGAAGCTGTAGGTGGGGTTGGTGGGGACGAAGAGGGTCTCCACACCGGTGAGGCCGTTGTTCATCTGGGCCATCTGCAGCTCGTAGTCGAAGTCGCTGACGGCTCGCAGACCCTTGACGATGGCGGGGATGTCGCGCTGCTTGCAGAAGTCGACGAGGAGGCCGTGGAAGGACTCCACCACGACGTTGCCGAACTCGGCGGTGACCTCGCGGATGAGCTCGATCCGCTCGTCGATCTCGAACAGGCCCTTCTTGGACTGGTTGATCATCACTGCGACGTACACCTCGTCGTACAGCTTGGACGCGCGGGCGATGATGTCGAGGTGTCCATTGGTGATCGGGTCGAACGACCCGGGACAAACGGCGCGGCGCACTTGTGATCCCTCGCTCTCCGGTCCGGTCATCGTGCGTCTTCGCACGTAGAGGCGGCGCGACCGTACCAAAACGTCCCTTCCCCGTAACGACGGGCCCTGATCGCCTCGAAGCCGTCCGGCCACCGGAATTCTCCGCCTCTGGTGCTGCGCTCCACGGTGACGAGGGCGTCGGCCGCGAGCCAGGCCTCCGCGCGGAGTGTGAGGAGAATCTCGCGAAGATCGTCGTCGGAGACCGCGTACGGCGGGTCCAGGAAGGCGAGGTCGTACGGCTGTTCAGGTGCCGGGGTGCGGATGATCTGTTCCGCTTTGCCCGCCCGGACCTCGGCGCCGGGCAGGCCGAGCGCCCTGACGTTCTCGCGGACGATGCGGGCGGCACGGGCGTCGGCCTCGACCAGGAGGGTATGCCCCGCGCCACGGGACAGGGCCTCCAGGCCGACGGCGCCCGAGCCGGCGTACAGGTCGAGGACCCGCTCGCCTTCCAGGGGGCCGCCGAGGAGGGACTGCCAGGTGGAGAAGAGGCCCTCGCGCGCCCGGTCGGAGGTGGGGCGGGTGCCGTTGCCCGGCGGGACGGCCAGTCGGCGTCCGCCGGCCCGGCCGGCGATCACGCGGGTCATCTCTGCGGTCCTTGTCGGTGTGCGGGCGGAAGCCCTGTGTCCAGGGCGGGTGTACTCCTCCAGTCTCGCAGCCCGGCGGCCGTCGGTGCTCGGGCTCCGCCGGTTCACCGCGGCCTTCCGGCCACCGTGGTCACCTCCGCTCCCGGTCTCGGCGTCCCGTCTCCTCCCGCTCACCCCTTTTCGAGGTACTGCTCCCGCTCCTCGTCCAGCAGCGCCTGAAGGGCAGTGCGCAGACCGGGCAGCCCTTCCAGCTCCGGGTCTGCGGCGACCACCACGGTGGCCTCCTGTCGGGCCTCGGCGATGATCTCCTCGTCCTCGATGACCGCAAGCACGCGCAGCGAGGTGCGGGCGCCCGACTGGGCCTGGCCGAGGACGTCGCCCTCGCGCCGCTGTTCCAGGTCGATGCGCGAGAGCTCGAAGCCGTCCAGGGTGGAGGCGACCGCGTTCAGCCGCTGCCGTGCCGCGCTCGCCTCGGGCATCTCGCTCACCAGGAGGCACAGACCGGGCGCCGAGCCACGGCCCACCCGGCCGCGCAGCTGGTGGAGCTGCGAGACCCCGAAGCGGTCGGCGTCCATGATCACCATCGCGGTGGCGTTCGGGACGTTCACCCCGACCTCGATGACTGTCGTCGCGACCAGGACATCGGCCTCGCCGGCGGCGAAGCGGCGCATCACCGCGTCCTTGTCGTCTGGGTGCATACGGCCGTGCAGCACCTCGACCCGAAGACCCTCCAGGGGGCCCTTGGCCAGGTGGTCGGCGACGTCGAGCACGGCGAGCGGGGGCCGCTTCTCCGCCTCGTCCTCGGGCGACCTCGCGGCCTTCTTCGGGTCGCCGGGCTCGTCGATGTCGTCGCCGATACGGGGGCAGACGACGTAGGCCTGATGGCCCTTGGCGACCTCCTCGCGCACCCGCTCCCAGGCGCGCGCGAGGAAGTGCGGTTTGTCGGCGGCCGGCACCACATGGCTGGCGATCGGCGAGCGCCCGGCCGGGAGCTGGTCGAGGACGGAGGTCTCCAGGTCGCCGAAGACGGTCATGGCGACGGTCCGCGGAATCGGCGTCGCGGTCATGACCAGCAGATGCGGCGGCTGCCTGCCCTTGCCGCGCAGCGCGTCGCGCTGCTCCACCCCGAACCGGTGCTGCTCGTCGACCACGACCAGGCCCAGGTCGTGGAACTGCACCTTGTCCTCGATCAGGGCATGCGTGCCGATCACGATCCCGGCCTCCCCGGTGACGAGATCGAGCAGCGCCTGCCGCCGCCCGGCCGCGCCCATGGAGCCGGTGAGCAGCACGACCTTGGTGCCCTGCTCGGCGCCGCCCAGCATCCCTCCCTCGGCCAGCTCCCCCATCATCTCGACGATCGAGCGGTGGTGCTGCTGCGCGAGCACCTCGGTGGGCGCCAGCAGGGCGGCCTGACCGCCCGCGTCCACGACGGCGAGCATGGCGCGCAGGGCGACCAGGGTCTTGCCGCTGCCGACCTCGCCCTGGAGCAGTCGGTGCATCGGGTGCTCGGTGGCCAGGTCGGCGAAGATCTCCTGGGAGACCTTCTGCTGGCCGTCGGTGAGGGTGAAGGGGAGCTTCTCGTCGAAGGCCGTGAGCAGGCCGTCCGGGGCGGGGACGCGGGGCACCGCCGGAAGCTGGCCGTCCGCGTGGCGGCGGCGGGCCAGGGCGACCTGGAGGACGAAGGCCTCGTCCCACTTGAGGCGGGAGCGGGCCTGGGCGACGTCCGCCTTGTCGTGCGGGCGGTGGACCTTGAGGAGTGCCTCGGGGAGGGAGACCAGGCCCCGGCCCGCGCGCAGGGAGTCCGGCAGGGGGTCGACCGCCTCCTGGGCGCTCGGCAGGACCGTCTGCACCGACTTGGCGATCTTCCAGGACTCCAGCTTGGCCGTGGCCGGGTAGATCGGGATGAGGGCGCCCGCCCAGCTGTCGACCGTCTCGGCCACGTCGTCCTCGCCGCGCAGCAGCTCGTAGGCGGGATGGGCCAGTTGGAGCCTGCGGTTGAAGACGGAGACCTTGCCCGCGAACAGCGCGCGTGTGCCCGGCAGGAGTTCCTTGTGGGGCTTGTGCACGCCGTTGCCGAAGAAGACCAGTTGGAGCCGGCCGCTGCCGTCGGTGATCGTGACCTCCAGGCGCTGGCCTTTGCCGCGGGGCGCCTTGGCCGAGGCGAAGCTGTGCAGCCGGGCGTCGGCGACCTGGGCCACCACCGTCACATGCTCGTCCATCGGCAGGTCGGCGAGGTGGGTGAGCTGGCCGCGCTCCTCGTATCTGCGCGGGTAGTGGTGGAGGAGGTCCGAGACGGTGTGCAGGCCGAGGTGCTCGGCCATCACCTTCGCGGTGGCGGGTCCGAGCGCCTTCTTCAGCGGTTCTTGTGGTGCGGGCACGAGATCCATTGCACACCACACCACTGACAACGCCGTATACGTCTTGCGAATCCGCTGGTCAGCGGGGTGGCTCCAAGCCTAGGATGACCCATCCTTCCCGGCTCGCCCCGCGGTCACCGCCCCACCGGGACCGCCCGACCCCGCGCCGTCGACCGTCCCCCCACGCACGGCGCCGTGACGATGGACTCCCAGACCTCACAGGCATCCCAGGCACCTCAGTCACCCCAGCCACCTCATACGTTTCAGGTCGACCTGCGTGGTTTGGTGGACCTGCTCTCCCATCACCTCTACTCCAGTCCCAAGGTCTATCTGCGCGAGCTGCTGCAGAACGCCGTGGACGCGATCACCGCCCGCCGCGCCGACGAACCGGACGCGCCGGCCCGGGTCCGGCTGTACGCGGACGGGGCCACTCTGCGCGTCGAGGACACCGGCGTCGGGCTCACCGAGTCCGATGTGCACAACCTGCTCGCCACCATCGGGCGCAGCTCCAAGCGGGCCGAGGGGCTGCAGGAGGCCCGCTCCGGCTTCCTCGGGCAGTTCGGCATCGGGTTGCTGGCCTGCTTCGTCGTCGCCGAGCGCATCAGGGTCGTCAGCCGCAGCGCCCGTACCCCGGACGCGCTCCCGGTGGAGTGGACGGCCGCCGACGACGGGTCGTACGTCGTACGGACGCTGCCGTCGGACGCCCGGCCCGAACCCGGCACCACGGTGCACCTGGTGGCACGTCCCGGCGCCGGTGACTGGCTCTCGGCGGACCGGGTGCGGTCCTTGGCACGGGATTTCGGATCGCTGCTGCCGTACGACGTGCGGGTCGGCGACGAGCCGATCACGGACCTCCCGGCGCCCTGGGACCGTGCGTACCCCTCCCCCGCGAGCCGGCGGGTGGCCCTGGCCCGCCACTGTCACGACCTGTTCGGATTCACCCCGCTGGACTCGATCGACCTGGACGTGCCGCTCGCCGGGGTCCGGGGCGTGGCCTATGTGCTGCCGAGCGCGGTCAGCCCGGCACAGCGGGCGAGCCACCGGGTGCACCTGAAGGGCATGCTGCTGACGGAGCGCGCCGAACAGCTGCTGCCCGACTGGGCGTTCTTCGTGCGCTGTGTGCTCGACACGGACAGTCTGCGGCCCACGGCCTCGCGCGAGTCGCTGTACGAGGACGAGACCCTGGCGGGCGTGCGCGACGCCCTCGGGGAGCGCATCCGGTCCTGGCTGACCGGACTCGCGGCCGGCGACCCCGAGCGGCTCGCCGCCTTCCTGTCCGTGCACTACCTGGGCGTCAAGTCGCTCGCGCGGCACGACAAGGAGCTGCTGCGCACGATGCTGCCGTGGCTCCCCTTCGAGACCACGGACGGGCGGCTGTCCCTGGAGGAGTTCGCGCAGCGGCACCCCGTCGTGCACTTCACCCGGACGGTGGAGGAGTACCGCCAGGTCGCGCCGATCGCCTCCGCGCAGGGCATCGGCGTGGTCAACGGCGGCTACACCTACGACAGCGAGCTGGTGGAGGCGCTGCCGTCGACGCGCCCGGGGACGGTGGTCGCGGAGCTGGACGCGGACACCGTGACCGCCCATCTGGACTCGGTCGACCCGGCCGAGGAACTGGCCCTGGCGGGCTTCCTGAGCGCCGCGCGTGCCACGCTCGACCCGCTCGGCTGCGATGTCGTCCTGCGCGCGTTCCATCCCCTGTCCGTGCCCGCCCTGCATCTGGACGACCGGGCGGCCCGCCATGAGCAGGCGCGCGCCCAGGCCGAGGAGCAGGCCGACGACCTGTGGGCGGGGATCCTCGGTTCGCTGCGGGGCAGCGCGCCCCGCGCGCGTCTGGTCCTCAACCACCTCAACCCGCTGATCCGCAGGATCGCCTCCCTGGGCGACGCGGAGCTGATCGGCACCGCCACCGAGTCCCTCTACGGGCAGGCCCTGCTGATGGCCCAGCGCCCGCTGCGGCCGGCGGACTCCGCCCTGCTCAACCGCGCCTTCATCGGCCTGCTCGAATGGGCCACCCACCCCAACTCCCCCAAGGACGGCTCCCGATGAGCCGGGTCATGGACTTCGACGCGCTGCGCCGGGCGATGGCGGACAACTACGAGCAGCCGGAGGGCCCGGCGCGCAACGCGCGCGCGGAGCAGCTGCTCGCGGAGGCGGAGAAGCTGAACATCCCGTTGGCCGTGATCGAGGCGCTCGGGCACCAGCTGAAGGTCTACAACTACAGCTCCGAGAAGGACAAGATGTTCGTCCCCTTCGCGCGTCTGCTGCGCATGTGGGACGAGCGCCCCGAGGACTTCGACGAGTACGAGACCCACTCGCTGCACTGGGTCTTCAAGTGGATGTCGGCGGGCATGCTGGGCCAGCCGCACATCCCGCTCGCCGCCATGGAGAAGTGGCTCGGCGAGATGGAGCACCGCTACCGGCTGGCCGGGCACTCCGAACGCGCCGTGCGCAGCGCCGAGTTCAGCGTATCCGCGCACGTCGGGGACCTGGCGCGCGCCGAACGGGCGTACACCGCGTGGCTGGCCGCCGACCGCGACACCATGGCCGACTGCCACGCGTGCGAGCTGCACGACCAGGGGTGGTGGCAGGCGCACAAGGGTGAGGACGAGCGGGCGCTGCAGCTGTGGGCGCCGGTGCTGGAGGGCGAGTACGTGTGCGCGCACGAGCCGCACGCCGTACTGGCCTCCTCGCTGCTGTCGCTGCTGCGTCTGGGCCGTCTCGACGAGGCCCGGGCCCACCATCTGCGCGGGTTCCGGCTCGTGCGGGGCATGGAGAGCATGCGCAGCTCGTACGCGGACCACGTGGAGTTCTGCGCCCTGACCGGCAACGAGGCCCGCGGCCTGGAACTCCTGGCCGAGCGCCCGCAGTACTTCACGGACTCCGGGGAGCCGCGCAGCAGGCTGGACTTCCTGGCCGTGGTGACGCTGCTGATGGACCGGCTGGTCGCGCTGGGGTTCGGCGAGCAGGCGGTGCCGGGACCGGCGGACCGGGAGTGGACCGCCCGGGAGCTCGCCGCCCACGCGCGCGAGGAGGCGTTGGCGCTCGCCGCCCGCTTCGACGCGCGCAACGGCACGGCCTACGTCGGTGACGGCACCCGGGAGCGGATGGACCGCTCTCCCCTGGTCGACCGGCTGCCGCTCGGCGTACGGACCACCCGCCCGGCGCCGCGGCCGGCGCCAGTGGCCCCCGCGCCGCTCGTGCAGCCGGACCTTCCGGCGCTGCTCGCGGAGGCGCGGCGGCTGTCGGAGGCGCTTCACCCGGACGCCGTTCAGGCGTGGGCCGCGGTGGCGCACGCGGCGGAGGGCCATGAGCTGGACCCCCGGGACCATGCGGAGCTCGTGGACCACGAGGCGATCGCCCGGGGCCCTCAGGGCGCCGAGGTCTTCGAGCGCGCGGCCGGACTGTACGCGGCGGCGGGCGACCCCGGTGAGGCGCTGGCGGCACGCACGCGTGCCGCGTTCGTGCGCGCCCTGACGGGCGAGGCCGACCGGGCTCTGGAGGAGATCACCGGACTGAGCGAGGAGGCCCTCGCCCTCTTCCGGGAGGGCGGGACGGGCGTACGGCAGACGGCGTCCGTCCTGGTGGGGCGCGCCCGCATCCTGATGCACCGGCTGGAGGAGGACGAGGGCTCCGCCGGGGCCGCCGAGGAGGCCGTACGGGAGCTGCTGGTGTTCGCCGAGCCGCACACGGCCGAGGTGCGTCTCGCGTCCCGGGCCGCGGAGGCCACGGGCATGCTCGCCGAGCTGGCGGGGCGCGCCGGGGACGCGGAGAGGGCGGCGGAGCTGCTGGCACGGGCGGCCGAGGAGTACGTGGCGGCGGGCCTGCCGTGGTTCGCGGTGGAGCACGAGGTACGGCTGGCCCACCTCGCCCGGCAGATCGGCGACGCGGAGATCGCCGAGCGGGCGGCCCGCGCGGCCCTGGAGCACGGCCAGGGGCAGCTGGAGCCGTTCGGGCAGGCGCAGCTGCACCTCGGGCTGGCGGAGGCGCTGGACGCGTCGGGGCGGTTCGCGGAGGCCGCCGAGCACGCCCTTCAGGCCGCGCACTGGGCCGACGAGGCGGGCGAGGGCCCGACGCTGGGCGCGTGGGCGCGGCACCAGCTGGGCGGTCTGCTGCTGCGGCAGGGCCGGTTCGCGGAGGCGGCCGAGGTGCTGGAGTCGGCACTGCCCGATCTGACCGCCGAGAGACATGGCGACGGGGCGCTGGTGCAGACGCAGTGGTGGCTCGGCGACTGCCACACGGAGCTGGGCGAGCACCGCGCCGCCGCCGAACGGTGGCTGCAGGCCGCGGAGACAGCCCGGCACTGGCCGGAGCAGCGCGACCACGCCATGCTGGCGCACCTGGCCGCGGAGGCGCTGGGGCACGCGGAACTGCCCGCGGAGGCGGACCGGGCCTACGCCCGCGCGGCCGAGCTGTGGCGCGACCTCGGCAACACCCATGGCCTGGTGCGCGCCCTGCGCGCCCGCGCCTGGCTCGCCGCGCGCGAGCCGGCGGGTCTGGACGCGGCCCGGGAGCTGATGGCGCAGGCGGCCCGGGCGGGTGAGTCCGGCTCGCCCGAGGACGACGAGGCGCGGGTCCGGCTGGCCACCGAACTCGGCCACACCCACCGCCAGTTCGGCGAGCTGATCGCCCGCTCTGCCGGGGAGGACGCGGACGGGGAGGATGCGGACGGGGAGGCGCAGCGGGCGGCCTTCGCGGAGGCGCTCGGGCACATCGCGGAGGCCGTCGCGGTCTTCGCGGCCCTCGGTCCGGGCGCCCTCGACGCCCGGACCGGCGCCGAGCTGGCCGCGGGCCGGCTGGAGGCCGACCTGCGCCGTCCCGACGCGGCGGCGGCACGCGCGCGTGCGGTGCTGTCGGCGTACGAGGGATCCGAGGCGGCGGACGGCGACGCCGAAACGGTCCGGGCTCGGCGGGCGGAGGCGGAACGGCTGCTGGAGTTCGTCGAGGCGCACCGGGAGCGGTGACGCCCGCGCCGGGTGCCCGTCGTCACGGACGGGCACCCGGCGCGCACCGTTTGCGGCTGTCGGGGACGCCGCGTGGGCGGATGCGCAGACGCGCACCGCCTGCCGCTATCGGAAACACCGCGTGGGCGGATGCGCCGGCGCGGCCCCGGGCGGTGTCACTCCACGCCGATGAGCAGCAGCGGCCCCTGGCGGCCGCCCCGGTAGACCACGGTGTCGACCGCCAGGTACGTCTCGCGCACCCGGGACTCCAGGCGCGTCGCGACCGACTCGGGGGTCTCGTCGCCCAGGACCAGGGTGACCATCTCGCCGCCCGCCGCGAGCATGCGGTCAAGGACCGTCTCGGCGGTCACCGTGACGTCCGAGCCGATGACCGCGACATCGCCGTCGATCAGGCCGAGGACGTCTCCGGCCTGGCAGATGCCCGCCATCGTCCAGGACTGCCGTTCGGCGACGGTGACCTCGGCGTACCGGGTGGCCCCCGCCGCCGACGTCATCGCCACGACGTCCTCGTCGAAGCGCCGTTCCGGCTCGTGGACCGCCAGCGCCGCTATGCCCTGCACGGCGGACCGGGTCGGAATGAGCGCCACGCGGACGCCCTCCGTACGGGCCTGCTCGGCCGCCGCGGCCGCGGTGTGGCGCAGATCGGCGTCGTTGGGCAGCAGCACCACCTCGCGCGCGTGCGCCCGCCGCACCGCCTGCACCAGCTCCCCGCTCGCCGGCGGTTCCCCGGGGCGAGCGAGCACGGTGGTCGCGCCGGCCTCCTGGTACAGCCCGGCCAGTCCCTCGCCCGGCACGACCGCCACCACCGCACGCTGGACCGGCTCGCGCGGCGGGCGCCCGGCACGGGTGGTGTGCACATCCCCGGCGGCGAAGTGCGTGATCCGGATCCGGTACGGCCGCCCGGCCTCGACCCCCGCCTCGACGGCGGCGCCCGCGTCGTCGACGTGCACATGGACGTTCCACAGCCCGTCACCGCCGACCACGACCAGGGAGTCGCCGAGCGCGTCGAGGCGGTGGCGCAGCCGTGCCACGGCCGTGTCGTCGGCCTCCAGGAGGTAGATCACCTCGTAGGCGGGTCCGCCCTCGTCCGCCGGGGCTCCGGCGCACTCCTCGGAGACATGCCGGGAATCGTCGTGCACGCGCGCGTAGATGTCGTCACCGTGCACGCGCGCGTGGGCGTCGTCGACGGACATGCCGGAGTGGGCGTCCCCGCGCGTGTGGGTGCCGCGCCCCGGCCCCTCGGCCACGCGCGGGCTCTCCCCCGTGAACGTCTCCACCAGTGCCGCGAGCACCGCCACCAGACCCCGGCCGCCCGCGTCGACCACACCGGCGCGCTCCAGGACGGCCAGCTGACCGGGGGTCGCCGCGAGGGCGGTCCGGGCGCCCTCGTACGCGGCCCGGGCGACGCCGGCGCAGTTCTCCTCCGCGCCGGTGGCCGCGCCGGTGGCCGCGTCGGTGGCCGCGTCGGCGGCGGCCGAGGCGACGGTCAGCACGGTGCCCTCCACCGGGTGGGCGACGGCCTCCCGGGCGGAGTCGGCCGCCCGCCGGAGCGCGAGCCGCAGCCCCTGGGCGTCGGTGTGAGCCGGCGAACTGTCGGCGGCGAGCACCTGGGCCATGCCGCGCAGCAGCTGCGCGAGGATCGTCCCCGAGTTGCCACGGGCCCCGATGAGCGCGCCGTGCGCCATGGCCCGCACCGCGTCGGCGAGCGTCGGACGCTGGGTGCCGCCCGCCTCGTACCCGGCGAAGACCGCCTCGACGGCCGCGGCGGCCGACTCCACGGTCAGATAGAGGTTGGTGCCGGTGTCCCCGTCGGCCACGGGATAGACGTTGATCGCGTCGATCTCCTCGCGCGCCTGTCCCAGCGCCTTGAGCGCGAGACCGCACCAGGTGCGCACCGCGAGAGCATCCAATGGCTGCGGCACCTGCGCCACCTGCGCCTCCTTGAGCTGCTGGACGTGGGACGCAGCGTAGACCCAGCGCCCGTGCGGCCCGGAAGAGGGCCGGGCGCACGCCGGCACCGGGAACCCTCGGCGCGGCCGGATCCCGGAGCCGACAGCCGCTCGGGGCCCGAGCGGGGGGCGCGTCAGAGGGCGGGAAGGCCGTGGTAGTTTCGTTGCACGGGAGCAGCCGTTGTATGCTGCTCCGGTTGCCCGATCCAGGTCGGGCTTTCCCCTGGCAGAGCCACTCAGATCCTACGATCTCGATCCCGGCATGCCGGGATCAACCGTAAGTGCATCTGAAGTCTTTGGAGTGACCCGTGGCTGCCAACTGCGACGTCTGTGGCAAGGGGCCGGGCTTCGGCAACAACATCTCGCACTCGCACCGCCGTACGCCCCGCCGCTGGAACCCGAACATCCAGCGTGTGCGTACCGTGGTGGGCGGGACGCCGAAGCGCGTGAACGCTTGCACCTCGTGCATCAAGGCCGGCAAGGTCTCGCGCTGACGTCCTGTTAAGCGCGCGGCCACCGCTGGTTCGCTGGAGGAAGCCGGCCCACTGACGTGGGCCGGCTTTCTGCTGTGCCCGCACGGCCACGGCCTGCCAGAATCCCCCGCATGCGCTTCGGCATCCTCGGCTCCCTCGACGTCCGCACCGAGGACGGCACCCCCCTCGACCCGGGCGGCCCCCGCCCCCGCGCACTGCTGACGCTGCTGCTCCTCGACGCCGGCCGAGCCGTGTCCACGGAGCGTCTCACCGACGGCCTGTACGGCGACGAACCGCCCGCGGGCCGGGCCAACGCCCTCCAATCGCAGATCTCCCGCCTGCGCAGGCGGCTCGCCCCGCACACGCGCATCGAGGCGACCGCCACCGGATACCGGCTCGCCGTCACCCCCGAGACCGTGGACGCCCACCGCTTCGAGCGGCTCGCCCGCCAGGGCTCCGCGGCCCTGGCGGGCGGCGACCACCACGGGGCCGCCGCGGTGCTGCGGGAGGCGCTCGGCCTGTGGCGCGGCCCCGCCCTCGCCGATCTGCCCGGCACGCCCGGCGGACGGGTCCGCCTCGAAGAGCTGCGGTGGTCCGCCGAGCAGGACCGTGCCGAGGCCGACCTCGCCCTCGGTGCCGGCCCCCGACTCGTCCCCGAGCTGCGTGAGCTGCTCGCCGCCCATCCGCTGAGCGAGCGGCTGTACGCACTGCTGATGCGGGCCCTGCATGCGAGCGGGCGGTCCGCCGAGGCGCTCACGGTCTACGAGGAGGCCCGGCGCACGCTCGCCGAGGAACTCGGCACCGATCCCTCGCCCGAGCTGTCCGGTCTGCACCAGGAACTGCTGCGGGGCACAGACCCGCCCACGGCGCGCGACTGCCCGCCCAGCTGACCCGTTTCATCGGCCGGGCCCCGGAACTCGCCCGTATCCACGCCCTTCTCGCCTCGTCCGACACCCGCCTGGTCACGCTCACCGGTCCGGGCGGCGCGGGCAAGACCCGCCTGGCGACCGAGGCGGCACGCGCCCATGCCGAGGGCCGGGACGGCACTCCCGCACCCCCCGGCGCGAAGGAGTACGCCACCGGTCCCGAGGTCCGGTTCGTCGAACTCGCGACCCTGACCGACGGCTCCCGCATCCCGTACGCGGTGCTGGCCGCGCTCGGGACCCGCGAGGGGTTCCGCGGTCCCGCCGCCGACCCCGCCGAACGGCTGCTGGCGGTCCTGGAGGACCGGAAGCTGCTGCTGGTGCTCGACAACTGCGAGCATCTCGTCCGGGACGCGGCACGATGGGCCGCTCTCGTCCTCGCCTCCTGCCCCGGCGTACGGATCCTCGCGACCGGACGCGAGGCCCTCGGCATCACCGGTGAGGTGCTGTGCCCGGTGCCGCCGCTGCCCCCGGAGCACGCGTCGCGGCTGTTCCTGGACCGGGCCCGCGCCGTACGCCCCGGCTTCGACGGGCACACGCGCGTGGCGGACGTCTGCGCCGCGCTCGACGGGCTGCCGCTGGCCATCGAGCTGGCCGCGGCCCGGCTGCGCACGCTGACCCCCGAGGAACTGGCCGACCGCCTGGACGACCGGTTCCGGCTGCTGTCCCGGGGCGACCGCACCAAGGCGCCCCGGCACCGCACCCTGCGCGCGGTCGTGGAGTGGAGCTGGGAGCTGCTGGACGACGAGGAACGGGAGCTCGCCCGGCGGCTGTCCGTGTTCGCGGCCGGTGCCACGCTTTGCGCGGTCGAGGAGGTGTGCGGGGTGCCGTACCCGGAGGACCTCCTGGCGTCGCTGGCCGAGAAGTCCCTCCTGGAGGTGGCCGACGGGCGCTACCGGATGCTGGAGACCATCAGGGCGTTCGCCGCCGAGCATCTTGTCGCAGCCGGGGAGCGGGACGGGCTGCGGGACGCGCACGCGGCGTACTTCCTGCGGCTGGCCGAGCGGGCGGAGCCGTGTCTGCGCGGCGGGGAGCAGCTGACCTGGCTGGAGCGGCTGACCGCCGAGCGCGGCAACCTGGACGCGGCCCTGCGGCACCTCGTGGCCACGGCTCCCCGGGACGGCCTGCGCCTGATGGCCGCCCTGTCCTGGTTCTGGCGGCTGCGCGGTCCGCACGGCGAACAGGTGCAGGTCGCCCGTGCGCTGCTGGCAGCGGCGGGCGACGAGCCGCCCGAGGGGCTCGCCGAGGAGTACGCCCTGTGCGCGATGAACACGGTCACCGGACGCGGCGACGACCCGGCCGAACCCGGCCTCATCGCGCGCGCGTCGGAGATCATGCGCGCCGTGGACCGGCCGCTGCGGCTGCCGTTCGCACTGGTCCTGTGGACGCTGTGGCGAGGCCCGTTGGACTCCTCGGACACGGAACTGCCGGCCGTCCGGCTCACCCACGACCCATGGGGCCGCGCCCTGAGGCATCTGGGCCTCGCCTACCAGGCGCAGTTCGAGGGCCGCCCCGCCGACTCCGAGGCCGCCTTCGCCCGAGCCCTGGCCGGGTTCCGCACGACCGGTGACCGCTGGGGCATGGCCAACTGCCTCGATCCGCTGGGCGGCTTCGCCGACGGGCGTGGCGACCACGGGCGGGCGCTGGAGCTGTTCGCGGAGGGCCTCGGGCACGTCCGGGAGCTTCAGGCGCCCGAGGAGACCGCGGACCTGCTGCGCTCCCGGGCCATCGCGCTGCTGCACCGGGGCGACGTCGAGGAGGCGGCCGCGCACTTCGAGCAGTCGGCGGCCCTGGCCCGCGCCGCCGGTGTCCCGGACAAGGAAGCGAGCGCCCACCGGGGCCTCGGCGATCTGGCCCGGCTCACCGGGAACACCGCCCACGCGCGCGTGGAGTACGAAAAGGCCTTGGGGGCGTGCGCCGCCAACTGGTTCAGCGCCGGCGAGAGCGTCCGGATCCTGATCGGTCTCGGCCGCAACGCGGCCGCCGAGGGGCGGGTGGAGGAGGCCCGCGAGTGGTTCGGGCAGGCCGCCGGTCTGGCCGCGGAGAGTCCGGGGGTGCTGGAACTGGCCGCGACCGCCGAGGCGTTGGCATCGGTCGCCGAGTCCCCCGAGCGCGCGGCCGAGTTGCTCGGCGCCGCCACAGCCCTGCGGAGCGCGCCGCTCCCGGGCGACCCCGATGTCGTACGCACCGAGAGGGCCACACGCGCAAGGCTGTCCCCCAAAGCGTACGAAGAGGCCTTCGACCAGGGACGACGTCTGCGGTCAGCGGCGGTCGGCGCACGGTAGGAGCACGGTCAGCGCCGCCGCCGAGGCTCTTGTCCATGACGAACACACCCGACCTCGGCCACCTCACCGTCCTCGTCTCCGGCGCGAGTGTCGCCGGACCCGCCGCCGCCCTGAATCTCGCCCGCTACGGCGCCCGCGTCACCGTCGTGGAGAAGGCGCCCGCCCTGCGCGGGGGCGGCTTCGCGGTCGACTTCCGCGGCCATGTGCACCGCAGGGTGCTGACCGCGATGGGCATCTGGGACGCCGTCCACGCCCACCGGACCCGTATGGGCCGGCAGACCGTGGTGGGCGCCGACGGCTCCCCGCGGGTGGACCTGCCGGCCCAGATGATGAGCGGCGACGTGGAGATCTTCCGCGGCGACCTCGCACGGATCATGTACGAGCGCACCAGGGACCGGGTGGAGTATGTGTTCGGCGACTCGATCGCGACGCTCACCGACACCCCCGACGGCGTCGACGTCACCTTCGAGCGGGGCGCGCTCCGCCGCTTCGACCTGGTCGTCGCCGCGGACGGGCTGCACTCGCACACCCGCCGCCTGGTCTTCGGCGACGAGTCCCGCCACCTGCGCTTCCTCGACCACTATGCGGCCGGCTTCGGCATCCCCAACCACCTGGGTCTGAACCGCACCGGACGCCTGTACAGCGAGCCGGGCCGCGCGCTGGTCATCGGCAACTACGACGGCGACCCGGACCGCGCGGGCGCCCTGCTGGTCTTCCGGTCGGAGCGGCTCGCCCACGACCGCCGGGACGTCGCCGCGCAGAAGAGGATCCTCGCCGAGCGGTTCGCGGGGATGGGCTGGGAGGCGCCCACGGTACTGAAGGCCCTGGAGGGGGCCGACGACCTGTACTTCGACGCGATCGCCCAGATCCACGTCGACCGTCTGGCCAAGGGTCGCGTGGTGCTCCTCGGGGACGCCGGGTACGGCGCCACCATGGGCGGGATGGGCACGGGGGTGGCGGTCGTCGCCGCGTACGTCCTGGCGGGCGAACTCGCGCTCGCGCACGGCGACCACGGCACCGCCCTGGCCGCGTACGAGGCGCGGATCCGGGACTTCGCCAGGGGCTGCCAGAAGATCTCCGGCAACGCGGGCCCGTTCTTCGCCCCCGCGACCGAGCGGCGGATCCGCAGCCGGGACCGGATGTACCGGCTGCTGGCCTCGCGTCTTCTCGCCGGGGTCTTCAAACGGCTGGCGGAGAAGGCGGCGACGGACATCGACCTCCCGGCGTATCCCGCCTGAGGCCACCCGCGCCAAGTGGTCAGGCCTCGATGTCCCCGAAGTGGTCCCAGCCGCCCTTGCTGGTCCACGGGGCTCCGTCGACCGTCACCTGGGGCAGCGCGGAGGGGTTGAGCACCTCGCCGATCACCTTCCAGCGCGCGGGCAGCTTCACATCCGGCGGGAAGGTCGCCACGATCGCGTGGTCCTCGCCGCCCGTGAGCACCCACTGGATGGGGTCGACGCCCACGGCCTGCCCGATGTCGTTCATCTGGGAGGGGATGTCGATGGCGCCGGAGCGGATGTCGATGCGCACCTTGCTCGCCTCCGCGATATGCCCGAGGTCGGCGATGAGACCGTCGCTCACGTCGCACATCGCGGTGGCGCCGAGCCCGGCGGCGGCCGGTCCCGCGTGGTACGGCGGCTCGGGGCGCCGGTGCGCCTCGACGAACGCGCGCGGCGAGCGGAAGCCGCGGGAGAGGACCGCGTGCCCGGCCGCTGACCAGCCGAGCCAGCCGGTGACGGCGACCACGTCGCCGGGCTGGGCACCGGCCCGGGTGACCGGCTCGTGGTTGCGCAGATCACCGAGCGCGGTGATCGAGATCATGATGGTGTCGCCGCGTACGACATCGCCGCCCACCACGGCCGCGCCCGCGACCTGGCACTCGTCGCGCAGTCCGTCCATCAGCTCGGTGGGCCAGGTGACGGGCAGTTCGGCGGGGACGACGAGACCGAGCAGCAGCGCTGTCGGCACGGCGCCCATCGCGGCGATGTCCGCGAGGTTCTGCGCGGCCGCCTTGCGTCCGACGTCGTACGCCGTCGACCAGTCCCGGCGGAAGTGCCGGCCCTCCAGGAGGATGTCGGTGCTCGCCACCACCCGGCGGTCGGGAGCGGCCACCACCGCGGCGTCGTCGCCGGGGCCGATCCGGACCGCCGGGGTGGTGGTGAGCCGTGCGGTGAGCTCTCTGATGAGCCCGAACTCGCCCAGCTCGCCCACGGTGCCCTTCATCGTCGTACATCCCCTTCTCTCGCCTGCCGCCCCCGGTCGCGAGCCGTCATCGTCGCCGGTACGGTCGAGTCGACCGTCAACTTTTGTGGCGGGTGTTCCTCGGCACTCACGCCACAGCCTCCGCAGGTCTCCCCGCGGCGAGCGGCGACGCGATACCGTGGCGTCCCTTCTCCCCCCATGATCCTCGTGGCCGCCCTGGAGGTTCCGTGGTACAGGCGTACATCCTGATCCAGACGGAGGTCGGCAAGGCGTCGACCGTCGCCGAGACGATCGGGCAGATCCCTGGAGTCATCCAGGCCGAGGACGTGACGGGTCCCTATGACGTCATCGTGCGCGCCCAGGCCGACACCGTCGACGAGCTGGGCCGCATGGTGGTCGCGAGGGTCCAGCAAGTGGAAGGCATCACCCGCACCCTGACCTGCCCAGTGGTGCACCTGTAGCCCCCGTCTACCCTTGGCCGGTGACGTTCTTCCGCCGCCGGCTTCTCGGACTGCCCGCTCTCGCCCTGCTGATCGCCGCGGCGGGCTGTTCCTCAGATCACAGCAGCCCCTCGGCGGCGGTTCCCAGCCCGGACGCGAAGGTCGCAACGCTGTGCCGGAACCTGGACAAGGTGCTGCCGCGGAAGGTCGACGGCCTCGAACAGAACGATCCCGAGCCCCGGTCCGCACTGACGGCGGGCTGGGGAAGCCCGGCGATCATACTGCGCTGCGGTGTCGTGAGGCCCGCGGAGATGGACGACCCGGAGGCCGACGGCATGGAGGTCGACGGTGTCGGCTGGCTGCTGCAGAAGCAGAACGACGGCTCGTTCCGTTTCACCACCACGCTGCGCCGGGCATATGTCGAGGTGAGCCTGCCCAAGGCGCGCACCGGCGACGGGGTGGCGCCGCTCGTCAACCTGGCGCCCGCTGTGAAGAAGGCGATCCCCGAGGGGATCGCCGACTGAGAGATTCCGGCGGGCGCGGACCCTGGGGCCGGCGCCCTAGCGCAGGCCGGTGGAACGGTTCAGCGCCGCCTGGATGAGACGGTCCACCAGTTCGGGGTAGCTGATGCCGCTCGCCTGCCACATCTGCGGGTACATGGAGATCGGCGTGAAGCCGGGCATGGTGTTGATCTCGTTGATCACGAACTTCCCGTCCTCGGCGAGGAAGAAGTCCGCGCGGACCAGGCCCTCGCAGGACGCGGCCTCGAACGCCTGCACGGCGAGCCGCTGGACCTCCGCGGTCTGCTCGTCCGTCAGCGGCGCGGGCACGATGCCGGGGGTCGAGTCGATGTACTTGGCCTCGAAGTCGTAGTACGCGTGCGTGTCCGGCGGCGGGATCTCGGCCGGCGCCGAGGCGCGGGGGCCGTCCTCGAACTCCAGGACGCCGCATTCGATCTCGCGCCCGCGGACCGCGGCCTCCACGAGGATCTTGGGGTCGTGCCGCTGGGCCTCGGCGATCGCCTCGTCGAGCCCGGCGAGGTCGTCGACCTTGGTGATGCCGATCGAGGAACCCGCGCGCGCGGGTTTCACGAAAAGCGGCCAGCCGTGCTCACCGGCGAAGTCCACGATCTTCTTGCGGGCGACGGCCTGGTCACGCTCCCACTCGCGCGGACGGATCACCACATACGGGCCGACCTCCAGCCCGAACGAGGTGAACACGCGCTTCATGTACTCCTTGTCCTGGCCGACGGCAGAGGCGAGGACGCCCGAGCCGACATAGGGCACGCCGGACAGCTCCAGCAGGCCCTGAAGGGTGCCGTCCTCGCCGTAGGGGCCGTGCAGCACCGGGAAGACGACGTCGACCTCGCCCAGCGCCTTGGGGACCGAACCGGGCTCGCTGTAGACGACTTCGCGGTTGGTGGGGTCGACCGGCAGGACGACGCCCCCCTCGTGCGACTCGGCGAGCTCCTCGACGCTGGGCGTACGGCGGTCGGTGATCGCCATCCGCTCGGGTTCGTCGGCGGTGAGCGCCCAACGGCCGTCCCGGGTGATGCCGATCGGCAGGACGTCGTACTTGGTCCGGTCGATGGCACGCAGCACGGCACCGGCCGTGACCACGGAGATGCCGTGTTCGGAGCTGCGCCCGCCGCAGACGACCGCGATGCGCGGCTTACGAGGGGGCTGCCCAGGGCTCTGGGGGAGGTTCTCGGTGCTCATATCGCGATGAGCGTACCCGGAGGTAGGGCCCTGACACAGCGTCCGTCGGCCTGGGTCGCTCAGCGTCGTTCGGGCTTCGCGCTGCGCGACATCAGCTCCTTGAGAGCGACGACCGGCGGCTTGCCCTCGTGCACGATGCCGACGACCGTCTCCGTGATGGGCATGTCGACGCCGTGCCTGCGGGCCAGATCAAGCACGGACTCACAGGACTTGACGCCCTCGGCGGTCTGCCGGGTGACCGCGATGGTCTCCTCCAGCGTCATGCCCTTGCCGAGGTTGGTGCCGAAGGTGTGGTTGCGCGACAGCGGCGAGGAGCAGGTCGCCACCAGGTCGCCGAGACCGGCGAGCCCGGAGAAGGTCAGCGGGTCGGCGCCCATGGCGAGCCCGAGCCGGGTGGTCTCGGCGAGCCCGCGCGTGATGAGCGACCCCTTGGCGTTGTCGCCGAGGCCCATGCCGTCCGCGATGCCGACGGCGAGGCCGATGACGTTCTTGACCGCGCCGCCGAGTTCGCAGCCGACCACGTCGGTGTTGGTGTACGGCCGGAAGTACGGCGTGTGGCAGACGGCCTGGAGGCGCTGGGCGACCCCCTCGTCGGTGCAGGCGACCACGGCGGCGGCCGGCATCCGGGCGGCGATCTCCCGGGCCAGGTTGGGGCCGGTGACGACGGCGACGCGTTCCGGGGCGACCTTGGCGACGTCCTCGACGACCTCGCTCATCCGCATGGCGGAGCCGAGTTCGACGCCCTTCATCAGGGAGACGAGGATCGTGTGGGGCGCCAGCAGCGGCGTCCACTCGGCGAGGTTCCCGCGCAGGGTCTGCGAGGGGATCGCGAGTATCGTGAAGTCGGCCTCGTGCGCGGCCTCGGCCGGATCCGTGGTGGCCCTGAGGTTCTCGGGCAGTTCGACGCCCGGCAGGTAGTCCGGGTTCGTACGGGTGGAGTTGACGGCCTCGACGAGTTCGGTGCGACGTGCCCACAGGGTGACCTCGCACCCGGCGTCGGCGAGCACCATGCCGAAGGCCGTCCCCCACGATCCCGTCCCGAACACGGCCGCCTTGACCGGCTTGCTCACTTGCCCTGCCCCTCCTTCTGGCGCGCCTTCTCCTGTGCGGCACTGCGGCGGCGCTGCTGGATGCGCACCTCGCGCGGGTCGTAGCGCTTCTCGGGCGCCTTCTCGCCGCGGATCTCCTCCAGCTGGCGGGTGATGGCCTCCATGATGACCTCCGTCGCCTCCTTCAGGAGGTCGGGGGACATCTCCTTGTCGTAGAAGCGCGTGAGGTCCACGGGCGGGCCCGCGAGCACATGGTGGGTCTTGCGCGGGAAGAGGTTCGGCTTCTTCGCGTAGGGCGGCAGCAGCTCGTTGGCCCCCCACTGGGCGACGGGGATGACCGGGCACTTGGTCTGCAGCGCGACGCGGGCGGCACCGGTCTTGCCGGTCATCGGCCAGCCGTCCGGGTCCCGGGTGAGGGTGCCCTCGGGGTAGAAGGCGACGCACTCACCGCGCTCCACGGCGTCGATCGCGGCCCGGAAGGCGCTGAGGGCGTCCGTGGTCTCGCGGTAGACGGGGATCTGCCCGGTGCCGCGCATCGTGGCTCCGATGAATCCCTTCTTGAAAAGACCGCTCTTGGCGAGGAAACGAGGAACGCGCCCGGTGTTGTACTGGTAGTGCGCGTAGGCGAACGGGTCCACATGTGAATTGTGGTTCACCGCCGTGATAAACCCGCCTTCGGCCGGAATGTTCTCCATTCCGCGCCAGTCCCGCTTGAGCAGAACCACCAGCGGCGGTTTGCAGAGGACCGCTGCGAAGCGGTACCAGAAGCCGATTCTGCGGCGGGGCACGCGGACACCTTCCTCTAGGGACCTTGGGACCTGGACGTCAGGCCCGGGCCTCGGGCTGGGGCTGTGGGCCGCACAAGTGTCGCCCCGGGCCGCCCGTCTGTCGAGAACACGGTACGCCCGCCTGTCTCCCACGACGGCCCTTGCGTGGGGCTTCGCACACCTTTTCCACGCGCCGAGCACCGGGCGGGCCGTCGGTCACTCCGAGGGTCCGGGTGACAATGGACGCGTCAGGACAGGGACGGAGCGCTCGTGCAGTGGACTGTGGTCGTACCTCTGAAAGCCTTGGCGCGGGCCAAGAGCAGACTCTCGGACACCGCGGCCGACGGTCTGCGTCCGGGGCTCGCCCTCGCCTTCGCGCAGGACACGGTGGCCGCGGTGCTGTCCTGCGCCGCGGTGCGTGATGTGGCGGTCGTCACGGACGACCCGCTGGCCGCGCGGGAGCTGGCGGCCCTGGGGGCCCGGGTCGTCGCGGACGAGCCGGCCGGCGGCCTGAACGCCGCGCTCGCCCATGGGGCGGCGGTCGTACGGGGGGCCAGGTCCGGCGCCGCCGTGGCAGCGCTGAACGCCGATCTGCCGTCACTGCGTCCGCTGGAATTGGCCCGGGTCCTGGACGCGGCCGCCGAATTCCCGCGCGCTTTTCTGCCCGACGCCGCCGGAATCGGTACGACGCTGCTGGCGGCGGGTCCCGGCCGGGAATTGCTGCCCGCTTTCGGTACGGATTCACGGGCGCGGCACCGCGCCTCGGGCGCCGTGGAAATCGCCCTCGACGAGGTCGACTCCGTACGGCAGGACGTGGACACCGGGAACGATCTGCGCGCGGCGCTGGCGCTGGGCGTGGGGCCGCGCACGGCAGCGGCGGCGGCCCGGCTGCTGATCCCGGAGCAGCCGGCGGACCTGCCGGCGGACTGACCCGGAGCCCGGGCGCGGGACGGTAGATAGGCTGCGGTCATGCAGGCCACCGCGTACACCTACGACCCCGAGACCCGCACCGGCCAGGTGCTGCTCGACGACGGCACCCCCGTCCCCTTCGACGCGCCCGCGTTCGACGCGGGCGGGCTCAGGCTGCTGCGCCCGGGGCAGCGCGTGCGGATCGAGGCGGAGGGCGAGGGCGAGGCCCGGCGGATCACGCTGGTGACGCTGGGGACGTTCTGAGCGCGGCCCCGGGTAGTTCCGGCGCACCCCGAACACACCGCACCCCGAACACACCGCGGGCCGGGCTCCCCCTGGGAGCCCGGCCCGGCGCGTGAGTGCCCGTGCGCCCCGTTACCTGCGGGCGGTGGTCTTCTTGGCAGTGGTCTTGCGGGCCGTCGACTTCTTGGCCGGGGCCTTCTTCGCCGGGGCCTTCTTGGCCGCCGCCTTCTTCGCGGTGGTCTTCTTGGCCGTGGTCTTCTTCGCGGCCGCCGTGGTCTTCTTCGCGGTCGTCTTCTTCGCGGTGGTCTTCTTCGCCGCCGCCGTGGTCTTCTTCGCGGGGGCCGCCTTCTTGGCGGTCACCTTCTTCGCGGGAGCCGCCTTCTTCGCGGTGACCTTCTTGGCCGCGGCCTTCTTGACCGTGGCGGCGGCACCGCCGGTCAGGCTGCCCTTGGGCGCCTTCTTCACGGCGACCTCACCACCGCGCGGCAGCTTCTTGGTGCCGCTGACCAGGTCCTTAAAGCCCTGACCTGCGCGGAAGCGAGGCACGGAGGTCTTCTTGACCCGAACCCGCTCGCCCGTCTGGGGGTTGCGGGCGTACCGGGCAGGACGCTCCACCTTCTCGAACGAACCGAAGCCGGTGACCGAAACCCGGTCGCCTCCGACGACCGCGCGGACGATGGCGTCCAGGACCGCGTCGACAGCATCGGCGGCCTGCTGGCGACCGCCCATCTTGTCGGCAATCGCTTCTACGAGCTGCGCCTTGTTCACGTCTTCCCCTTCGGAGACATCGCCAGAACGAAAGTGTTCAAGCTTTTTCGCACGTTAGGCAGATATATACCGCAAATCAAACACGAAACGGGCTAATCACCCTTGTGCCGCAACCGACTCGACCGCCTCAGAGTTCCTCTTCGGGGATTCGCCCCTCGTCGAGGTCGGCCGTGAACCGCTTGAGACGCCTGGCGGCTTCGGCGGGATCGTGCTTGGCCGCGGCCGTAATGACCAGCAGCTTCCGGGTCAGCGCCATCCGTACGCCCTCCGGGACTTGCAGTGCGCGCACCTTGGAGTGCGCTTCCTTGAGTTGGGCCGCGACCGCCGTATAGAGCTCGAGTTGGCCGTCGTTGTCCATGCACAGATTGTGCCATCTGGGGCGAGTTGTCGCCCCCGCTGGGGGCAACTGCCGCCTCCCGGGAGCCTTCCCGGAACCGGGGCACGCGGTGCGTCACCACCGCGGGTACCCCCGCAATGACCTTTGTAACCAGCGGTGTTGGCATTCGCGAAGGCGGCGCGCCGGGGGTGTCCGGGGGCGGAAACGGCTGTACCCCCAACCGTCCACGATTGGGGGTACAGACAGGTGTTGCGGTGGCCGAAACCAGCCCTTGCGGCCGGGCCCGGGATCAGACCTGGAGCGTCCGCGGCTTGAACGCGGGGCGCCCCGCCTCGTACGCGGCGATGTCGGCCTCGTTCTGGAGGGTGATGGAGATGTCGTCCAGGCCGTTCAGCAGCCGCCAGCGGGAGTTCTCGTCCAGCTCGAAGGCGGCGGTGATGCCCTCGGCGCGCACCTCGCGGGCCTCGAGGTCGACCGTGACCTCGGCCTGCGGGTCCCGCTCCGTGAGCTCCCACAGCGCGTCCACGATCTTCTGCTCCAGCACGACCGTGAGCAGGCCGTTCTTGAGCGAGTTACCGCGGAAGATGTCGGCGTAGCGGGAGGAGATGACGGCCTTGAAGCCGTAGTTCTGCAGCGCCCAGACGGCGTGCTCACGGGAGGAGCCGGTGCCGAAGTCGGGCCCGGCGACCAGGACGGTCGCACCCTGCCGCTCGGGACGGTTCAGCACGAACTCGGGGTCCTTGCGCCAGGCCTCGAACAGCCCGTCCTCGAACCCGTCGCGGGTCACCTTCTTGAGCCAGTGGGCGGGGATGATCTGGTCGGTGTCGACGTTGCTGCGCCGCAGCGGGACGGCCCGGCCGGTGTGCGTGGTGAATGCTTCCATGACTTCTCAGACTCCAGCGGGCGTACGAGTGTCGGCGTCGGACAGGTCGGCGGGGGACGCCAGGTGGCCCAGGACCGCCGTCGCGGCGGCGACCTGCGGCGAGACCAGGTGCGTACGGCCGCCCTTGCCCTGCCTGCCCTCGAAGTTGCGGTTGGAGGTGGACGCGGAGCGCTCACCCGGAGCCAGCTGGTCGGGGTTCATGCCGAGGCACATCGAACAGCCCGCGTGCCGCCATTCGGCGCCGGCCTCCTTGAAGATCACGTCCAGGCCCTCGGAGACGGCCTGCAGGCCCACGCGCGCGGAGCCCGGGACGACCAGCATCCGCACCCCGTCGGCGACTTTGCGCTCCTTGAGGATCTCGGCCGCGGCGCGCAGGTCCTCGATACGGCCGTTGGTGCAGGAGCCTACGAAGACGGTGTCCACGTTGATGGAGCGCAACGGCTGTCCGGCCGCCAATCCCATGTACTCCAGGGCCTTTTCGGCGGCCAGGCGCTCCGAGGCGTCCTCGTACGAAGCCGGGTCGGGGACGGAGGCCGAAAGCGGAGCGCCCTGGCCCGGGTTGGTGCCCCAGGTGACGAACGGCGAGAGCGCGGCGGCGTCGATCCGGACCTCGGCGTCGAATTCCGCGTCGTCGTCGGTGCGCAGGGTCTTCCAGTACTCGACCGCGGCGTCCCAGTCGGCGCCCTCGGGGGCGTGCGGGCGGCCCTCGAGGTAGGCGAAGGTGGTCTCGTCGGGGGCGATCATGCCCGCGCGGGCACCGGCCTCGATGGACATGTTGCAGATGGTCATCCGGGCCTCCATCGAGAGCTTCTCGATGGCCGAGCCGCGGTACTCGAGGATGTAGCCCTGGCCGCCGCCGGTACCGATCCTGGCGATGATCGCCAGGATCAGGTCCTTGGCGGTGACGCCCTCGGGCAGCTCGCCGTCGACCGTGATGGCCATGGTCTTCGGGCGGGCCATCGGCAGTGTCTGGGTGGCGAGCACATGCTCGACCTGGGAGGTGCCGATGCCGAACGCCAGCGCGCCGAAGGCGCCGTGCGTGGAGGTGTGGGAGTCGCCGCAGACGACGGTCGTGCCGGGCTGGGTCAGGCCGAGCTGGGGGCCGACGACGTGCACGACACCCTGCTCGACGTCGCCCAGCGGGTGCAGCCGGACGCCGAACTCGGCGCAGTTCTTGCGCAGCGTCTCCAGCTGGGCGCGGGAGACCGGGTCCGCGATGGGCTTGTCGATGTCGAGGGTCGGGGTGTTGTGGTCCTCGGTCGCGATGGTGAGGTCGAGCCTGCGCACCTGGCGGCCGGTCTTGCGCAGCCCGTCGAAGGCCTGCGGGCTGGTCACCTCGTGCAGCAGGTGCAGATCGATGTAGAGGAGGTCGGGCTCGCCCTCGGCGCGCCGGACGACGTGGTCGTCCCAGACCTTCTCCGCGAGTGTCCTACCCATCGCTTTCCCTCCGGCCGGCAGAGAGTGCGCCGACCCAACTAGAGATCTTGAGGTGGCAGCGCCCGTACCCCTGGTTACCGGGCGTGTGCCGCCGGGCCCGTTGGTACGCGGGCCGCCCTGTCTTCCAGGGTGGCGGGTTCCACGGAAAATTGAACTTGCGTTTCACAGAGTGAGACGTGAGTATCGTTGCATGGACAACAGTAGCGGCGTCGGCGTTCTGGACAAGGCGGCCCTCGTCCTGAGCGCTCTGGAGTCCGGTCCGGCCACCCTCGCGGGTCTGGTCGGCGCCACCGGACTGGCACGACCCACGGCCCACCGCCTGGCCGTGGCACTGGAGCACCACCGCATGGTGGCGCGCGACATGCAGGGCCGTTTCATCCTCGGCCCCCGGCTGGCGGAGCTGGCCGCGGCGGCGGGCGAGGACCGCCTGCTGGCGACGGCGGGTCCGGTGCTGACCCACCTGCGCGACGTCACGGGCGAGAGCGCGCAGCTCTATCGGCGCCAGGGGGACATGCGCATCTGCGTCGCCGCCGCGGAGCGACTGTCCGGTCTGCGGGACACGGTGCCGGTGGGATCCACGCTCACGATGAAGGCCGGCTCCTCGGCGCAGATCCTGATGGCCTGGGAGGAGCCCGAGCGGCTGCACCGCGGCCTGCAGGGCGCCCGCTTCACGGCGACGGCCCTGTCGGGTGTACGGCGCCGGGGCTGGGCCCAGTCCATCGGGGAGCGCGAGCCGGGCGTGGCGTCCGTCTCCGCGCCCGTACGCGGCCCCTCCAACCGAGTGGTGGCCGCGGTGTCCGTCTCCGGTCCCATCGAGCGTCTGACGCGCCACCCGGGCCGTATGCACGCCCAGGCGGTCATCGACGCGGCCGCCCGGCTGTCCGAGGCGCTGCGCCGCTCCGGCTGACCCTCCGGCCCACCGAACAGGAAGGAGGGCCGGCCTCAACGCCGCGGCAGGCCCTCTTCCGGGAGACACGGGCGGAACGCCCGGGCCCGGGCACCTCGCCACACGAGGAACAGCAGCCACAGAAGCAACAGCAGCCACGGCCAGGACACCGAAGTCCTGGTTCCGTACACGGAGTTGGTCCGCCGACTCGGCCGACGGCGCGCCCCGCACCACACCGGGGCGCGCCGGGCCCGGAAACGCCGCAGGGCCTCCACCGAAGTGAAGGCCCTGCTGACTGTGTACCCCCGACCGGATTCGAACCGGCGCTACCGCCTTGAGAGGGCGGCGTGCTAGGCCGCTACACAACGGGGGCCAGGATCTTACGTTTCCGCAGATCCGAGCTGGTCTACCTGGACTCGAACCAAGACTAACTGAACCAGAATCAGTCGTGCTGCCAATTACACCATAGACCAATGTGGTTTAGACCAGACCGTACCCCCGACCGGATTCGAACCGGCGCTACCGCCTTGAGAGGGCGGCGTGCTAGGCCGCTACACAACGGGGGCCCTAGCGATCCTGCATCGAGGGCAGCGGGAGCGACCCGGCTGCCCTCGCGGGAAGGATCTGTACCCCCGACCGGATTCGAACCGGCGCTACTGCCTTGAGAGGGCAGCGTGCTAGGCCGCTACACAACGGGGGCTTGCGGATGAGATCCGCGTGTGCAGATGAGCTCTGCGAGCTGGCCTACCTGGACTCGAACCAAGACTAACTGAACCAGAATCAGTCGTGCTGCCAATTACACCATAGGCCACTGGAACGCAAGCCCCTGAGGGGTTCTTGTTCTAGCTCGCGCCTCCGGTTTCCGGCCTTTCGGCCCGCTCCCCGGCGGCGCAGGAAGAACATTACCCGAAGGTGGACGGCGCTCCAAAACGGGTATCCGCGCCGAGGACCGCGGGGAGTTCGTCGAGGGAGGCGATCCGGTGCAGGCCGGCGGGCCCTTCGCACCGCGCGGCGGGCTCCGCGTTCGTGACGACACGTACACCCGCGCGGTCGATCAACACGGACAGCAGCCCGGCCTCGGCCGCGCCACGGCCGTCGATCTCCGGGTGGTCGCCGACGTAGGCGACCTGGTGCGGGGCGAGCCCGAGCGTGCCGCAGGCCGCGCCGAAGGCCCGGGTGTCCGGCTTGGAGAAGCCCAGCTCGGCGGCGCACAGCACGGCCTCGAAGCGGTCGCGGACGCCCAGGGTGCGCAGCTTGTACTCCTGGACGTGGACGCTGGAGTTGGACAGCACCGCGTGCCGATAGCCGGCGGCGAGGACGTCCAGGACGGGCAGGACGTCCGGGAAGAGCGCCCAGGCGGCCTCGTAGTGGTCCAGATAGCGCCGGAACCAGGCGTCCGCCTCGTCGTCGGTCAGCGGCCGGTCGAGGAAGACCCGCACGCGGTCCCGGCGCTGTCCCTCGAAGGAGGCCTCCCCGGCCGCGTACCGGGCCCACTGCAGGTCGGTGATCCGCCGCCACCGGTCGAGGGCCTGCTCCACACTCCCGAACCCGGCGAGCAGTCCCTCGGCGGCCAGATGCCCGCGCATCCCGGCGCGGTCGGCGGTGGTGTAGTCGAAGAGGGTGTCGTCGACGTCCCAGACGACGGCCTTGATCGGCACGCGGTTCACCTCCGGCTCAGGGCTCTGAGAGGCCCCTGACGACAGTAGCCGGTCAGCCTGTGGCGGCGGCAGTCCCGCTCGGTTCCTCGGCCTCGGACGGGTCGGGGGCGACGAAGAAGTCGGTGACGAAGCAGGTGACCTCGCCGGCCGCCGTACGGCCGATCCAGGTGGGGTAGGCGCCGTCCCCCCATCCGGAGCCGAAGGCGGCCACGGCGTGACCGGTGTCCGGCGCGGTGACGATATGGGGGCCGGGGGCCCAGTCGCTGTCCTCGAAGGCGTCCCACAGCGGCCCCTCGTCGCCCGCCGCTCCCTGGAAGGAGCCGTCGGCCGCGGCGTCGTAGAAGCAGCCGGTGCCGGCGTCGACGCCGTAGCCGTAGAACTCGTCCTCGCCGAGCTCGTCGGCGTCCTGGCCCGGCAGCAGGGCGGGCTCCCACGCGGCGGTGGGCTCGTCGCGGATGACGAGGCGCGCCGCGGCGACCCGCAGGTGGGGGCTGTCGGACGGCGGCTCGTCGGGCTGGGTGAGCGTCGCCACGGCGGCGTCGACGCGGTAGCGGCCGGGCGGGACGGAGACGGTGAAAGGCTCCATGTCCTCCTGACCGAGGTAGACGAACGGGTCACAGGCCACGACCCGGCCGGTGGGCAGCCACAGCTCGCCGCCGTCGGCCACACCGATCGTGCCGACCGTTCCGGACTCGTAGCGGAACGTGCTGCCGGGGGTGAAGAGCCACGTGTAGTCACGGGCGGGCATCGGCATGAGGGCGCCTTTCCATCGGGGCCGTGCAGGAGTGGATCCGCAGGCGGCCCGGGGGCTTCGGCTCCGCGGTGGCCGCGCGTCTGCGATGCCCGAACGGTAGTACCCGGGACTGACACACGCGGCTCTGCGGGGAAGGCGGAAGGGCGAAGACGGGGAAACGGCAGGGCGGCAGCCGTGATGGCTGCCGCCCTGTGGGTCGGCGTCCGCCGGTGCCGGCGCCCGTTCCGTGAGCGCCTACGCCGTCAGCCTCGCCAGCGCCGCGTCGACGCGCGCGAGCGTCTTCTCCTTGCCGAGGACCTCCAGGGACTCGAACAGGGGCAGGCCGACCGTGCGGCCGGTGACGGCGACACGGATCGGCGCCTGGGCCTTGCCGAGCTTGAGGCCGTGGGCCTCGCCGGCGGCCAGGACGGCCTGCTTCAGGGACTCCGGGGACGTCCAGTCGGCCGTCTCCAGCTTCTCCCGCGCGGTGCGCAGCAGCGCGTCGCTGCCCTCCTTCATCGCCTTGGTCCAGGAGGCCTCGTCGAGGACCGGCTCCGGCAGGAACAGGAAGTCGACGTTCTCCGTGATCTCGGAGAGGACCTTGACCCGGGTCTGGGCGTGCGGGGCGATCGCCTGCCACTGTGCCTCGTCGAAGTCCTCGGGAGCCCAGGACGCGAACGGGGCCTTCAGCCACGGCCGGCAGCGCTCCGTGAAGTCCTTGACCTCCAGGAGGCGGATGTGGTCGGCGTTGATCGCCTCGGCCTTCTTCAGGTCGAAGCGGGCCGGGTTCGGGTTCACGTCGGCGATGTCGAAGGCGGCGACCATCTCGTCGACCGAGAAGATGTCGCGGTCCGGCGCCAGCGACCAGCCCAGCAGGGAGAGGTAGTTGAGCAGGCCCTCCGGCAGGAAGCCGCGCTCCCGGTAGAGGTTCAGCGACGACTGCGGGTCGCGCTTGGACAGCTTCTTGTTGCCCTCGCCCATCACATACGGCAGATGGCCGAAGGCGGGCACGGACTTCGCGACGCCCAGCTCGATCAGCGCCTTGTAGAGGGCGATCTGGCGGGGGGTGGAGGAGAGCAGGTCCTCGCCGCGCAGGACGTGGGTGATCTCCATCAGGGCGTCGTCGACCGGGTTCACGAGCGTGTACAGGGGCGCGCCGTTGGCTCGTACGATCCCGTAGTCCGGCACGTTCTCCGGCGTGAAGGTCAGCTCCCCGCGGACCAGGTCCGTGAAGGTGATCGTCTCGTCGGGCATGCGGAAGCGGACGATGGCGGTACGGCCCTCGGCCTCGTACGCCGCCACCTGCTCGGCGGTCAGGTCGCGGCAGTGTCCGTCGTAGCCGGACGGCTTCCCGGCGGCGCGGGCGGCGTCACGGCGGGCGTCCAGTTCCTCGGTGGTGCAGTAGCAGTGGTAGGCGTGTCCGCCGTCCAGGAGCTTGCGGGCGATGTCCTGGTAGATGTCCATCCGCTGGGACTGGCGGTACGGCGCGTGGGGGCCGCCGACCTCGGGGCCCTCGTCCCAGTCGAAGCCCAGCCAGCGCAGCGAGTCCAGGAGCTGGAGGTAGGACTCCTCCGAGTCCCGGGCCGCGTCCGTGTCCTCGATACGGAAGACGAACGTGCCGCCGGTGTGACGGGCGTACGCCCAGTTGAACAGGGCGGTGCGGACCAGGCCCACGTGGGGGTTGCCGGTCGGGGACGGACAGAAACGTACGCGGACGTTCGCGTTAGCCACGCTTGATCACCTTGTTGGTGAGAGTGCCGATGCCTTCGATGGTGACGGCGACCTCGTCGCCGACGTTGAGGGGGCCGACCCCCGCGGGGGTGCCCGTGAGGATCACGTCGCCGGGGAGCAGCGTCATGGCCTCGGTGATGTTGACGATCAGATCCTCGATCGAGTGGATCATCTCGCTCGTACGGCCGAGCTGGCGCTGTTCGCCGTTGACCGTGAGCTGGAGGGTGAGGTCGCTCGGGTCGAGGTCGGTCTCCACCCAGGGGCCGAGGGGGCAGGCGGTGTCGAAGCCCTTGGCCCGGGCCCACTGCTTCTCGCGCCGCTGGACGTCACGCGCCGTGACGTCGTTGGCGCAGGTGTAGCCGAGGATCACGTCCTTGACGCGCTCGCGCGGCACCTCGCGGCACATGCGGCCGATCACCACGGCCAGCTCGGCCTCGTGGTGCAGCTCCTGGGAGAAGGACGGGTAGGCGATCTCGTCGCCGGGGCCGATCACCGAGGTGGACGGCTTGAAGAAGGCGAACGGGGCCTCGGGGACCTCGTTGCCGAGTTCGCGCGCGTGCTCCGCGTAGTTGCGGCCGAAGGCCACGACCTTGTTGGGGAGCACCGGCGGCAGCAGCCTGACCTTGCTCAGCGGCACCTTCGTGCCGGAGAGCTCGAATTCCGCGAACGGGATGCCCTTGATGATGTCGAGAACGAGCTCGTCCGGCTTGTCACCCTCGACCACGCCGAAGGCGACGTTCCCGTCGATGGAGAATCTGGCGATGCGCACGGGATCCTTGCGCCCCTTAACTGAGCTGGCTGGAGTCTGACGCTCCAGGCTAACGCGGCAGCAAGCGGGGACCTCGCGCATTTACCGCCGATGCCACCGGGGCGTGGGAGGAGACGGACCCCGCGCGCTCCTCGGCCGCGGGTCCGGGGCGCGCGGGCGATCGGCCGTGGAGGGCGGTCGTCCGACGGCTTCGGGGAGCGGTCGCCCGATCGGCTTCGGAGGGCGGTCGCCCGGGGCCGCGGCGCGCTCGCGAGGGCGCTCCCCGCACTCCCCCGCGGTCACCTGCGCCGGCGTCGCGGGGGCGCTGAGCAAGCCGCGCCCGGCGCACGTATTAAGCGGTGGCGGAGGCCGCGATCGGTCGCTCCGCGGCCCGGGACCGGTTACTCCGCGGCGGAGGCCTGGACCGGGACCTTCATGAGGATGGTGCGCTTGGGATTGGCGGTCTGGGTGGGAAGGTCGACGGAGTGCTCCGGAGCCGCCGGGGCCTGCAGCTCGTCGGCGTCGGCGAGGTGCGCCAGTGTCGTGCGCTGCGGGTTGGCTATGGTGCGGAACATCATCGTGGTCTTCACTGTTGTCGTTGACCTTGTCGTGAGGGGCGCCGGGCGGGCGGCACGGGCCGCCACCGGGGCGCGAGTTGTCGGATTCGCCATCCCTGTAAAGCGTCAGGCTAAACATGCAATTCCCCACCGAAGCCGTGAAGAGGCCGTGACCGCCGTGTGAGTTTCCTCACTGGGTCGCGGATAAAAGGGTCAATTCACTCCACCTTCACGTCGCGACAAAACAGACATTGCTTGATTGAACCCTGCATTCCGCTCCTGATCATCGCGACTAGGACACCTGACCCACCTCAATGACTCGTAGGCATACGTCCGTTATATGCGAGATCACTTTCTACGGCTGGTGACACACCCCTCACAGGGTGTCACGGAGGTCACAGCCTCGCCCGTTGGCCTTGTTGGAGATCCGGCACTGTGCTGGAATTCCACGGACCGCCGCGGGATCGCACCGGCGCGCAGGGGGCGCAACGCAGCGCCGGGCAGCGACGGGGAGGGGGAGCCAGCGCCGGTCACTCACGACCACCCGGGGGGCGTATTCAGGACGCCCCCCAAGACGCCGACACCGTCCCGTCCGTTCACGCGGGGGGACGCCTGGTCCAGAGGTTGCGACGCTAGTGCAGGGACGTTTCAAGAGGGATGGCAGCGCTTCGGCCGAGCCGGAGCCGCACGGCGGGACCGACCGCGGTTCCTCGCCCCAGCACGCCCAGAACCCAGGACCGGCCGCGGCCGGCAGTGGTCCCGAGCGGCCAGGGCGACCTGGCGCACCCACGGGCTCCACGGCACCCACGCCGCCGGCCCCGCCGAAGACAACGACATCACTCGACCCCGGATCGCGCATAGCACTGCGCAACTGGCGCATCTCCACGCGCCTGGTGTCGCTGCTCGCGCTCCCCGTGGTCGCCGCCACCTCGCTCGGTGCCCTGCGCATCAGCGACAACATGGACCAGATCCAGCAGCTCGACAACATGAAGCTGCTGACGGACATGACCAGGCAGGCGACCCAGCTGGCCGCCGCGCTCCAGGAGGAGCGCGACCAGTCCGCCGGTCCGCTCGCCCACGGCGCCACGGCGTCCGACTACACGGTCAAGGGTGTCCGCGACAAGACCAACAACGCCCGCTCCTCCTTCCTGGAGGGCACCCAGGAGATCGGTGACGCCTCCGACAGCGGCCAGCTCTCCGGTGTCCGCGACAGCGTCGTCGGCATCGCGAGCGAGCTGAACAACCTCAGCGCGATCCGGGCCACCGCCTACAAGGACCCGAAGAACTCCACGCAGACGGTCGAGGCGTACCACCGTCTGATCACGCAGTTGCTCAGCCTCTCCCAGGACATGGCGGAGGCCACCAGCAACCCGGAGATGATCCAGCGCACCCGTGCCCTGGCGGCCTTCTCCACCGCCAAGGAGTACGCCTCCATGCAGCGTGCGGTGATCGCTGCCGCCCTGCCCGCGAACATCGACACGTTCGGCAACCTCTCCGAGAACGACCGGCAGTACGCCCTGTCGGCCCTGGAGAGCCAGGACTCCGAACTGGACAGCTTCCGCAGCATCTACGGCGACGGCGCCGAGGACCTGACGAAGCCGATCGACCAGGGCAGCCCGACGATCGAGGCCGCCGACCAGTACGCCAGCCGTGTCCTGAAGAGCTCGTCCGGTATGCGCAACCAGGACAAGCGCTCGTACAAGGACTGGGTCGACGACGACTCGACCAAGCTCGAGCAGATGAAGAAGATCGAGGGCACGCTGCTCGAGCAGATGGAGCAGAAGGCCCGCGAGCTGAAGAGCGCCTCCCAGAACGAGGCGATCATCTCCGGTGCGCTGGTCCTGCTCGTGCTCGGTGTCTCCCTCGTCGGCGCCTTCGTCGTCGCCCGCTCCATGATCCGCTCGCTGCGCCGTCTGCAGGAGACCGCCACCAAGGTCGCCCAGGACCGTCTGCCCGAGCTGGTCAAGCATCTGTCCGAGTCCGACCCGCAGGACGTCGACACGTCCGTGGAGTCGGTCGGTGTGCACTCCCGGGACGAGATCGGCCAGGTGGCCGCGGCCTTCGACGACGTGCACCGCGAGGCGGTCCGCCTCGCCGCCGAGCAGGCCCTCCTCCGGGGCAACGTCAACGCGATGTTCACCAACCTCTCGCGTCGCTCCCAGGGTCTGATCCAGCGCCAGCTGTCGCTGATCTCCGAACTGGAGTCCCGCGAGGCCGACCCGGACCAGCTGTCCTCGCTGTTCAAGCTCGACCACCTCGCGACGCGTATGCGCCGTAACGGTGAGAACCTCCTCGTCCTCGCGGGTGAGGAGCCCGGCCGACGCTGGACCCGCCCGGTCCCGCTCGTCGACGTGCTCCGCGCCGCCGCGTCCGAGGTGGAGCAGTACGAGCGCATCGAGCTGGCCGCGGTGCCGACCACCGAGGTCGCCGGCCGCGTCGTCAACGACCTCGTACACCTGCTCGCCGAGCTGCTCGAGAACGCCACCTCCTTCTCCTCGCCGCAGACCAAGGTGAAGGTCACCGGTCACGCGCTGCCCGACGGCCGCGTCCTGATCGAGATCCACGACACGGGTATCGGTCTGTCCCCCGAGGACCTCGCCCAGATCAACGAACGCCTCGCCTCGCCGCCCACCGTGGACGTGTCGGTGTCCCGGCGCATGGGTCTGTTCGTGGTCGGTCGTCTGTCGCAGCGCCACGGCATCCGCATCCAGCTGCGGCCCTCCGACTCCGGTGGTACGACCGCGCTGGTCATGCTCCCGGTCGACGTCGCCCAGGGCGGCAAGAAGCCCGCTCCCGGCAAGCCGGGTGCGCCCTCCGCGGGCGGTCCGGCCGCCGCGCAGGCCGCCGCGGGCGCGGCCGCGGCCCGTCGCCAGGCCCAGCAGAGCGGTTCGTCCTTCGGTACCGGTTCGGCCGGCGGTTCCGCACTGGGTGCCGCCCCGCAGCGCGGGCAGGTGGGTCCCGGAGCGGGCCCGCGGGCCGCGCTCCCCGGCAACACCCCCGGCGGCCGTCCCGGCTCCCCGCAGCAGGGCCGACCGGGCTCGGCGGGCTCGGGCGCCTTCGGCCAGGGCGGCTCCTTCCAGGACTCCGGCTCCCGTCAGGGTGGTTTCGGCGACGGCGGCCTCGGCGACGGCCCGGGTACGCGCCCGGCCGGCTTCGGGGACAGCGCCCCGGCGGGCGCTCCGCAGCAGTCTCAGCAGCCGCAGCAGAAGCAGTCTCAGCAGAAGCAGCCCAAGGAGCGCGGCGGACGGCGCCGTCCGCAGCTGCCCGGCCGCGGCGGTTCCCGCGCCGAGCTGCCCGGTGGCAGCCAGCAGCAGCGCACCCCGAGCTGGAGCGACGAGAACGCTCAGCCGCCGGTGCCGCGTGCCTCGCTGGACGCCCCGCGCGGCCACGAGGAGCCGGACGCCCTGACCTCGACGTCCCCCATGCCGCGGATCGACGACCGGCAGGGTCCGGGCGCGACCGCCGAGATCCCGCGCGTCGACGACCGCCAGGGACTCCCGGCCGCTCCCGAGTTCCCGCGACCGGACGCCAACGCCGGGCAGAACGGCGGCCAGTTCGTCCGCGGGGACGTCTTCGGCGGCGGGAACCCGGGCGGTGCGACGGGCCAGTTCCCGGCCCAGGGCCGTGGCCAGGACACGGGCCAGTACCCGATGCCGGGCCGTGGTCAGGACACCGGGCAGTTCCCGGCTCAGGGCCGTGGCCAGCAGGACACCGGGCAGTTCCCGATGCCCGGCCGTGGCCAGGACACCGGGCAGTTCCCGGCCCAGGGCCGTGGCCAGGGCACGGGCCAGTACCCGGCGCCCGGCGGCCGCGCCCAGGACCCGGCCGCCACCGGCCAGTACCCGGCCCAGGGCTACGACGCCTCCGGCACCGGCCAGTACGCCGCCCCGGGTTACGGAAACCGCCAGGACTCCTCCAGCTCCGGCCAGTTCGAGCGGCCGCAGCCGGCGGGCGACGGCTACGGCGCGTCCCTGCCGCCGGCCCAGCACCGTCCGCAGCAGCAGCCGCCGCGCCGCCAGGAGCCCGAGGCGCTCCCGCCGGCGCCGGGCCCCGGTGACGGGCGCACGCCGCTGTACGACACACTGGAGACCAACTGGTTCCGCGGACAGGGGCAGGGGCAGGGCCAGCAGCAGCAGAGCAACGGCTCCGCGCCGCAGGCCCCGCAGCAACAGCAGCAGTCCCCCGCGGCACCTCAGCGTCCGGCCGCCGCCAACGCGTCCTGGCGCACCTCGCCGAACGACGAGCTCGTCCGTCAGGCCGAGCGCGTGCGGCAGCCCGCCGCGGGCGGCATCACCACCTCCGGCCTGCCGCGCCGGGTCCCGCGTGCGAACCTCGTGCCGGGTACCGCTCAGCAGCAACAGCACCAAACCGGTCCGCAGGTCTCGCGTTCGCCTGACGACGTACGCGGCCGGCTGACCAATCTCCGACGGGGCATCGCTCAGGGTCGCCAGGCCGGTACCGGCCAGACCGGCAGCTTCCCCAGCCCCACTCACCAGCAGGAGCGTTAGTTGAGCCCGATGAGCCAGGCGGCACAGAACCTCAACTGGTTGATCACCAACTTCGTGGACAACACCCCCGGGGTGTCCCACACCGTCGTCGTGTCCGCCGACGGACTCCTTCTGGCGCTGTCGGAAGGCTTCCCGCGCGATCGCGCCGACCAGCTGGCGGCCGTCGCCTCCGGGCTCACCTCGCTGACGGCCGGGGCATCCCGGATCTTCGAGGGCGGCACCGTGGCACAGACGGTCGTCGAGATGGAACGAGGGTTCCTCTTCCTCATGTCCGTCTCGGACGGCTCGTCGCTCGCCGTGCTCGCCCACCCCGAGTGCGACATCGGCCTCGTCGGCTACGAGATGGCGCTCCTGGTGGACCGCGCAGGTGCGGTCCTCACGCCCGACCTTCGCGCCGAGCTCCAGGGCAGTCTGCTCCACTGATAGGAACCGGCACCACTCACCTCACCAAATCACCGTCCGGCCGCCACAATCCCCCCACCGGCCCCGTCAGACGGCACGACTGACCGACTTGCTGTCCCGCCCGGAGGATTCATGACCCCGCCCACCGCCCATCATGATCCGTACGCCGAGCCGTACGGGGACGAGGGCGACCAGCCGCTGGTACGTCCGTACGCGATGACCGGCGGCCGGACCCGGCCGCGCTACCAGCTCGCCATCGAGGCGCTGATCAGCACGACGGCCGACCCGGCCCAGCTGATGGGACTGCTGCCGGAGCACCAGCGGATCTGCCACCTGTGCCGCGAGGTGAAGTCGGTGGCCGAGGTGTCGGCGCTGCTCGCCATGCCGCTCGGTGTGGCACGGATCCTCGTCGCGGACCTCGCGGAAGCCGGTCTCGTCGCGATCCACCAGCCAGGTGGCGACGAGAACAACGGCGGCGCGCCGGACGTGACACTGCTCGAAAGGGTGCTCAGTGGACTTCGCAAGCTCTGACGGCGGGCGGGCGACCACCTCCGCGAAGATTGTGGTGGCGGGCGGCTTCGGCGTGGGCAAGACCACGTTCGTCGGCGCTGTCTCGGAGATCAACCCGCTGCGCACGGAGGCCGTCATGACGTCTGCTTCGGCGGGCATCGACGACCTCACCCACACCGGGGACAAGACCACCACCACGGTGGCCATGGACTTCGGCCGTATCACCCTGGACCAGGACCTGATCCTGTACCTGTTCGGCACCCCCGGCCAGGACCGCTTCTGGTTCATGTGGGACGACCTGGTCCGCGGCGCCATCGGCGCCATCGTCCTGGTCGACACCCGCCGTCTGGCCGACTGCTTCCCGGCGGTCGACTACTTCGAGAACTCGGGCCTGCCCTTCGTCGTGGCCCTCAACGGCTTCGAGGGGCACCAGCCGTACAACCCCGACGAGGTCCGCGAGGCCCTGCAGATCGGACCGGACACCCCGATCATCACTACGGACGCCCGCCACCGCGCGGACGCCAAGAGTGCCCTGATCACGCTGGTCGAGCATGCCCTCATGGCCCGTCTGCGGTAGATCAAGTCGTCGCCGCCATACGGCAGTTGTCGTAGATATGCGGGAGCCGACTGTGGCGTTTGACACGGTCGGCCCCGCTGTTCATAACGTTTCGACAGAGAAATCCGGTGGTATCGCCACGCGTCGCGGTCGGTCGGTGTCGCTGCGCTCACAAATGCCCCGCCTTTTGGCGGGGCTCGCTCTTTATGACCGTTTTATCTGGCGCTTACAACGGGCGGAACCCTCACTTCCGAGTGTTTGGAATCGCGCAGGTTGACGTGCTGGAATGCCTGAACTGCCCAGTAGTCAAGGACGTACCAGTCTCAGACAGGGCTCTGGAGACACCGCGGCACGACGTAGGTGCCGTCGCCGAGAGGTTGTTGGTCGAGTGAGGCGAAGCAAGAAAAGTCCCGAGCCGTCGGCACGGGGCAACTTCACCCCGCCGCCGCGCGGAGCGGCACCCGCACAAGTGCCCGGTCCGGAGCCGACGGCCACGCCGCCCAGTGGCAGCCGCTTCTCCCCGCGCAACTGGCGCGTGCCGACCAGGCTGAACGCGATCCTGCTCATACCCGTGCTGGTCGGCCTGGTCATGGGCGGCTTCCAGGTGAAGAGCTCGATCGACACCTGGCAGCAGGCGCGCGACGCGGAGAACACCGCCCGTCTCGTGCAGGCCTCCCTGGCCTACGCCGACCGGCTCTACGAGGAGCGCGACGCCTCCGCCGCCCCCCTTCTGACCCCCGGCAGCGGCGGCCAGAAGAACCCGACCGTCGTCCAGGTGCAGGCCGCCACCGACAAGGCCGCCCAGGCCTTCGACGAGGCCGCGAAGAACATGCCGCACACGTCGGGTCTGGAGCGGCGCCTGTCCATCTTCCGCAAGGCCGAGACCAAGCTGCCGGCGCTGCGGAAGCTCGCGTACTCCAACTCCCCCAAGGTCAAGGGTGTGGGGACCGAGGAGGGCTATGTCGGGGTCGCGCACCCGCTGATGGAGTTCGCCAACGAACTCGGACTCGGCACCGGCAACATCACCAGCTACGGCCGCACCGTCTACGCCATCTCGCTCACCAAGGCCGCGCTGTCCCTGGAGCGCTCGATCGGCATGCACATGCTGGTCGAGCACAACCCCGCCGCCGACGACCTGGCCCGCCAGCGCGTCGCCCTGTCCTCGTACGCCTACCTCGAGGGCATCGCCGTCGAGGAGTACATCGGTGGCGGTACCGCGTCCGACGCCAGGAAGCTGGACCAGGCCACTGAGCAGGTGAAGGCGGACGGCAAGACCCAGGCAGAGCAGGCCGCCGCGGAGGCCAGGGCCAAGGGCCAGACCTACGTACCGCCGAAGTCCGACCAGGACATGGTGCAGGCCCTCGCCACGACGCAGTCCACCAGTGACACGGCCCGCGCCGCGCTGGCCCAGGAAGGCGTCACCCCCCAGAACTGGTGGGCGGTCAACACCCTCAAGTACAACGCCTACCGCCAGCTCGAGTTCAACCTGGCCGACAAGGCCGTGTCGGACGCCTCGACCATCGCCGACAACGCCCAGCAGTCCGCGTTCATCACCGGTGCCATCGTCATCGTCGCCCTGCTCGCCGCGTTCATCATCGCCGGCCTCATGGCCCGCCAGATGAGCCGCTCGATGCGCCAGCTGCGCAACGCCGCCTTCGGCGTCGCCGAGCAGCGGCTGCCGATGCTGGTCGACCAGCTCTCCCGGACCGACCCCGGCCGTGTCGACACCCGTGTCGCGCCCATCCCGATCGCCACGACGGACGAGATCGGCGAAGTCGCCCGCGCCTTCGACCAGGTCCACCGCGAGGCCGTCCGGCTCGCCGCCGAGCAGGCCCTGCTGCGGGGCAACATCAACGCGATCTTCACCAACCTCTCGCGCCGTAACCAGTCGCTGATCGAGGGCCAGCTGACCCTGATCACCGACCTGGAGAACAACGAGGCCGACCCGGACCAGCTGGAGAACCTCTTCCGCCTGGACCACCTCGCGACCCGTATGCGCCGCAACGGCGAGAACCTCCTCGTCCTCGCCGGCGAGGAGCCCGGCCGCCGCTGGGACCAGCCGGTCCCGCTGGTCGACGTGCTGCGCGCCGCCTCCTCCGAGGTGGAGCAGTACGAGCGCATCGAGCTCTCCGGCGTCCCGGAGGCCGAGATTCACGGCCGCGCCGTGACCGACCTCGTGCACCTGCTCGCCGAGCTGCTGGAGAACGCCACCACGTTCTCCTCGCCGCAGACCAAGGTCCGGGTGACCGCGACCCGTCTGCCCGACGGCCGCGTCATGGTCGAGATCCACGACAAGGGCATCGGCCTGACGGCCGAGGACTTCGCGGACATCAACCACAAGCTGGCCAACCCGCCGACCGTGGACGCCGCGATCTCCCAGCGCATGGGTCTGTTCGTGGTCGGCCGGCTGTCCGACCGGCACGGCATCCGCGTCCAGCTGCGCCCCTCCGGCGAGCAGGCCGGCACCACCTCGCTGGTCATGCTCCCGGACGCCATCACCCACGGCGGTGGCGGCGAACAGCCCCTGGAGCGCGACGAGTTCACGGTCTCGCAGATCATCCCCGAGCAGCAGTTCCAGGGCGAGGACTTCGGGTCGCCGCAGCCGCTGCGCACGGCCGCGGAGCTGGGCTTCGACGACAGCCAGTACTCCGAGGTCCCGGACGACCTCCGCGGGCTGGACCCCGTCGGCCGCTCGCTGATGCGCGAGGGGCGCCGTGCGGCCCTGGAGGCCCAGACACAGGGTCACGCCAGGCCGCAGGAGGAGCTGGAGCCCGCTCCGGGGTACCAGGAGAACTTCCAGGCGCCCCAGTCCGGGTTCGACAACGCGCAGCAGACCTACGACAACGGCCGGCAGACGTACGACAACGGCCAGCACGCCTACGGCGACCAGCAGGCCGCGTACGATCAGCAGACGGCGTACGAGGAGCCCCAGCAGCCGGCGTACGAGGACCAGTACTTCTCGCAGAACGGCTCCCTGCCGCAGAGTGACGGCTTCCCCTCCGGCGGCGGCTACCCGGAGCCCGGCTATACGGAGCCGCTCCAGCAGAACCACTCCGCGGGCCGGGCCACCGCCTCGGATTCGTTCGCGGCCTTCGACGAGTCGTCCTATCAGGGCGACTGGCCGAAGCGGGACGATTTCCAGAACGGCTACCGGGCCGATTACGCTCCGGAAACGGAATCCACGCAGGCCGCTGACGCAAGTGAGCAGGACCGCGTAGGCTTCGACCGTCCGGGACCGACCCCCTCCGCTGGTCACACGATGACCGACGCCGGACTGCCCCGCCGCGGCTCCACCGCGAACGGCACGGGCGGCCGACCGCAGCCCGTGACGCAGGAGCCGCCGGCGGCCACGGAGACGAACGACGACTGGCGCTCCGCCAACGACCAGCGGTGGCAGCAGGCGTCGCAGCTCCGGAAGCCCAAGGCGGGCGGGGTCACCTCTTCCGGTCTGCCGCGGCGCGTGCCCAAGGCGAACCTGATGGAGGGCGCCGCGGAAACGACCCCGCAGGGAGGCCCACAGGTCTCCCGTGCCCCGGAGGATGTCCGGGGCAGGCTGAGCAACCTGCGTCGAGGTGTCCAACGCGGACGCAGCGCAGGCAGTGAAACGAACGGCCAGGGCTTCGGTCCTGACAGCACCTACGACCAGGAGCGTTAGTGTGAGCCCGATGAGCCAGGCGGCACAGAACCTGAACTGGTTGATCACCAACTTCGTGGACAACACCCCCGGTGTGTCCCACACGGTGGTGGTCTCCGCCGACGGACTCCTTCTGGCGATGTCCGAAGGCTTCCCGCGTGATCGCGCCGACCAGCTGGCGGCCGTCGCGTCCGGTCTGACCTCGCTGACCGCGGGTGCCTCCCGCATCTTCGAGGGCGGCAGCGTGAACCAGACCGTTGTGGAGATGGAGCGGGGATTCCTCTTCATCATGTCCATCTCCGACGGTTCGTCGCTCGCGGTCCTCGCGCACCCGGAGGCGGACATCGGCCTCATCGGGTACGAAATGGCCCTCCTGGTGGACCGTGCGGGTACGGTCCTTACTCCGGACCTTCGTGCGGAGCTCCAGGGAAGCCTTCTCAACTAGCAGACGAACGGTGTGTATTGGCGTCCCGGCACCGTAAGGTTTCGGGACGCGGCTTCCACGAGGATGGGTGCCCAGCGCAGTCGGAGGAGGAGAGAACGTGGCAACACCCCCAGGCGGTTCGCCCGCGGGTAATTGGTCCTATGGCCCCGGCCAGGGCCAGGGTGAACAGAACCGGTACAACTTCCCCTCCGCACCGAGCCAGCGGCGTCAGCCGTACGCGCCCCAGGGTCCCGGCCCGTCGCCGTACGACCAGCCGCCGGCGCCGCGCATCCAGCCCGTACAGCCGCAGCGCCGGTCCCCCGAGCCGGCGCCCGCTGGGGCGTCGAACAACCCTCTGGTGCGTCCGTACGCCATGACGGGCGGCCGTACCAGGCCGCGCTACCAGCTCGCCATCGAGGCGCTGGTGCACACCACCGCGCAGCCGCACCAGATGCAGGGCCAGCTGCCCGAGCATCAGCGGATCTGCAACCTCTGCCGGGAGATCAAGTCGGTCGCCGAGATCTCGGCACTGCTCACGATTCCTCTCGGCGTGGCCAGAATCCTCGTCGCCGACTTGGCGGAGGCGGGTCTGGTCGCCATCCATCAGCCCGGCGGCGACGAGAACGCCGGCGGCCAGCCAGACGTGACACTGCTCGAAAGGGTGCTCAGTGGACTTCGCAAGCTCTAGCGGCGGTCCTTCCCGCTCCACCACCTCCGCGAAGATTGTGGTGGCGGGCGGCTTCGGCGTGGGCAAGACCACGTTCGTCGGCGCTGTCTCGGAGATCAACCCGCTGCGCACGGAGGCCGTCATGACGTCTGCTTCGGCGGGCATCGACGACCTCACCCACACCGGGGACAAGACCACCACCACGGTGGCCATGGACTTCGGCCGTATCACCCTGGACCAGGACCTGATCCTGTACCTGTTCGGCACCCCCGGCCAGGACCGCTTCTGGTTCATGTGGGACGACCTGGTCCGCGGCGCCATCGGCGCCATCGTCCTGGTCGACACCCGCCGTCTGGCCGACTGCTTCCCGGCGGTCGACTACTTCGAGAACTCGGGCCTGCCCTTCGTCATCGCCCTCAACGGCTTCGACGGCAACCAGCCGTACAACCCCGACGAGGTCCGCGAGGCCCTGCAGATCGGACCGGACACCCCGATCATCACCACGGACGCCCGCCACCGCGCGGACGCCAAGAGTGCCCTGATCACCCTGGTCGAGCACGCGTTGATGGCCCGCCTGCGCTAGGCGGACACCAGTCATCGGGTAATCCCCGCGTCCCTCGGTGGCGCGGGGATTTTCGTTGTGTGCGCCTGGACGTCCGAGTCCGGCGGCGCCCGGACAGCGGAGTGCGTCCGGACATCGAAAAGGGCCCCTCCGCAGTGGAGGGGCCCTTCGCGCACCGCTGGAGCGGCGTGAGACTAGCTGTGCCAGCTGTGGGGCGCCCGGAAGCCAGGCTCGCGGTCCAGGCGGCGCCAGCCGGCCTTGGCGCGGCGACGGTGGGACGGGGAGACGGCGGGCCGGGCGGCCGCACGGGCCAGGAGGACGGCCGTGATGGCGGCGACCTCCTCGGGCTCGGCGTGGCCCTTCTCGACGCGGATGTCGGGAGTGTTCATGGGTGTCAGTCTCCGTAAGAGAGGGGTCCGCGGGGTTGCCGCGATGGATCCGCTCGGTTACTGCGGGGGGTTGCCGTGCTTACGGGCGGGCAGGTCCGCGTGCTTCGCCTGCAGCATCGCCAGGGACTTGATCAGCACCTCGCGCGTCTGGGCCGGGTCGATGACGTCGTCCACCAGGCCCCGCTCCGCCGCGTAGTACGGATGCATCAGCTCGGACTTGTACTCCTTGACCATCCGGGCCCGCATGGCGTCCGGGTCCTCCGCGCCCGCGATCTGACGGCGGAAGATGACGTTGGCGGCACCTTCCGCGCCCATCACGGCGATCTCGTTGGTCGGCCAGGCGTAGGTGAGGTCCGCGCCGATGGACTGGCTGTCCATGACGATGTACGCGCCTCCGTACGCCTTGCGCAGGATCAGCGAGATCCGCGGCACGGTCGCGTTGCAGTAGGCGTACAGCAGCTTCGCGCCGTGACGGATGATTCCGCCGTGCTCCTGGTCGACCCCGGGCAGGAACCCGGGAACGTCCAGGAGCGTCACCAGCGGAATGTTAAAAGCGTCACACATCTGGACAAAGCGCGCAGCTTTTTCCGAGGCCTCGATGTCGAGGACACCGGCGAGAGTCTGCGGCTGGTTGGCGATGATGCCCACCACCTGGCCGTCCAGCCGGGCCAGCGCGCAGATGATGTTGCGCGCCCAGCGCTCGTGGACCTCCAGGTAGTCGCCGTCGTCGACGATCTCCTCGATGACCTTGGCCATGTCGTACGGGCGGTTGCCGTCGGCCGGGACCAGGTCCAGCAGGACGTCGCCGCGGCGCTCCACGGAGTCCGTGGGCTCGACCCGCGGCGGGTTCTCGCGGTTGTTCTGCGGGAGCAACGACAGCAGGTAGCGCACCTCGGCGATGCACGTCTCCTCGTCGTCGTACGCGAAGTGGCAGACGCCGGAGGTCTCGGCGTGCACGTCGGCGCCGCCCAGGCCGTTCTGGGTGATCTCCTCGCCGGTGACGGCCTTGACCACGTCCGGGCCCGTGATGAACATCTGGGACGTCTCGCGGACCATGAACACGAAGTCCGTGAGGGCGGGGCTGTAGGCCGCGCCGCCCGCGCACGGGCCGAGCATCACGCTGATCTGCGGGATGACGCCGGAGGCCTTGGTGTTGCGCTGGAAGATGCCGCCGTAGCCCGCGAGCGCGCTGACGCCCTCCTGGATACGGGCACCGGCGCCGTCGTTCAGGGAGACCAGCGGCGCGCCGGCCGCGATGGCCATGTCCATGATCTTGTGGATCTTGGTGGCATGGGCCTCGCCGAGGGCGCCGCCGAAGATGCGGAAGTCATGGGCGTAGACGAAGACCGTGCGGCCCTCCACCGTGCCCCAACCGGTGATCACACCGTCGGTGTACGGCTTCTTGGCCTCCAGGCCGAACCCGGTCGCCCGATGCCGACGCAGCTGCTCGACCTCCTGGAAGGACCCCGGGTCCAGGAGCAGCTCGATGCGCTCCCGGGCGGTGAGCTTGCCCTTCGCGTGCTGCGCCTCGGTCGCCTTCTCGCTGGGGCCCGCGAGGGCCCGTGCACGAATCTCGTGCAGTTCGGCGACGCGCCCGCGCGCGTCGGTGGGCTCGCTCCCGGAACCTACAGCCTCGTCCAAAACGGTCATGTAGCGACCTTACGAAGTCCACCAAGCAAAGCGGCCCGTTGACTCCGTACAGTCTCCGGCCCGTTTTCCTGGTACCCCTGAACAGAACCATGCCCCGATGCAGCCGATCCGACTGCTCCAGGGGGCCGAGCGTTGTAGGGCTCACACAAAGCGGTCACCCGGACACCACGACGGATTCGGCGCCGCACATGCCATCCCCGGAGTGACAGGGGACCTCGAACGGCGGTCCTCCACCGTACCCGCCCGCAACAAGGTTGAAAGTTGAACGGGATGCGGCTACCGTCGTTCACATCGGTACTCATTGAAGATTCAACCGCTTCTTCAGTCCCTCGGTCTTCCGTCCGGAAGCCGGGAACCGTCCCCCCAAGGAGCAAGATCATGGGCATCTTCGGCCGCAAGACCAGCACCGCCACCGCCACCGCCGTGGTGAACCCCGGCCTCGCCGCGCTGACCGGTGACTACGTCGTGGACCCCTCCCACACCACGATCGGTTTCGTGGCCCGCCACGCCATGGTGACGAACGTCAAGGGCGGCTTCCAGGACTTCGAGGGCACGCTGCACCTCGACGGCTCGGACCCCTCCCGGTCCCGCGCCACGATCGACGTGAAGATGGACAGCATCGACACGGGTTCGGCCGACCGCGACGGCCACCTCAAGAGCGCCGACTTCTTCAAGACCGACGACCACCCGACGATGACGTTCCGCTCCACCGGGGCGCAGGCGCTGGGCGGCGACGACTACCGGATCACCGGCGACCTCACGATCCTCGGGACCACCAAGTCGGTCAGCATCGACCTGGAGTTCAACGGCGCGGCCAAGGACCCGTTCGGCAACGAGCGCGTCGGCTTCGAGGGCAAGACGGAGATCCTGCGCTCGGAGTGGGGCCTGACCTGGAACGCGGCCCTGGAGACCGGCGGTGTGCTGGTCTCGGACAAGATCAAGCTGGTCTTCGACATCTCGGCGATCAAGCAGGCCTGACCCGCCCCCGCGACGAACACCGCGTAGCCCCGGCGCCCCGCGGTCTGCCCGAGAGAGCCCGTCCTCCGATTCCCCTACGGAGAGCGGGCTCTCGGCATCAGTGGCCGGTGTCCCCGGTGACGGCCGCCGGAAGGCTCTCGGATCGGCGGCACCGCCCCCGGGAACGCGCCCTGGGCCGCCCCCGCACCGGCAGAAGCCACCATGCCGCCACCACGGGCAGGACCGCACCGACCGCGAGTGGCCTCCAGACGGGTCGGCAGCAGGTTCTGGGCGTTCTGGCCGGAACAGCCGAGCAGCAGGGACAGCTCGGCCATCTGCACCTGTCCCCGCGACGCCCGGCGAGATCGCGGGGCCGAGCGGCAGCGGCCGCAGTCGCTCACCCGAGTCTTCGCCGAACTGGAGACGGAGGGGCTGATGGCGCGGGAGCCGGACCCCGTGGACCGGCGTCAGTCCGTGCTGCGGCTCACCGAGGACGCGCACCGGAGGCTGGCGCGGGACATGGCCGAGCGGGACGCCTGGCTGTCCGCCGGGCTCGCCTCGCTCGGCGACACGGAACGCGGGGTGCTGGCGCCGGCGGCCGCGTTGACGGAGCGGCTCGCGACCACCGACACGCCCCACGAGGGCGCCAGACGCGCCGGACGGCAGCCGGGCCGGACGGCAGCCGGGCCGGACGGCAGCCGGGTCAGCCGGGTCGGCCGGCGTCAGAACCCCCCGCCGAAGTCCCCTCCGCCGCCCCCGCCGAAGTCGCCTCCCCCGCCGTCGCCGAATCCGCCGCCGAAGTCCCCGGGGTCGAAGTCCGCGCCGGACATGTCTCCGCCGTCGTAGCCGCCGAAGTCGCCGTAGCCCGCGCCGTAGTCCGCCGCGTACGACGGGGTGGACATCATGCCGCCGAGCAGGGTGCCGACCAGCAGGCCGGGCAGGATGCCACCGCCGAAGTAGCCGCCCGCCCAGGGGCCGTAGGCCGGGCCGGCGTCCCAGTACGGGCGGCGGCCGTGGTCCGTGTCGACCTCACGCACCGCGGGGTCGAGGCCGTCGGCCAGCCGGGCCCGGTCCGCCGCGCAGACGGGCACCTCGCGCGAGGCGCCGCCGGGGGGTGTCCAGACCGCGTCGGCGACGGACGGTCCGTGGCGCGGGTCGAAGAAGCACGGCGGCCGGCGCTCGGGCAGGGGGCGCCCCTCCCGACGGGCGGCGAGCACCGCGAGCGAGAAGCGCCCGTCCTCCAAGGCCTGGGTGACGGCCTTCACGTCCTCCGGGCGCTGCGCCGCGGCCATGGCCGACTTCGCCTGGTCGTAGGCGTTCAGAGCCCGTTCGTAGTCCGCGCGCATCGCGTCGTCCGCGCCCGCCTCCCCGGGGTGGAAATCGAGGCGGTCCAGCTCCTCGCCGAAGGCGGTGATGTCCTCGTCGACCACGACCTGCAGCTTCTGCAGCGCGGCCTGCTGCTCCTCCTCCCGCCGGCGCCGCCCGCGCCGGACGAGCGCGTAGGCGCCCGCGCCGCCGGCCACCAGCACCGCGGCGACCGCGATCAACGCGGTGGAGGAGACCCCGCCGTTGCCGCCCGAGCCGCTCCAGGTCGACGGGGCGTGGCCCCGGACGTTGGCGAGCGCACGGTCGGTGAAGTCGTTGAGCTGGGCCTTGGGGGACTCGCCCTGCACGCTGGTGACCAGGTTCCGCACGGCGGTGCGGGGCAGCACCGAGGAGTCGGCCCGGGCGTCGAAGCGGTCGCCGAGGCGGATCGCGTACACACCGGTGATGCCGGTGGCCGTGCGGAGGTCGGAGAACAGGTTCTGGGTGGGATAGCCGGCGGGCAGGACGGCCACGAAGACCGGTTTGCCGGCGTCCTCGATCTTCTTCGCGAGGGCGTCCGCGTCCGGGGCGGACAGTTGCGCGGAGGCCGCCGGATCGACGTAGACGGGGCTCTTGCGCAGCGCCGTGGCGACGGCCGAGACGTCCGTCGCGGCCTGGGCGCGCGGGGCGCCCGCGTACAGCACTGTCAGGGCCGCCATGAGCAGCGCGACCAGCGGTACGGCGAGTCCTTTGACCAGTACGGCCTTCATACCTCGACGCTACCCGAAGGCGATCGGAACGGGGCGGCAGGAAGGGGGCGGTGCCCGATGTGCACCGCCCCCTTCCAGGGGTCCACGGATCCATAAATCCACAGATCTACGGATCTACGGATCTACGGATCTACGGAGATGTCAGGCCACCGCCCGGTACGCCTCCGTCAGCTTGGCCACCGCCGCCGTGTACTTCCCCGTCAGCAGCAGATGGTCCGCGTCCGCGAACGGTCCCGCGACCGCCGCCGTGAGCGCGGATCCCGCCTTCTGCTGGACGAGCAGCCGGGCCTTGGTGACGATCTCACGGCCCGCGCTCGCGGAGCCCGACCGCTCGGCCAGCGCGGCCGCGAGCGACAGTGCCTTCAGGGTCGCCGCGCCCCCTGCCGGGACCTTGGTGAGCGTGGTCAGTCCCCAGCCGTACGGGAACTGCGGGTCGTACGACGCGTCACCGACGTTGATCGGCAGCTGGGCCTCCGACTTCGGCCAGGTCACCGGGAGCTGCCCGGTGAACGGGCGTCGGCCGTAGAGCACGTCCGCCACGCCGTCGCCCTCGGTGCCCGGCAGCCAGGACGCCACCAGGGCGTCGATCCTGCCGAGCCGGTCGCCGATCAGCTGCGGACGTCCGGAGACGATCAGCACCGCGCACTTCATGGCGCCGCACACCTTGTCCACGGCGGCCTGGTCGGCGGCGGACAGCTGCAAGGAGTGTCCGTTGCCTACATCGCCGACCCCCTCGGCGTACGGGGTCTCGCCGACGACGACCACCCCGACGTCGTAGCCGTTCAGCGGTGCCGAGGCGTCCTTGGAGTAGGTGATGTCTCCCCCGGCCTTGCGCATCGCCTGGAGGATGGTCGTGCCCTGGGTGTGGGTGCCGGAGGCGCCCTGCCAGGTGATGGTCCAGCCGCCGGTCTGGTTGCCGAGGTCGTCGGCGTTGGATCCGGCGACGTAGACCTTCTGGCTCTTCTTGAGCGGCAGCACGCCGCCCGCGTTCTTCAGCAGCACCTGGGACTCGGCGGCCGCCTGCCGGGCGACGGCCCGGTGCGCGGCGGAGCCGATGTCGGCGGCACCGCTCGTGTCGGCGTACGGGTGCTCGAAGAGCCCCAGCCGGAACTTCTGCGTGAGGATGCGCGAGACGGCGTCGTCGATCCGCTTCTCGCTGACGCGGCCCGCCTTCACCTCGTCGATCAGCGTCGTACGGAAGTCCTTGTACGTGTACGGCACCATCATCATGTCGACGCCGGCGTTGACCGACGTGCGGACGTGGGACGCGTAGTCGCCGGGGAGCTGGTCGATGGCGTTCCAGTCGCTGATGACGAACCCGTCGAAGCCCATCCGGTCCTTCAGCACGCCGTTGATCATGTCGGCGCGGGCGTGCATCTTCACCGGGCCCTGGCCGTCGCCGATGATGTCGAGCGAGGAGTACGACGGCATGACCGAGCCGATGCCGCGGTCGACGGCCGTCTGGAACGGGGCCAGGTGGACGGCCTCCAGCTGCTGCCGGGTGACCTTGGTGACGCCCTGGTCGATCTTGTACGAGCCCGTGGTCGACGAGCCGTACTCGGTGCCGCCGTCGCCGACGAAGTGCTTGGCGGTGGCAAGGACCTTGTCGTTCCGGCTCAGGTCCCGGCCGTCCGCGCGTCCCTGGAGACCCTGGATGATCGTCTCCATGGACTTCACCAGCGCCGGGTCCTCACCGAAGGACTCGTAGGAGCGGCCCCAGCGCTCGTCACGCGAGACGCACAGACAGGGCGCGAAGTCCCAGGGGATGCCGGTGGCCCTTACCTCACTTGCCGTCACTGCGCCGGTCTGCTGGGCGAGTTGGGGATCGCGGGTGGCCCCGATGCCGATGTTGTGCGGCATGATCGTGGCGCCGGCGAGGTTGTTGTCGCCGTGGACGGCGTCGATGCCGTAGATCAGGGGGATCTGGAACCGGGTCGCCTGCGCCCGCAGCTGGAAGGAGTCGATCATCTCCGCCCACGCCTCGGGAGTGTTGGGCGTCGGGGTCGAGCCGCCGCCGGACAGCAGCGAGCCCAGGTCGTAGGCCGCGATGTCGCCCTGGGAGGTGAGGCCGGCGCGCTCGGCCTGGGTCATCTGGCCGGCCTTCTCCTCCAGGGACATCCGGGAGAGCAGGTCCGCGACCCGCTTCTGCACGGGCAGCCTGCTGTCCAGGTACGGCAGTCCATGGGCGTCGATGACCACCTGCGGGGTCTCGGCGGGGGCCTTGGCGCCGGTGACGGTCAGCTGGAGGGGGATCGCCTCGGCGGCCTCGGCGGCCTTGCCCTTGAGGGTGCGCACCTCGATAGTTCGCGTGCTGCCGGAGACGGTCCCGGCCGGGAAGGTGAGGGTGCCGCTGACCGGGGTGTAGTCGGTGCCGGACCCGGCGGTGCCGCCGGCCGTGTCGTAGGCGACGGTGACGGGTTCGTCGAGGGGCGCGGAGCCGGTGGTGGCGACGGTGACCTTCACCCGTGCCGTGCCGCCCTCCCTGACCGGGTAGACGGCGGAGTCCGTGGTGACGGAGGCCCGCCGGGACTGGTCGGCCTTGCCGTACAGCTCGACGTCGTCCATGGCGAAGCGGCCCTTGACGCCGGGCGGGAGGGTGACCGCGTACCCCCACATCTCGGTGAGGCCGAGGACATGGTCGATACCGCCGACGGGCTGGTAGTCCGTGCGATAAACGAAGTCGCTGAACGGAATCTGGATCTGTTTCCAGCCACTGAAGTCGTCGGTGAAGGAGGTCGTCCACAGCTCGGAGGCCTCGCCGTTCGCGCCGCCGTCCTTGATCTCGAAGGCGATCTTCTTGCCGTTGTCCTGGCCGTCCCACCAGAAGCGGATGCCCTGGTGGGCGGACCAGTCGTGGGCAGGCCGGCCTGCGGCGAAGTCATGGGTGAAGCCGCCGTAGCCGCTGATGTCGTAAGTGCCGCTGAGGACCTTGGCGCCCTCGGGGGCGTCCGTCCGGTCGGCGAGTTGCAGCGCGGGCGGATCGTCGGCGTCGCCACCCCAGGTGAAGATGCCCTCGGCGGGCTGGCTCGCGAAGGGCACCTCGCCCTCGAAGCGGTCCACCGGGACGGGGGCGGGGTCGTCGGCGCCGGACGCGGTGCCGGCGACGGTGAGCGGGATCAGGCCGGTGAGCAGGGCGGCGGAGGCGATCAGGGCGGTTCTTCGCATGGACCTTCCCTTGGGCTCTCGTAGTCCCCATAGTGGGCTTACGACTTAGATCACGCCGTGAGTTAACTGGCGCACCGCGCCACCGTCAAGACTTCACGTCAGAACAGGTACAGACCCAAGTCCCTGCGGAAGAAGGTGTGTTGTTCCTTCGGGAACTGAACGCACACCCCCTTGACGCGGCCCCGGCGTCGTCATTTACTCACGCCTCGCACGCCTCCCATCCCCCACCCCAGAAGGGCGGCGCTCCATGAGACGACCTCTGCGCGCGGCGCGCGTGCTCCTCGCCGGGCTGCTGACCTGTGCCGGACTCACCGCGGCGGGCACCCTGCCCGCCCACGCGGCCGGCGAGCAGGTCACGGCCTGGCTGACCACGACCGACGACAGCGGCGGACGGCATGTGGTCCGCGGACTCCAGGCACAGACGCCGTTCGCGTTCCAGTCGGGCACCGGCGGCGACGGCGAGAACATCACCGTCGACGAGAACACCCGCTACCAGACCTTCACCGGCGGCGGCGCGTCGTTCACGGACACCGCGGCCTGGCTGATGAACAGCAGCGGGGCGCTGTCGCAGACGACGCGGGACGCGACCATGCGGAAGCTGTTCTCGCCGACCGACGGGATCGGGCTGTCGTTCCTGCGCAACCCGATGGGCGCCTCGGACCTGGCCCGCTACGGCTACACGTACGACGACGTGCCGGCCGGGCAGACGGACCCCGGTCTGGCGAAGTTCTCCATCGCGCACGACCTGGCCGACGTGGTGCCGCTGACCCGGCAGGCGCTCCAGCTCAACCCCTCGCTGACCGTGATGGCCACCCCGTGGACGGCACCCGCCTGGATGAAGGACAGCGGGCAGCTCAACGGGGGCTGGCTGAAATCGGAGGACTACGGGGCCTACGCGTCGTACTTCGTGAAGTACCTCCAGGCCTACAAGGACCAGGGCGTCCCCGTCTCCTATGTGACCGCCCAGAACGAGCCGACGTGCTGTTCCGGCTATCCGTCGATGAGCTGGAACGCGTCCGGGCTCGCCTACTTCACCAAGACCGAACTGCTGCCGAAGCTTCAGGCGGCGGGTCTGTCGACCAAGGTGCTGGCGCACGACTGGAACTGGGACACCTACGACAACTACGCCGCCCAGACGGTGGACGACGCGGCGGTCCGTTCGCACCCCAACTTCGGCGGGATCGCCTGGCACGGGTACGGCGGCGACGTGACCAAGCAGACCAGCGTCCACAACCAGTACCCGCAGCTGGACGCGTTCGGCACGGAGCACTCGGGCGGCACCTGGATCGCGAACCAGCAGCGCGAGGACATGCTCAACATCGTCGACTACACCCGGAACTGGGCGAAGTCGGTGACGAAGTGGTCGCTCGCGGTCGACCAGAACATGGGCCCGCACAACGGCGGCTGCGGCACCTGCACCGGCCTGATCACGGTCCACAACGGGGACGGGGCGAGCGGGACGGTCGACTACACGATCGAGTACTACACGATGGGCCATCTGACGAAGTTCGTACGGCCGGGCGCGCAGCGCATCGCGTCGACGGCCAGCTCGGCGGTGCCGAACGTGGCCTGGCGGAACCCGGACGGCTCCAAGGCCCTGATCGCGTACAACGACGCGTCGTCGGCGAAGACCGTGACCATCGACTGGGGCGGCCAGCACGCGACCTACTCGCTGCCCGGCAAGACGTCGGCGACGTTCACCTGGTCGGGGACGCAGTCGGGCGGCGGTGACCGGTCGGGGGCGTTCCTGGGCCTCGCGGGCAAGTGCCTGGACGTGGCGGGGGCGTCGAACGCCAACGGCACCGCGGTGCAGCTCTACGACTGCAACGGGTCGAGCGCCCAGCAGTGGACGGTGAAGAGCGACGGCTCCCTTCAGGCGCTCGGCAAGTGCCTGGATGTGTCGGGTGGTTCGACCGCGGACGGAGCCAAGGTCCAGTTGTACGACTGCAACGGGACCGGTGCACAACAGTGGTCGTACAACGCTTCGACAGGTGATGTGGTCAACCCTGCGGCGAACAAGTGCCTCGACGTGACGGACAACTCGTCGGCGAACGGGGCACGGGCGCAGATCTGGTCGTGCACGGGTGCGGCGAACCAGAAGTGGCGACTTCAGTAGCCGAGAGGTGACGGCGGGCGCCGCCCTCTCGACGGGAGGGGGCGGCGCCCATGCGTCGGACGGTCCTGGCGGTGGCCGGCACGGTCGGGGCGACGGCCCTGCTGGGCGGCTGCGCGGCGGTCGATCTGCCGCTGGTGGCCGTGGGGCCGGGCGCGGACGGCGCGCCGAACGCACTGATCCGGCCGTGCGGCGACGACGCGTACCGGGGCCCGGCCCTCGACGGCCGGGCCGGCTCCGACGCCGGGGGCCTGGTCACCACCGGCTGGGACACACGGGGCGAGCACACCGGAGACGCCGCGTTCCCGCTGTTCACACCCCCGGCCCGCTGGCACGCCCGCCACCGGGGAGCCCGGCGGCTGCTGCCGCACCACACCTACACGCTGTCCTTCGGCCACTACGTCACCGGCGACTCCTACAACGGCGTCCTCACCTTCTCGGCGGAGGACTTCGCCGCGTTGCGCCCCGGCCAGGTCCGGGCCGACGGCCGTGCCATGAGCCGCGGCGACTTCGAGAAGCTCGCCGCGGAATCCTGCTGAGGCCCGCCGCCCCGGGGCGTTACTCCGCGGGCTCCACCCCGGCCCGCAGCAGGCCGTAGGTGTACGCGTCCTCCAGCGCCTGCCAGGACGCCGCGATCACGTTCTCCGCCACGCCGACCGTGGACCACTCGCCCAGGCCGTCGGAGGTGGAGATGAGCACGCGGGTCGTGGACTGCGTGCCGTGCTTGCCCTCCAGGATGCGGACCTTGTAGTCGACCAGCTCGAACGCGGCGAGCTGGGGGTAGATCTTCTCCAGGGCGACCCGCAGCGCCCGGTCCAGGGCGTTGACCGGGCCGTTGCCCTCCGCGGTCGCGACGATGCGCTCGCTCTTCGCCCAGAGCTTCACCGTCGCCTCGTTGGCGTGGGTGCCGTCGGGGCGGTCCTCGACGATGGCCCGCCAGGACTCGGTGCGGAAGTAGCGCAACGGCTTCCCCGCCACCTCCTCGCGCAGCAGGAGTTCGAAGCTCGCGTCCGCGGCCTCGTAGGTGTATCCCTTGAGCTCGCGCTCCTTGACCCGGTCCACGACCCGGCCGACCAGCTCCCGGTCGCCGCCCAGGTCGACGCCCAGCTCCTTGCCCTTGAGCTCCACCGAGGCCCGGCCCGCCATGTCGGAGACCAGCATCCGCATGGTGTTGCCGACCAGCTCGGGGTCGATGTGCTGGTACAGGTCCGGGTCCACCTTGATCGCGGACGCGTGCAGACCCGCCTTGTGCGCGAAGGCCGAGACACCCACGTACGGCTGATGCGTGGAAGGCGTCAGATTGACGACCTCGGCGATCGCGTGGGAGATGCGTGTCGTCTCGCGGAGCCTGCCCTCGGGCAGCACCTTCTTGCCGTACTTCAGTTCCAGGGCCGCCACGACCGGGAAGAGGTTGGCGTTGCCCACCCGCTCGCCGTAGCCGTTCGCCGTGCACTGCACATGTGTGGCGCCCGCGTCCACCGCCGCGAGGGTGTTCGCCACGGCGCACCCCGTGTCGTCCTGCGCATGGATGCCGAGCCGGGCGCCCGTGTCCGCGAGGACCGTGGCGACCACCGCATGGACCTGCGCGGGCAGCATGCCGCCGTTGGTGTCGCAGAGGATGACGACGTCCGCGCCCGCCTCCCGCGCCGCGCCGACCACCGCCTTGGCGTACTGCGGGTTCGCCCGGTAGCCGTCGAAGAAGTGCTCGCAGTCGACGAAGACCCTGCGGCCCTCGGCCCGCAGATGCGAGACGGTGTCGCGGATCATCTCCAGGTTCTCGTCGAGCGTGGTGCGCAGGGCCAGCTCGACATGGCGGTCATGGGACTTCGCGACCAGGGTGATCACCGGCGCGCCCGACTCCAGCAACGCCCTGACCTGCGGGTCCTCCGACGCCTTGCCGCCCGCCCGGCGGGTGGCGCCGAACGCGACGAGCTGGGCGTGCCGGAAGTCGATCTCCTGCTGGGCGCGGGCGAAGAACTCGGTGTCCCGCGGGTTCGCGCCGGGCCAGCCGCCCTCGATGAAGCCCACGCCGAAGTCGTCCAGGTGCCGTGCGATGGCCAGCTTGTCCGCGACGGTGAGGTTGATGCCCTCGCGCTGCGCGCCGTCGCGCAGCGTGGTGTCGAAGACGTGGAACGAATCGTCGAGTTCGCTGGTTGCCGTCATGGTCTCAAGGCTCCTGTATGGGATCTCGGTCTACCGGAATGACCGGCTCCACCGTCCTTCCATGGTCCCTCGCGCCTCCGCTCCCGGCTGATGGTGGGCCAGGAAAACGAAAAACCTCTCGCGGGTGCGAGAGGTCTGCGCGCGGGTCGAGGACGACGATGGCCGCCCGTACCTGGTCGTACGAGGCGGTCACTGCGGACCGGCGCGCCTGCTGCCAATCATCATGGCGAACGTAAGCACGGGGGCAGTCTGGCACATTCCGCCCCCGGCGCTCACCGCTGTCTCAGGATGCGGTCGTCAGCGTGGACGGCTCGGTGGCGTCCATCCGAGCCAGGTCCAGATCCCGGGTCTCCCGCATGGTGACGTAGACCACCAGCGACACGGCCGCACAACCCGCTACGTACCAGAAGAAACCGGACTCGATACCCGCGTTCTTGAACCACAGGGCGACATATTCCGCCGTGCCGCCGAACAGCGCGTTGGCCAGGGCGTACGGAAGGGCGACGCCGAGGGCGCGGATCCCCGTCGGGAACAGCTCCGCCTTCACGCACGCGTTGATCGACGTGTATCCGGTGACCACGACCAGGGCCAGGAGCGACAGCCCGAGAGCCGGCCAGAAGCTCCCCGCGTGCTTCAGCAGCGTCATGATCGGCACGGTCAGGAACGTGGAGCCGACCGCGAAGGTGATCAGCAGCGGACGGCGGCCGATCCGGTCCGAGAGCCGGCCGGCCAGCGGCTGGAGACAGGCGAAGACGATCAGCGCGGTGAAGGAGACCAGGGTCGCGGTCTGCTTGGACAGGCCCGCCGAGTTCGACAGGTACTTGGTGAGATACGTGGTGTACGTGTAGTACGCGACCGTGCCGCCCATCGTCAGGGCGATCACCAGGAAGGCCTCGCGCTTGTGCCGCCACAGCGCGCGCAGCGTGCCGCGCTCCTCGCCGCCGGTCTCGTCGGCCTCGTAGACCTCCGTCTCCAGCATGGCGCGCCGCAGATAGAAGATCACTGCCGCGCCGAGGGCGCCCACCACGAACGGGATGCGCCAGCCGTAGCTGTGCAGCGCGTCGTCGGACATCGTGCGCTGCAGGACGATCTGGAGACCGAGGCCCACGATCTGGCCGACGGTCATCGACACGTACTGGAAACTGGAGGCGAAGCCGCGTCTCTTCGGGTCGGACGCCTCGGTGAGATAGGTCGCGCTGGCCGCGTACTCGCCGCCCACCGAGAGGCCCTGCAACAGACGGGCGACCAGCAGGACGAACGCGCCGCCGTACCCGGCGACGGCGTAGGTCGGCGCGATCGCGATGAGGATCGCGGACGCGGACATCAGCGTGACCGTGAGGGTCAGTGCGGCCTTGCGGCCCTTGCGGTCACCGACCCGGCCGAGCAGCCAGCCGCCGACCGGGCGCATGAAGAAGCCGACCGCGAAGATGCCCGCGGTGTTCATGAGCTGGGCCGTGGGGTTCCCGTCGGGGAAGAAGGCCCCCGCGAAGTAGGTGGCGAAGCTCGCGTAGACGAACCAGTCGTACCACTCCACCATGTTGCCGGCCGAGCCGACCCAGATTCTCTTCCAGTGCTCTCGTCCCATGGACCGTAACGTGCCGGGCGTTCGCGAGTGCGACAAGAGCGCCTCGCTTTTCGTTCATTGCGTTCATGGCGCGGGGCGGGGTCACCTCGCCGGCGGACGAAGAGGTCGGCCGCGTCGTCGGTGTCCCCGGCGACCAGGTCGGCGACGCCGACGCCTTCGGCGGATCCGCTCGACAGGGGAGGTGCCCGCCCCGGGCCAATGCGCCCGACGACGTACGACCAGCGCGGCTGATCAGCCGTCCGTGAGCGCGAGCGAGTGGTCCAGGAACTCCCGTACATGGCGAAGAACCTGCTCCCGGCCGGTGCCGCGCAGGCCGATCGCGACATGGATGGAGAAGCCGTCCAGAAGGGCGCGCAGCCGGGCGGCGAAGCGGTCCGGGTCGACCGGCCGGAACTCGCCCCTCGACACCCCCTCGGCGAGCAGCGCCACCAGGTCGCGGTGCCAGGCGCCCTCGATGGCGGCCTGCCGGTCGCGGGCGTCGTCGTCGGCGTTCTGCGAGCGGTTCCAGACCTCCAGCCACAGGGTCCAGTGCGGGTCGCGGTGGCCGTCGGGGACGTACAGGTCGACATACGCGTCGAGCCGTTCCCGGGCCGGGGCCCGCCGGCTGAGCAGCCGCGCGCGCTCGGCGCCGAGTCTGCCCTCGCTCCACTCCAGGGCCTGCAGAAGCAGCTCGTCCTTGGAGCGGAAGTAGTAGAGCAGATGGCCGCTGCTCATCCCGACCTCGCGGCCGAGCGCCGCCATGGTGAGCTGCTCCAGACCGCGCTCGGCGATCATGCCCATGGCAGCGGCGAGGACGTCCTCACGGGGCGGGGCGGCCTGACGGCTGCGGGTCATCCGGCCGCCTCCACGTCCCGCACCGCGTCCACGCGGACGGCGTCCGGGACGAGCCGGGTCTCATGTCCGCCCGAGCAGTCGGAGGCCTCGACGGCGACCCCGGCCGCGCAGGAACACACGCGGTCGACCCCGTGATCGGGGCTCGCACCGCAGCAGCCGCCGCGGCGGGAGACGTCGGGGTGGAGTTCGAGGCCGACGACGCCCAGCGGGTGCAGGACGTACGTGCCGCGCGGGCCGTCGGAGACCAGGAACCCTCGCTCGTCGGCCATCCACCTCCCGGGCATCCCGTCGAGCCGCCGAACCGGCTCGGTCAGCCGTCTTCCGCAGGTGGCACAGAACATCACCTTCACCCGTACGTTCTACCCGAGGACCCTCGGCTGCTGCTGAGTGATGCAGTGGATGCCGCCCCCGCCCGCGAAGATCGTCCGGGCGTCCACGAGCGTCACCGTCCGCTCCGGGAACAGCCGGCGGAAGAGATCGGCGGCCGTCTCGTCGCGGGGGTCGTCGAAGGCACACAGCACGACGCCGCCGTTGCACAGGTAGTGGTTGATGTACGAGTAGTCGGCCCAGTGGCCGTCGGTCTCCAGGACGGTCGGCGCCAGCACCTCGACGACCTCCAGAGCGCGGCCTTGGGCGTCGGTGGCGGACCTCAGGATCCCGATGACCTCCTGGGTGACCTCGTGGTCGGGGTGCGCGGGGTCCGGCTGGTGGTGGGCGAGGACCACGCCCGGGCGGGCGAAGGACGCGACGATGTCGACATGGCCGAGGGTGCCGAAGCCGTGCGGGGGGTAGTCGGCGGTCAGGCCGCGCGGCAGCCAGATCGCCTTGCGGGTGCCGAGGTGGGCGTGGATCTCCGCCTCGACCTGCTCCCTCGTCCAGTGCGGGTTGCGTTCAGGGCCGAGCTGTACGGTCTCCGTGAGCAGGACGGTCCCCTCGCCGTCGACGTGGATCGCGCCGCCCTCGTTGACCAGCTTCGAGACGTACGGCCGCGCGCCCGCGAGGTCCGCGACATACCCGGCGATCTTCGCGTCGTGCTCCCAGCGGGCCCAGCTCTGGGCGCCCCAGCCGTTGAACGTCCAGTCCACGGCGGCCAGTTCACGCCCGTCGGTCAGGAAAGTGGGGCCGATGTCGCGCATCCACGCATCGTCGAGATCGCGCTCGACGAGGTCGATGCCGTCGCCCAGCAGGGCGCGCGCATCGGCCGAACGGCCGGGGCCGCAGACCACGGTGACCGGTTCGAAGCGGCGGACGGCGCGGGCGACCGAGGCCCAGGCCGCGCGGGCGGCGGCGAGGTCACCGGGGTCGCCGAAGGTCGGATTGGGGCCCGGCCAGGCCATCCAGGTGCGCTCGTGCGGCGCCCACTCGGCGGGCATGCTGAAGCCGTCGGCGGCGGGGGTGCTCATGGCGGGAGTCCTCACGGGTTCACAGGAAGTACAGGCGGTTGAGGGACACCGAGTCGGCGGGTTCGGAGCGGACCGGCGCGCCGTCGAGGGTGACCAGCCCGGTGCGCTGGTCGACGTCGACGGCTCCCGTACGGGAGTTGAGGCGCAGATCGGCGGGGCCGATGCCACGGGTGCCGCGGACCGCGACCCTTCTGCGCCGGGTGGGCATCCGGTCGGAGCCCTGGTCCAGGGCCGCTTGGGCGACGAAGGCGACGGAGAGGTCGGCGGCGGTCGCGCCGTGCGCGCCGAACTGCGGGCCGAGCACGAGGGGTTCGCAGGTGTCGGTGGCCGCATTGGGGTCGCCGACCACGCCGTACGCCGGGAAGCCGGCCTTGAGCACGAGCTGCGGCTTGGCGCCGAAGTACTCCGGCCGCCACAGCACGATGTCGGCCAGCTTGCCGACCTCCAGGGAGCCCACCTCGTGGGCGAGGCCGTGGGCGATGGCCGGGTTGACGGTCAGCTTGGCGATGTAGCGCAGGACGCGGGCGTTGTCGTCGTCCGGGCCGTCGCCCTCCAGGGGCCCCAGCTCCGCCTTCATCTTGCCGGCCATGGCGAAGGTGCGGCGCACGGTCTCCCCCGCGCGCCCCATGCCCTGCGCGTCCGAGGAGGTGATGCCGATGGCGCCCAGATCGTGCAGCACGTCCTCGGCGCCCATGGTTCCGGCGCGGATGCGGTCGCGGGCCATCGCGGCGTCGCCGGGCAGGTCCGTCTTCAGGTCGTGGACCGAGACGATCATGCCGTAGTGCTCGGCGACGGCGTCCCGGCCGAAGGGCAGCGTCGGGTTGGTGGAGGAGCCGATGACGTTCGGCACGCCCGCCATCTTCAGGACGTTCGGCACATGGCCGCCGCCGCAGCCCTCGATGTGGAAGGCGTGGATGGTGCGGCCGTCGAGGACCCGCAGCGTGTCCTCGACGGACAGGCACTCGTTCAGGCCGTCGCTGTGCAGGGCGACCTGGACGTCGTGCTCCTCGGCGACGCGCAGGGCGGTGTCGAGGGCGCGCGTGTGGGCGCCCATGTCCTCGTGCACCTTGAAGCCGGAGGCGCCGCCCTCGGCCAGCGCCTCGGTCAGGGGCGCGGGGTCGGACGACGAACCGCGGCCCAGGAAGCCGATGTTGACGGGCCAGGCGTCGAACGCGTTGAACGCGTGCCGCAGCGCCCACGGCGAGTTGACGCCGACGCCCCACACCGGGCCGAACTCCTGCCCGATGATCGTGGTCACGCCGGAGGCCAGCGAGGCCTCCATGATGCGCGGCGACAGCAGATGGACATGGGTGTCGACGGCCCCGGCGGTGGCGATCAGCCCCTCACCGGAGACGATCGACGTACCCGTGCCGACCACGACGTCGACGCCGTCGAGGGTGTCGGGGTTGCCGGCGCGCCCGATCGCGCAGATGCGCCCCTCGCGGATACCGATGGACACCTTGCGGATGCCGAGGGCCGCGTCGATCACGACCACGTTGCTGATGACGACGTCGCAGGTCTCGCGCACGGCCGCCGCCTTGAGGTGCAGGCCGTCGCGGGCGGTCTTGCCGAAGCCGGCGAGGAACTCGTCGCCGTACTTCTGCGCGTCGGACTCGACGCGGATCACCAGGCCCGAGTCACCGAGGCGGACGCGGTCGCCCGCGCGGGGGCCGTGGGCGGCGGCGTACTCGTACGGATTCATCGTGCGTCTCCTTCACGCCCGGTCCCCGAAGCTCCCAGATATCCGCAGGCGGCGGCCCGGCGCAGGGCCTCCTCCTTCGCCCCCGGCACGTCCAGCGGCCCGTCGACGAGTCCCGCGAAGCCGATCGCGATCCGTTCGCCGCCGATCGGTACGAGTCCGACCTCGACGCGCTCGCCGGGCCCGAACCGCACCGACGACCCGGCGGGCACGGCGAGCCGCATGCCGTAGGACTTCTCGCGGTCGAAGTCGAGCCGGGGGTTGGCCTCGAAGAAGTGGAAGTGGGAGGTGACGGAGACGGGCACGGTCGCGGTGTTGGTGACCGCGAGCCGGACGACCGCTTCCGGATCGGTGTGCTCCGGGCCCGGCAGCAGGGCGCCCGGGGCCTCGCCGCCCAGCCCGCCCCCGATCGGGTCGGAGACCACGGCGAGCCGTGACCCGTCCTCGAAGACGGCCTCGACATGCACCTCGGTGACGACGTCCGCGACGCCCGGCAGCACATCGTCCGGGCCGAGCACGGACCGGGCCGCCTCGATGGCCTCGGCGAGGCGCCTGCCGTCGCGGGCGGCCTCGCAGACGGTGTCCGCGATCAGCGCGGTGGCCTCCGGCACGTTCAGCCTCAGTCCCCGGGCCCGGCGGGCGCGGGCCAGTTCGGCGGCCCCGAAGAGCAGCAGCCGGTCGCGTTCCGTGGGGGTGAGTCTCATGCGGCGGCACCTCCTTGCATCCGAACTTTAGAGCAGCACTCTAAACGCCAGATTGCAGGAAGGGAACCATGTGCCAGGGACATCGGTCATGTCACATTGAGTAAAGCTCTAACCTCCCGGCGGTCATACGAAAGGGCCGCCTCGGACGCGGGGTCCGGGGCGGCCCTGTTCGGTGCCTGGGATCAGCCGAGGGGGTGCATCCAGCCGTGGGTGTCCTCGCGGGTGCCGCGCTGGAGGTCCAGCAGGGCCTCGCGGAGCTTCACGGTCACCTCGCCCGGCTCGCCGCCCGACTGCTTCCACTCGGCGCCCGTGCGCTTGACCGTGCCGACCGGGGTGATGACCGCCGCGGTGCCGCAGGCGAAGACCTCGGTCAGCGTGCCGTTCTCGGAGTCGGCCTGCCACTCGTCGACGGAGACGCGGCGCTCCTCCGCCTCGTAGCCGAGGTCGCGGGCGACGGTCAGAAGGGAGTCACGGGTGACGCCTTCCAGGATCGAGCCGGTCAGCGTCGGGGTGACGATCTTGTTGCCGTACACGAAGTACAGGTTCATGCCGCCCAGCTCCTCGACCCAGGTGTGCTCCACGGCGTCGAGGTAGCAGACCTGGTCGCAGCCCTTGGCGGCCGCCTCGGCCTGGGCGAGCAGGGAGGCCGCGTAGTTGCCGCCGGTCTTGGCGTCGCCCATGCCGCCGGGGACGGCACGGACCCGGTCCTCCGAGACCCAGATGGAGACCGGCTTGACGCCGCCCGCGAAGTAGGCGCCGGCCGGGGAGGCGATGACGATGAACAGGTACTCGTTGGCGGGCTTGACGCCCAGACCGACCTCGGTGGCGATCATGAACGGGCGCAGATACAGGGACTCCTCGCCGCCGTGCGCCGGCACCCACGCCTTGTCCTGCTGGACGAGCACGTCACAGGCCTCGATGAAGGTCTCGACCGGCAGCTCGGGCATGGCCAGGCGCCGGGCCGAGCGCTGGAAGCGCTGGGCGTTCATCTCGGGGCGGAAGGTGGCCACCGAGCCGTCGGGCCGGCGGTACGCCTTGAGGCCCTCGAAGATCTCCTGCGCGTAGTGCAGAACGTTGGTGGCGGGGTCGAGGGAGATCGGGGCGTACGGGACCAGCTGGCCGTCGTGCCAGCCGCGGCCCTCGGTCCACCGGATGGTCACCATGTGATCGGTGAAGTGGCGGCCGAACCCGGGGTTGGTCAGGATGGCCTTCCGCTCCGCGTCGGAGAGCGGGCTGGCGGAGGGCTTCAACTCGATCGTGGGCGTCGTCATGTGTGGTTGTCCTTCACCGGTTGTGTTGACGGGCCGCGCTCACGCCCGCGCCTCCAGCGGCAGGTGTGAGGACGTCCGAGCATTCCCTCATACCGCGGCTCCTCGTTCGATTATCGCAAGCGAGGACCCGAAGGGAGTCCCCCCTGCCGGAGCGGAGCCGAAAGCCATGGACGGAACGGGGTGAACGCGGCCCAGGAAGTGGCCCAGGAGTGGGTCGATGGTGACACCCGGCGACGGCATGGCAAAGCCGCCGGGCGCGTCGCGACCCGGCGGCCTTTCTCAGGATGTGAGCGGCGGGCGGGTCAGCCGGCTACTCGTACGGCGAGCGCGTCGCCGATCTCGTCGGTGGTGCGGGCGGGCCCGCCCACGCGCTCGGCGAGGTCGGCGGAGACGGCGTCCTCGATACGGGCGGCCTCGGTCTCGTGGCCGAGGTGGCGCAGCAGGAGGGCGACCGACAGGACGGTGGCCGACGGGTCGGCCTTGCCCTGGCCCGCGATGTCGGGCGCCGAGCCGTGCACGGGCTCGAACATCGACGGGAACGCGCCGGACGGGTTGATGTTGCCGGAGGCGGCGACCCCGATGCCGCCGGAGATGGCGGCGGCAAGGTCGGTGATGATGTCGCCGAAGAGGTTGTCGGTGACGATCACGTCGAAGCGCTCGGGCTGGGTGACCAGGTAGATCGTCGCCGCGTCGACGTGCATGTACTCGGTGGTGACCTCGGGGAACTCCTCGCCCACCTTGTTGAAGATGTCCGTCCACAGATGACCGGCGTGCACGAGCACGTTGTTCTTGTGGACGAGGGCCAGCTTCTTGCGGGGGCGGGCCTGTGCGCGGGCGTACGCGTCGCGCACGACACGCTCGATGCCGAACGCGGTGTTCAGGGAGACCTCGGTGGCGACCGCGTGCGGGGTCCCGGTGCGGATGGTGCCGCCGTTACCCGTGTACGGGCCCTCGGTGCCCTCGCGGACCACGACGAAGTCGATCTCGGGCTGGCCCGCGAGCGGGGTCTCGACGCCCGGGAGCAGCTTGGAGGGCCGCAGGTTGACGTGGTGGTCGAAGGCGAAGCGGAGCTTGAGCAGGAAGCCGCGCTCCAGGACGCCGGACGGGACCGACGGGTCGCCGATCGCGCCGAGCAGGATCGCGTCGTGCCGCTTGAGCTGCTCCAGGTCGGCGTCGGTGAGGGTCTCACCGGTGGCGTGGTAGCGCCGGGCGCCGAAGTCGTACTCCTTGGTCTCCAGCTTCACATCCTCCGGGAGGACGGCGGAGAGGACCTTCAGCCCCTGGGCCACGACCTCCTGGCCGATGCCGTCACCGGGAATCACTGCGAGATTGATGCTGCGAGACATGACGGCACCGTACTCCTTGTCCCATGGGATGACACGGGTTGTCCGGGATACGGACATGGCGTGCCGCCGTGTCCTCCCCGGTCCACCCGTACGGCTCGGTTCGGGGTGCGGCGCGGTGCGTGCGACCGCGCCGCACCCCACGGGCGCGGCTCCCGGCTCGGAACGTGCCGCTCTACGGCGGCTCAGTGGCCCGTCGCGCCGCCGTTGTCCCGGCGGTCGAGGGCGCGCTGGAGCGCGGCGGCGGCGTTCTTGCGGTCGGACTCACTCGTACGGGAAACGTGACGGACTCGGCGGCGGGCGGTCGTCTCGGCCATGGGAAATCGACTCCTTCGAGATCCGGGAGTGCGGAAAGGGGATACGAGACGCCGGAGGGCGGGGAGCGGTGCCGCAGGGGTGACCTGCATCGGGCCCGGCTCACGACCGCCATTCGCTGGATCGAGCGAGACGTTCGGCTCCTACAAAACTAAGCGAGGACCGGGCGTCTGTCTCCACGATTACTCGGACTTCCTACTATCTGAGACGGTGGACCGGACCGCCCGGCCGTGACCTGCTCTCATGGCGCCCCGGGCCGTCAGAGCACGTCGCCGTCCCGCCAGTCGAAGACCAGCTTGTGCTTGGGGTCGAGCGGGCCCGCGGCCGCCGGACGCACAAAGGTGCAGTCCTCCTCGCCACGCAGTCGGACCTCGCCGTGGGGGCCGAGGGCGCACAGTCGGCCGGACCACAACTGCCAGCCCCGGGCGCGGTACAGCGCGATGCCCTGGTCGCTAGCCGAGAGCGCCCCGAAGTCGTAGGCGCCCTCGACGATCCGCTCGATCTCGGCCATGACCCGCCCGCCGAACCCCTGGCGCCTGACGTCCGGACGCACCCCCACGCCCTCGACGTACCCGACGCGCAGCCAGTGCTTGCGGTAGCGGGCGCGCCGCATGACGACGGACCCATGGGCGGCGAGCCCTCGGTCGTCGCTCACCAGGACGTGCAGCCCGCCGAGCCCGTGCTCCCACTCCTCGTCGTCGTAGTCGCCGCCGAACGCTTCGTCCAACAGGGCGCGGGCGGCGCGGAGTTCGGCGGGATCGAGGTAGGCGGTGTGAACGGTGCGCAGACTGATGGCCACCGGCCCAGTATGGCCTTCCCCGGGGTTCTCGTACGTGACCGATCCACACGTGTCTGACTGCTAATCCGATGTATTACGCCGCCCCCCGCCTTGACATGGCACATATAGCGACAGCACTCTCACAGTCATCGGATGACTGCGACAGGGAGAGGTTCCCTATGACCGCCCGACCACGGCTCCGCACCATCGCCCTGGCCCTCTGCTCCGCACTGCTCGCCACCACCGCGTCGGCGCTCCCGGCCCGGGCGGGCACCTCGCCAGCGGTCACGACCTGGGAGGTGAGAGGCCCGGGCGACGCCCCGACCGCCGCCGTCACGCTCGACCCCGCCGACGGCCGCCCCACGCTCGCCGTACGACGCGACGGCCGCACGGTCCTGGAGCCGTCACCGGTCGGCCTGGTCACCGAACGGTCCGATCTGTCCGAGGGGCTCAGCCTGATCGGCCGGAGCGAGCGGCCGGTACGGGAGCAGTACGCGAGCACCACGGGCAAGTCCCGGGTGCGTGTCGTGCGGATGACCGAGGCCCGCTTCCGCTTCCGTACGGCGACGGGCGCCCGCCTCGACCTGGTCACCCGCGTCGCCCCGGACGGCGTCGCCTACCGCTATGTGCTGCCGCGGAACCAGGGCGACGTCCTGCGCGAGACCTCCGCCTTCACGCTCCCGGCGGGCGCGAGCGCCCTCCTGGGCGCCTATCGCTCCGACAACGAGCTGCCCTTCCGGCGCTACGAGTCCGCCGCGGCGGCACCGGCGGGCACGTACATGATGCAGTCCCTCTTCCACACGGACGGCGGCTGGGCGCTGATCGCCGAGTCCGATGTCACCGGCACCTACGCGGGCGCCCATCTGACGCACACGGCGGGCTCGGCGACCTACGGGGTGAGCCTCGCCGACGACGCCCCGGTGCACACCGCCGGAGCCCTGACCACCCCCTGGCGGGCGGTCGTCACCGGCGACCTGGCGACCGTCACCGAGTCGACCCTCGTGGACGACCTCGCCCCAGCCTCCCGGGTCCGCGACACCTCCTGGATCAGGCCCGGCCCGGCACTGTGGACCTGGCTGGCCGGGGGCAAGCAGGCCGGGCAGAGTCTCACGGCACAGGAGAAGTACGTGGACTACGCGGCCGAACGGGGCTGGCCGTACGAAGTCGTGGACGCCGGCTGGTACTTCGAGCCCGACGCCTGGGACGTCGTCGACCCCGACTGGCAGACGGACAGCTGGATGCCCGAACTGGTGCGGTACGCCGCGGCGAAGGGCGTCGGCATCCATGTGTGGCTGCACTACACGCTGCTCACCGACCCGGCCGAGCGGGAGAAGTGGCTCGGCACACTGGAGCGGTGGGGCGTCAAGGGAGTGAAGATCGACTTCATGAACTCGGAGTCGCAGGAGCGGATGCGCTGGTACGACGACGTCCTGCGGTCGACGGCTCGCCACCACCTGATGGTGAACTTCCACGGCTCGACGATCCCGAAGGGCATCCAGCGCACCTGGCCGCAGGTCATGTCGATGGAGGGCGTCGGCGGTGAGGAGAAGCGCACCAACACCGCCGAGCAGCTGGCGTCCCTGCCGTTCACCCGGAACGTCATCGGCTCCATGGACTTCACCCCCGGCGCCTTCCAGCGCGCCGAGCGGCCGGACGCCGGCTCCGACGCGGGCGAGCTGGGGCTCACGGTGCTGTACGAGTCGGGCATCCAGAACCTGTCCGGAACCCCGGAGTCCTACGACGCCCGGCCCGAGGCCCGCCGCTTCCTGGAGCAGCTTCCGGCGCACTGGGAGGAGACCCGGCTGCTGACCGGGGACCCGGGCCGCTCGGCCGCGCTCGCGCGGCGCTCCCCCGACCACCGCTGGTTCATCGGCGGCACCTTCGCGGGCGCGGCTCGGACGGCGGACGTGCCGATGCGGCTGGGCGCGGGCCGCTGGCTGGTGGAGACCCTGACGGACGGTCCGGCGGGCCTGGTGCGCACGGCGCACACGGTGCGCGGCGGGGACACGCTCCAGGTGCCCGTCCGCGCGGACGGCGGCTTCGCGGCGCTGGCCTGCCGCTGGTACGAGGGCCGTACGACCTGCGAGTACCGCGCATGACAACCGCCCCCCGCCCCGGGTGTCCAGGACCCGGGGCGGGGGGCGGTGCTCAGGGGGGTCTCAGCCCATGTGCGGGTAGGTGTAGTCGGTCGGCGCCACCAGCGCCTCCTTGATGGCACGGGTCAGGGTCCAGCGCAGCAGGTTCTGCGGGGCGCCCGCCTTGTCGTTGGTGCCGGAGGAGCGGCCGCCGCCGAAGGGCTGCTGGCCGACCACGGCGCCGGTCGACTTGTCGTTGATGTAGAAGTTGCCGGCCGCGTAGCGCAGCCGCTCGGAGGTGTAAGCCGCCGCGGCGCGGTCGTTGGCGACGACCGAGCCCGTGAGGGCATAGTCGGAGACCGACTCCATCTGAGTCAGCATCTCGTCGTACTTCTCGTCGTCGTAGACGTGCACCGCGAGGATCGGGCCGAAGTACTCGGTCGTGAAGACCTCGTTCTCCGGGTCGCTGCACTCGATGACGGTCGGGCGGACGAAGTAGCCGACCGAGTCGTCGTAGGAGCCGCCCGCGACGATCGTGCAGGTCGGGTCCTCCTGGGCGCGGTCGATGGCGGCCTTGTTCTTCGCGAAGGCACGCTCGTCGATCACGGCGCCGATGAAGTTCGACAGGTCGGTGACGTCACCCATGGCCAGGTGGTCGACCTCGGCCGTGAACTCCTCCTTGAAGCCGGAGTTCCAGATGGAGGCCGGGACGTACGCACGCGAGGTCGCCGAGCACTTCTGGCCCTGGTACTCGAAGGCACCGCGGGTGAGCGCCGTCTTGAGGACCGCGCGGTCGGCGCTCGGGTGCGCGACCACGAAGTCCTTGCCGCCGGTCTCGCCGACCAGACGCGGGTAGGAGCGGTACTTCTCGATGTTGCTGCCGACCGTCTTCCACAGGTACTGGAAGGTCTTGGTCGAACCCGTGAAGTGGATGCCGGCGAGGTCGCGGTGGGCCAGGGCGACCTCGGAGACCTGGATGCCGTCACCGGTGACGAGGTTGATGACGCCCTTGGGCAGACCCGCCTCCTCCAGCAGCTGCATCAGCAGCACGGCGGCGTGCGTCTGGGTCGGGGACGGCTTCCAGACCACCACGTTGCCCATGAGGGCGGGGGCGGTGGGCAGGTTGGCCGCGATCGCCGAGAAGTTGAACGGGGTGATCGCGTAGACGAAGCCCTCCAGCGGGCGGTGGTCGAGGCGGTTCCAGACACCCGGGGAGTTGGCCGGGGGCTGCTCGGCCAGGATCTGGCGGGCGTAGTGGACATTGAAGCGCCAGAAGTCGACCAGCTCGCAGGGGCTGTCGATCTCCGCCTGCTGGGCGGTCTTCGACTGTCCGAGCATGGTGGAGGCCGCGATGGTCTCGCGCCAGGGGCCGGCCAGCAGCTCGGCGGCGCGCAGGATGATCGCGGCGCGGTCGTCGAAGGACAGCGCGCGCCAGGCGGGGGCGGCGGCGAGGGCCGCGTCGATGGCGTCCTGCGCGTCCTGCTGGGTGGCGTTGTGCAGGGTGCCGAGGACCGCCTGGTGGTTGTGCGGCTGCACGACCTGGAACGGCTCGCCGCCGCCCATGCGCTTCTCGCCGCCGATGGTGCACGGCAGGTCGATCGGGTTGTCGGCCAGCTCCTTGAGCTTGGCCTCCAGCCGGGCGCGCTCGGGCGAACCGGGGGCGTAGCCGTGCACCGGCTCGTTGACGGGGGTGGGGACCTGGGTCACAGCGTCCATGGGTTCCGTAACTCCTTTTGCGAGCGGGTGGATGTCAGCTCTTGGTGAGGACCGAGCGGGCGAAGAAGCGGAGGTTCGCCGGCTTCTCGGCCAGCCGGCGCATGAAGTAGCCGTACCAGTCGGTGCCGTAGGCCGTGTAGACGCGCATACGGTGGCCCTCGGCGGCCAGCCGCACATGCTCCTCGCTGCGGATGCCGTACAGCATCTGGAACTCGTACTCGTCGAGCTTGCGCCCGGCGCGCCGGGCGATGTCCTGCGCGATGGCGATGATCCTCGGGTCGTGCGAGCCGATCATCGGGTATCCCTCGCCCTCCATGAGGGTCTTCAGGATGCGGACGTACGCCTTGTCGATCTCGTGCTTGTTCTGGTACGCGACCGACGCGGGCTCCTTGTACGCCCCCTTCACGATACGCACCCGGCTGCCGCTCGCGGCGAGCCGGCGGGCGTCGGCCTCGGTGCGGAAGAGATAGGCCTGGATCACGCAGCCGGTGCCCGGGAAGTCCTTCCGCAGCTCCTCGTGGATGGCGAACATCGAGTCGAGGGTGGTGTGGTCCTCGGCGTCCAGAGTGACCGTGGTGCCGATCGCGGCGGCGGCCTCGACGACCGGGCGCACATTGGCGAGGGCCAGCTCGTGGCCGCCCTGGAATCGAGGGGCGGGCCCGGAGGGCCCATCGTTCAGGGCGGTGGTGGGCGACGGGAGGGCCTGGCCGAACATGGAGAGCTTGACGGACATCTCGGCCTTCGGGCCGAGCCCCAGCTCCTTGAGGTGGGCGATCAGCGCCAGATACGCGTCCCGTGCGGCCGTGGCCTGCTCGGGGGTCGTGATGTCCTCGCCGACGACGTCCATGGTGACCTCCAGACCCTTGCCGGCGAGGTCCTCGATGATCGGGACGATCTCGTCGACGGTCTCGCCGGGAATGAAGCGGTCGACGACCGGCTTCGTCACCGGTGCGGCCGAGATCAGCCGGCGCATCCGGTCGCTGCGCGACGCGGCGAGAATCACGGGACCCAGCACAGGGCACCTCCACAAGGGAAACAGGAGGCCGAATCCCGACCATTCGGGTACGGCACGGAGAACCACCGTGAAACCTATGGATTGCTCAGATCGTCGGCCATCGACAGCTGTCACGCATCCGTGCCCTGGATCTCAGACATCTGTATGAGAGGGGTGGGAGAATGCGGGAGAATGCCCGTGTGGCGGACGTTTTCAAGCCAGGCCGGGGCGACTACCAGGAACTCGTCGACGAGATCTCGGCGCTGCTCGGCGCCCCCGCGACCCTGGAGAACCGGGACTTCGAACTGATCGCCTTCGCCGCCTACGACAGCGGCGACGACGAGTTCGACGAGGCGACCCTCGACCCGGTCCGCACCCGCTCCATCCTCACGCGCCGCTCCACGGCGGCGGTGCGCACCTGGTTCGAGGGCTTCGGAATCGCCCGCGCCACCGGCCCCGTCCGCATTCCGCCGACTCCCGAGGCGGGGGTCTACCGGGGACGTGTCTGTCTGCCGGTACGCCATCGGGGTGTCGTCCTCGGCTATGTGTGGCTGCTCGCGGACGAGCCGGGCCCGTCCGAGGCGCAGCTGTCCGCCGCGATGGAGGTCGCCGCCCGCATCGGCGCACTGCTCGCCGACGAGGCACAGGCGGGCGCGGACCTGACCCGCGAGCTGCGCGCGGCGCTGACCGCCGAGCGCGGCTGGCACCAGGAGGCGGCGGTGGCCGAACTGCGGACGGCGCTGGGCGCGCGGGGCGAGGGCCTGCTCACGGTGGTCTGTGTCGCCCCCTGGCCCTCGGCCGATCCGGACGACGCCCCCTCGGTGCGTACGATCCCGGCCGCGACCGCACTGTGCACGGTGCCGTGGGGCACGAGCGGCCAGAGCCTGGCCCTGCTGGTGCGACTGCGCTCGGCGGACGTTCCGGCGCCGGCGCTCACGGCGGCCACGCGGCTGCTGCGGGAGGCGGAGGGGAGCCGGGGCGGCGGCCGGACGGCGGCCGGGGTGGCCGGCGCCCGCCATGGCCTCGCCGAGCTGGGCATCGCCTGGCTGGAGGCGTCGGCGGCGGCCCGTGCGGCCCTGGCGGAGCCCCGGTTCGGGCCGGTCGCGCAGTGGTCGGCGATCGGGCCGTACCGCCTGCTGACAGGCCTCCCGCCCGAGGCGGCCCACGACCCTGCCGTACGCGTCCTGCTCTCCCCCGCCCACCGTGAACTGGCCCGCACGGCGGAGGTGTTCCTGGACTGCGCGGGCCAGGCCGGGCGCACGGCGGCGGAACTGGGCATCCACCGCCAGACCCTCTACTACCGCCTCTCCCGCGTCGAACAGCTCACCGGCCTGGACCTGGACGACGGCGAGGACCGGCTGCTGCTCCATATGGCGCTGAAGGGGGCGCGGCTTTAGGACGTCTGACTGCCGGCCGCCTTCAGCACACGGCGGAGCCCTTCGGTGAGCTGGTCCGCGCCGGTGGCCGAGCCCGGGTCGAACACCCACTGCACCATGAGGCCCTGCAGGAGGGTCTGGTAGAGGCGGCCCTCGGTGTCGACGGTCTCCTGGTCCAGGTCCGCCTCCGGGACGTCGGTGAACAGCGGAATCAGCCCGGAACGGCCCTGCTCCTGCGCCTCGATCAGCAGCTTGCGCACCTCCGGCAGCCGGTCCCCCTGGAGGATCAGCTCGAAGCTCAGCAGCCAGACCGCCCGCGACTGTGGCAGCGACCGGATGACGCCGGACCACACCTCCTGGAAGCGCTCCAGCGTGCCCGGCGGCGCCTGGGCCGTCCCGCCCGCCCCCCGGCCCGGCTCGAAGCGGTCGCCCATCTCCTCGATGAGGGAGACGTACGCCTGCACCAGCAGCGCGTCCTTGGATCCGTAGTGATAGCCGATCGACGCCAGGTTGGTCCCCGACTCCTTGACGATGTCGCGCGCGGTCGTGCGCAGGAAGCCCTTGTCCAGCAGGCAGCGCTTCGCGCCTTCGAGCAGATCCTCACGGTGTCCCATGCGGTCCACCCTAGCGCCGATCCATACAACCGTCCTAGACGTGCGACTTACACGAGCGTTCTAGACAACTGACTTATACAATCGTTCTAGACAAGCGTTTAATACGCCCGTACATTCGCTGTCATGACGAACTCGACGAGCGACACCGCAACTTCGGCCACCCGGGCCGGCCGCCGTGAATGGACCGCCCTCGGCGTCCTGATGCTTCCGCTGCTGCTGGTCTCGATGGACGTCTCGGTCCTCTACTTCGCGATCCCGGCGATCAGCGCGGACCTGGAGCCGAGCAGCACACAACAGCTGTGGATCTTCGACATCTACGCCTTCGTCCTCGCCGGGCTGCTGATCACGATGGGCTCACTGGGCGACCGCATCGGCCGCCGCAAGCTGCTGCTGATCGGGGCCGCCGCCTTCGGGGCCGCCTCGCTGACGGCGGCCTACGCGAACAGCGCCGAGACCCTGATCGCGGCCCGCGCGGTCCTCGGCATCGGCGGCGCCACCCTCATGCCGTCCACGATGGCGCTGATCCGCACGATGTTCACCGACCCCGCCCAGCGGGCGAAGGCGATCGGGATGTGGTCCGGGGTGATGACGGCCGGTATCGCGCTCGGCTCGGTGCTGAGCGGCGTCCTCGTCCAGTACTTCTGGTGGGGCTCGGTCTTCCTGGTCAATCTGCCGGCGATGACCCTGCTGCTGGTCCTCGGCCCCTTCCTGCTGCCGGAGTCCAAGGACCCCGCGCCCGGCCGCTTCGACCTTCTCGGCGTCCCGCTGTCGATGGCGGCGGTGCTCCCGGTGATCTACGGCCTCAAGGAGATCCCGGCCGAGGGCTGGCACGTCCAGTACGTCGTCTCGATCACCGTGGGCCTGCTCTTCGCGGCACTCTTCGTCCAGCGCCAGCGCACCACGGCCTCACCGATGATCTCCCCGGCCCTGTTCCGCGGACCGGGCTTCGCTCCCGCGGTGGTACTGAACCTGGTCTCCTCCTTCGCGATCATGGGCTCGGCGTTCTTCACCACGCAGTACCTGCAGTCGGTGCTCGGCAAGAGCGCGATGGAGGCGGCCCTGTGGGCGCTGCTGCCGTCCGTGCCGATCGGCATGGCGGCGCCGATCGCGACCCAGCTGGTCCAGAAGGGCGTCAACCGCGCCTACGTCGTCTCCGGGGGCTTCACGATCGCCGTGGTCGGCTACGGGATGCTCGCCCTCGTCGGCTCCCATGCACTCTGGCTGGTGCTGGCCGCGTGCGGCGTCCTCTCCTCCGGGGTCGTCGTCGCCATCTCCCAGATGACGGACCTGGCCCTGAGCGCGGCCCCGGTCGAGCGGGCGGGCTCCGCGTCCTCCCTGCTGGAGACCGGCTCGGAGTTCGGCGGCGCCCTCGGTATGGCGGTCCTCGGCTCGATCGGTACCGCCGTCTACCGCCATGAGATCCCGTCCTCGGCACCGGCCCCGGCGCACGAGACGCTGGGCGGCGCGCTGGCGGTGGCCGGACGGCTCCCCGGCCACGCGGGCGACGCCCTGGCGGCCGCCGCCCGGGAGGCGTTCACCAAGGGGATGCACGGGGCGGCGATCGCAGGGGCGGTGGTCCTCGCGGGCGCCGCGGTCGCGGCGGCGGCGACACTGCGCCGGATCCATGTACGGCAGACCACGGCCGCAGAGCCGGAGCGGGTCTCCGCCTGAGTGCCTCCGGAGCACGGAAAACGCCGGACGGGCTGGCTGAGCCGGCCCGTCCGGCGTCGGTGGAACCGGGACGGCAACCTCGACCGACGGTCACCGCATCACGAACGGCGGCCTCAGACCAGGTTCACCGAGCGGGCGGAGGTCGCGCCGATCTCCTCGGCCACCTCCGTCAGGACGTTCTGCGGCACCGTGTCGTCGACCGTGAGAACCGCGAGGGCTTCGCCGCCCGCGATGTCACGGGCGACCTGCATACCGGCGATGTTGATGCCGGCCTCGCCGAGAATGCGGCCCAGCGTGCCGACCACACCCGGGCGGTCGGTGTAGCGCAGCACCACCATGTGGTCCGCGAGCGCCAGGTCCACGTCGTAGTCGCCCACCGCCACGATCTTCTGATGGTGCTTCGGGCCGGCCAGCGTGCCGGACACCGAGACCTCCTCGCCGCCCGCGAGCGTGCCGCGCACGGTGACCACGTTGCGATGGTCGTTGGCCTCCGAGCTGGTGGTCAGGCGTACCTCGACACCGCGCTCCTGGGCGAAGAGCGGCGCGTTGACGTACGAAACCGTCTCGGCCACGACGTCCTCGAACACGCCCTTGAGCGCGGACAGTTCGAGCACCTTCACATCGTGCTGGGTGATCTCGCCGTAGACCTCGACATCGAGCCGGACGGCGACCTCGCCCGCGAGCGCGGTGAAGATACGGCCGAGCTTCTCGGCGAGCGGCAGACCCGGCTTGACGTCCTCGGCGATGACACCGCCCTGCACGTTCACCGCGTCCGGGACCAGCTCGCCGGCGAGCGCGAGGCGCACCGACTTGGCGACCGCGATGCCCGCCTTCTCCTGCGCCTCGTCCGTCGAGGCGCCCAGGTGCGGGGTGCACACGACCTGGTCCAGCTCGAACAGCGGGGAGTCCGTGCACGGCTCCTTCGCGTACACGTCCAGGCCCGCGCCCGCGACCCGGCCCTCCTTGAGCGCCGAGTACAGCGCCTCCTCGTCGACGATCCCGCCGCGCGCGGCGTTGACGATGCGGACGCTCGGCTTGACCTTGTGCAGCGCCTCGTCGCCGATCAGACCGAGGGTCTCGGGGGTCTTCGGCAGGTGGACGGTGATGAAGTCGGAGACCTCCAGCAGCTCGTCCAGGGACAGCACCTTGACGCCCATCTGCGCGGCGCGGGCGGGCTGGACGTAGGGGTCGTAGGCGACGACCTTCATCCCGAAGGCGGACATGCGCTGCGCGACCAGCGCGCCGATCCGGCCGAGGCCGACCACACCGAGGGTCTTCTCGGCCAGCTCGACGCCCGTGTACTTGCTGCGCTTCCACTCGCCGTTCTTCAGCGCGGCGTTGGCCTGCGGGATGTTGCGGGCGGTGGAGATGATCAGACCGCAGGCCAGCTCGGCGGCGGTCACGATGTTCGAGGTGGGGGCGTTGACGACCATCACGCCGGCCTTTGTGGCGGCGGAGACGTCCACGTTGTCCAGGCCGACGCCTGCTCGCGCGACGACCTTCAGCTTCTGCGCGGCGGCGACGGCCTCGGCGTCGACCTTCGTCGCGGAGCGGATCAGGATGGCGTCGACATCGACGATCGCCGACAGCAGCTCCGCGCGGTCCGCGCCGTTGCAGTGGCGGATCTCGAAGTCGGGGCCGAGTGCGTCGACGGTCGCGGGCGACAGCTCTTCAGCGATGAGTACCGCGGCTTTTCGACTGGAGTACGAGCTCACGTGAGTCCTCACATGTCCAATGCGGACGGCCGTCCCGACGGCCGCAGGCGGTGGAGGGGTGCTAGCCGCGTGGAAGACGCACGACGCTGTGGGCCTGAACGCGATTGTTGTGCAGCAGTGTAGTGGCGACGCGTGCGTCATTTTGCGCCACTGCGGAAGGATCACCCGTCCGTGGCTGGACGGGATGGACAGGGTGGACGGGCTCTCTTCCCGACGTTACCCCTGGTTCGCCGAAGGGGGCGGAGCGGACTGCTCCGGCCCCTTCGGCCGTGAGGCTTACGCCTCCTCGTTCACCCAGCTCATGAGCTTGCGCAGCTCCTTGCCGGTGGTCTCCAGCAGGTGCTCGGAGTCCTGCTTCTTGTACTCGTTGTACTTCTTCAGACCGCCGTGGTACTCGTCCATCCAGTTGCGCGCGAACGTGCCGTCCTGGATCTCGGCGAGGACCTTCTTCATCTCGGCCTTGGTGGCGTCCGTGATGATGCGGGGGCCGGTGACGTAGTCGCCCCACTCGGCGGTCTCGGAGACCGACCAGCGCATCTTCTCCAGGCCGCCCTCGTACATCAGGTCGACGATCAGCTTCAGCTCGTGCAGGCACTCGAAGTAGGCGATCTCCGGCTGGTAGCCCGCCTCGACCAGGGTCTCGAAACCGGCCTTCACCAGGGCGGTGGTGCCACCGCACAGGACGGCCTGCTCGCCGAAGAGGTCGGTCTCGGTCTCCTCGGTGAAGGTCGTCTTGATGACGCCGGCGCGGGTGCCGCCGATGCCCTTGGAGTAGGACAGGGCCAGCTCGAACGCGTTGCCCGAGGCGTCCTGCTCGACGGCCACGATGCAGGGAACGCCGCGGCCCTCCTCGTACTGGCGGCGCACCAGGTGTCCCGGGCCCTTCGGGGCGACCATGCAGACGTCCACGCCGGCCGGGGGCTTGATGAAGCCGAAGCGGATGTTGAAGCCGTGGCCGAAGAACAGCGCGTCGCCGTCCTTCAGGTTCGGGGCGATGGACTCCTCGTAGACCTGGGACTGGATCGGGTCCGGGACCAGGATCATGATCACGTCGGCCTCGGCGGCGGCCTCGGCCGGGGTCACCACGCGCAGGCCCTGCTCCTCGGCCTTCTCCTTGGACTTGGAGCCCTTGTGCAGACCGACCCGCACGTCGACACCCGAGTCGCGCAGCGACAGCGCGTGGGCGTGGCCCTGGCTGCCGTAGCCGATGACCGCGACCTTGCGGCCCTGGATGATGGACAGGTCGGCGTCAGCGTCGTAGAACAGCTCGGCCACTTTGGGTTCTCTCCTTGAGTACAGGTGGTACGTCCCACCGTATGACGGCGGGGAGAAGGGAAGTTTCGGGGTCTCGGTATACGGGCGGCCGGCTGTCGGACCGGCCGCCCGTTTCCGGTCGTACGGGAATGATCCCGGACGTCCTAGGCGGACCGGTCGAGGGCGCGCAGCGACCGGTCGGTGATCGAACGGGCGCCGCGGCCGATCGCGATCGTGCCGGACTGGACCAGCTCCTTGATGCCGTACGGTTCCAGCATCTTGAGCATGGCCGAAAGCTTGTCGGTGCTGCCGGTGGCCTCGATGGTGACGGCCTCCGGGGAGACGTCCACCGTCTTGGCGCGGAACAGCTGCACGATCTCGACGATCTGGGAGCGCGTCTCGTTGTCCGCGCGCACCTTCACCAGAACGAGTTCACGCTGAACGGCCTGGGACGGCTCCAGTTCGACGATCTTCAGGACGTTGACGAGCTTGTTGAGCTGCTTGGTGACCTGTTCGAGCGGCAGGTCCTCGACATTCACCACGATGGTGATGCGGGAGATGTCGGGGTGCTCGGTGACACCGACCGCGAGCGAGTCGATGTTGAAGCCGCGGCGGGAGAACAGGGCGGCGATCCGGGCGAGGATGCCGGGCGTGTTCTCGACGAGGACCGAGAGGGTGTGCTTGGACATGGTTCTCACTCAGCTCTCTCTCAGTCGTCTTCGTTGTCGCCGAAGTCGGGGCGGACGTCCCGGGCGGCCATGATCTCGTCGTTGGAGGTGCCGGCGGCGACCATCGGCCACACCATGGCGTCCTCGTGGACGATGAAGTCGACGACCACGGGGCGGTCGTTGACCGAGTTCGCCTCTTCGATGACCTTGTCGAGGTCCTCCGGGGACTCGCAGCGGATCGCGTAGCAGCCCATGGCCTCCGACAGCTTCACGAAGTCGGGGACGCGGGTGCCGGCGCTCGGCTGCTTGCCGTCCGCCTCGGGGCCGGAGTGCAGCACCGTGTTGGAGTACCGCTGGTTGTAGAAGAGGGTCTGCCACTGGCGGACCATCCCGAGGGCGCCGTTGTTGATGATGGCGACCTTGATCGGGATGTTGTTCAGGGCGCAGGTGGTCAGTTCCTGGTTGGTCATCTGGAAGCAGCCGTCGCCGTCGATCGCCCAGACCGTATGGTCCGGGGCGCCGGCCTTCGCGCCCATCGCGGCCGGGACCGCGTAGCCCATCGTCCCGGCACCGCCGGAGTTCAGCCAGGTGGCGGGGTTGTCGTACTGGATGAAGTGCGCGGCCCACATCTGGTGCTGGCCGACGCCCGCCGCGAAGATCGTGCCCTCGGGCGCGAGCTGTCCGATGCGCTCGATGACCTGCTGCGGGGACAGCGAGCCGTCCTCCGGCAGGTCGTAGCCGAGCGGGTAGGTCTCGCGCCAGCGGTTGAGGTCCTTCCACCAGGCGGTGTAGTCGCCCTTGTGGCCCTCGCTGTGCTCGTTCTGGACGGCCTGGACGAGGTCGGCGATGACCTCCCGGGCGTCACCGACGATCGGCACGTCGGCGGCGCGGTTCTTGCCGATCTCCGCCGGGTCGATGTCGGCGTGGACGATCTTGGCGTACGGGGCGAAGCTGTCCAGCTTGCCGGTGACACGGTCGTCGAAGCGGGCTCCGAGGGCGACGATCAGGTCGGCCTTCTGCAGCGCGGTGACGGCGGTGACCGCACCGTGCATGCCCGGCATGCCCACGTGCAGCGGGTGGCTGTCGGGGAATGCGCCGAGCGCCATCAGGGTGGTGGTGACGGGCGCTCCGGTGAGTTCCGCGAGGACCTTCAGCTCGGCGGTGGCCTTCGCCTTCAGGACGCCGCCGCCGACGTAGAGGACGGGCCGCTTGGCGGCGGTGATCAGCTTGGCGGCCTCGCGGATCTGCTTGGCGTGCGGCTTGGTCACCGGGCGGTAGCCGGGCAGGTCCATGACGGGCGGCCAGCTGAAGGTGGTCCGCGCCTGGAGGGCGTCCTTGGCGATGTCGACGAGGACCGGGCCCGGGCGGCCGGTGGAGGCGATGTGGAAGGCCTCCGCGATCGTCCGGGGGATCTCCTCGGCCTTGGTCACGAGGAAGTTGTGCTTGGTGACCGGCATCGTGATGCCGACGATGTCCGCCTCCTGGAAGGCGTCGGTGCCGATCGCCTTGGAGGCGACCTGGCCGGTGATCGCGACCAGCGGCACGGAGTCCATATGGGCGTCCGCGATGGGGGTGACCAGGTTGGTGGCGCCGGGTCCCGAGGTCGCCATGCAGACGCCGACCCTGCCGGTGGCCTGGGCATAGCCGGTGGCCGCGTGGCCCGCGCCCTGCTCGTGGCGCACCAGCACGTGCCGCACCCGCTGGGAGTCCATCAGCGGGTCGTAGGCGGGAAGGATCGCACCGCCGGGAATGCCGAATACCGTGTCGGCGCCGACCTCCTCGAGAGAGCGGATGAGGGACTGCGCACCCGTGACGTGCTCGGGCGCGGACTGGTGTCCTCCGGATCGGGGCCGCGGCTGCGGGTGATGGGCCCCGGTGGCCTGCTCGGTCATCGGCATTCTCTTCTCGATGCTGAGGGTTTTTGCGAGGTTCGGGCGTTGTTCGACTGGTGCGTGTGCAACAAAAAACCCCTCGTGCCGGTAGGCAAGCGAGGGGAGCGCGCCGGGAGTGGTCGCTGGGTTTTCCGGTTCATTTCCGGTGGGTCCCAGCTCAGCCGACGCGCTGTCCAAGTACGAGAATTCGGGTGCGCATGGCACTGACCCTCCCCCCGGCACGCCATCACTGTCAAGTGGGTGGGACGGGAGTCTCATTATGTGAGCGTAGGGCGCTTCCACCACCGAAAACCGCAGGCACACCGCTGGTGAACAGGGCGGCTCCGCCGACCGCGAACGCGGGCGCCGGCTCCACCGTGCCGTGCGGCAGGGCACAGTGGCCGGATGTGAGCGCCCGGCGCAGCCGGTACTCGTCCAGCGGTCCCGAGAATGCCATTCCCTGCCCGTGCGTACACCCCATGGCACGCAGGGCGACGACCTGTTCGGGCAGATCCACTCCGTCGGCGACCGACTGCAGACCGAGGTCCGTGGCGATACGGAGCAGCCCGCTGGTGATCTTGTGCAGTCGCGCGGACTCCACGACCCCCTCGACCAGGCCCCGGTCGAGCTTCAGCACGTCGACGGGGAGCCGGCGCAGCGCCGCGATGGCCGCGGTGCCGCTGCCCAGGCCGTCCAGGGCCACCCGGACGCCGATCCTGCGCAGCGCGCCGAGTCTGCGCTCCAGCTCGTCCAGGGCGACCCTCGGGTCGACGTCGGACAGCTCGATGACCAGGGCGCCCGAGGCCAGACCGTGCCGGGTGAGCAGGGCTTCCACGGAGCCGAGGGGCAGCGAGCGGTCGAGCAGACGGCGGGCGCTCATCCGTACGACGACGGGCACGGCGAGCCCGGTCGCGGTGCGTTCGGCGGCCTGTTCCACGGCCTCCTCCAGCATCCAGCGGCCCAGCTCGGCGGCCTTGTCGCTGTCCTCGGAGACCCTCAGGAACTCCGTGGGGGTGAAGAGCACGCCCTGGGAGGAGCGCCAGCGTGCCTGGGCGCTGACGGAGGCGATCCGGCCGTCCTCCAGCGAGACGACGGGCTGGTGCAGCAGGGTGAACTCGCCGTCGTGCAGCGCGGCCCGCAGCCGGGTGGCCAGCTCGGTCTTCCGTACGACGTCCTGTTGCATCTGGGGCGCGTACAGCTCGACGCGGCCCTTGCCGGCGGCCTTGGCGCGGTACATGGCGAGGTCGGCGTTGCGCAGCAGTTCGCCCGCGCCGAGGCCCGGCTCCGCGAAGGCCACCCCGATGGACGCGGCCACCCGGACATCGTTGCCGTCGATGTCGTACGGCTGCGAGAGGGTGACCCGTAGCCGGTCGGCGAGCTCCACGATGTGCCTCTCGTGGGCGGTGCGGTCGCGGGTGCCGTCGCCGACGATGAGGGCCGCGAACTCGTCACCGCCGAGGCGGGAGGCAGTGTCCCCCTGCCGTACGGAGTCCTGGAGTCTGCGGGCGGCCTGGACGAGCAGCTCGTCCCCGGCCTGGTGCCCGATCGTGTCGTTGACCGCCTTGAACCCGTCGAGGTCGATGAAGAGGACCGCCGTGTTCCGCAGGGCGGGGCCACGGTCGGAGGCGCGACGGCCGGACAGCGCCTGCTGGACGCGCTTGGTGAACAGGGAGCGGTTGGGCAGGTCGGTGAGCGGGTCGTGCTCGGCGTTGTGCTGCAGCTGGGCCTGCAGGCGCACGCGTTCGGTCACGTCCCGGCTGTTGAAGATCAGGCCGCCCTCGTGGCGGTTGACGGTGGACTCGACGTTGAGCCAGCCGCCGCAGCCGGACCTGAAGCGGCACTCGATACGGGTGGTGGGTTCCTCCAGGTGGCTGGCGGCGAGGAAGCGGCGCACCTCGTGCACCACGCAGCCGAGGTCCTCGGGGTGGATGAGCGCGGCGAGTTCGGTTCCGACCAGCTCTTCGGCGGGGCGGCCGTAGACGCCCGCTGCGGCCGGGGAGACATACCTGAGGATGCCGGTGGGTGCGGCGATCATGATGACGTCGCTGGAGCCCTGCACCAGGGAGCGGAAGTGGTTCTCCTTCTGCGCGAGTTCCTGGGTGAGGGTGATGTTGTCGAGCAGCATGATGCCCTGGCGGACGACGAGTGCGAGCACCACGGCTCCCGCGGTGATGAGCACCACATGGTCGACGCTGTGGCCGTTGAGGACGTTGTAGAGGATCCCCAGGGTGCAGACGGCGGCGGCCAGGTAGGGCGTGAGCGCGGCCAGCGATCCGGAGATCGGGCGGGTGGCCGGGTAGCGGTTGCGGTCGGATCCCTGGGGGACGCCGGCCGGGTACCCGTTCCGGCCCGCTCCCTGGGGGACGCCGGCCGGTGCCCGGTCCTGGCCCGGCGGCCGGGTGTGCGCGCGACCCGTCTGCCGCGGGAGCAGGGGGGCGGGCCCTTGCTGCCGGTCCCTGCGGCCGGGCTCCGGCCGGTGCCGGCCGGGTACGTGTTCGTGCACCACGCGCGCGTGCGCGTGAGCATGGTCGCGCGGCAGGCCCTGCCGGACGCCGACCCACGGGGCGTACGCGAGGAGCAGCGAGCCGGAGAACCAGCCGGCGTCCAGCAACTGGCCCGAGTGATAGCTGTTGTGCAGCAGCGGCGAGGTGAACAGGGCGTCGCACATCACGGTCAGGGCGAGCGCGCCGATGGCGGTGTTGACCGCCGAGCGGTTGACCGCCGAGCGCCGGAAGTGCAGGGCGACCACCATGCTGATCAGGGCGATGTCCAGCAGGGGGTACGCGAGCGAGAGGGCGGTGTGCGCGACGCTCGGGCCGTCGAACTTCGCCGCCTGGGCGAGCGCGAGGCTCCACGACAGGGTGAGCAGCGAGCCGCCGATGAGCCACGCGTCCAGCGCGAGGCAGACCCAACCCGCCTTGGTGACGGGCCTTTTGGCGAGCACGAGCAGTCCTACGATGGCGGGAGGAGCGAAGCAGAGGAAGAAAAAGTCGGCGCAGCTGGGCGAGGGGACGGGGCGGTCGAGGACGACCTCGTACCAGCCCCAGACGCCGTTGCCCAGCGCGGCCATGGCCGAGGAGAGCGCGAACAGCAGCCATGCGGGTCGAAAGCGGCTGCGGCTGCGGTGCGCGTAGACGAAACAGGAGACCGAGGCGGTGCCCGCCGCGACGCTCAGTCCGAAGTCACCCATGACGAGCGCGACGCTCCGGCAGCCCCAGTCGAGCGCGGAACCGACGGCGTATCCCGCGCACACCAGGGCCAGGACCAGTTGCGAGACCATGCGCGTCCGGCCTCCCGGGGCCGGACAGCGGGCCAGGAGCGCTCCGGGGGAGCTCACCGGATCCTCCCGGTCCGGGGCGCCGCCGGGTCCTGCCGGTCCCGGTGCGCCGGATGCGCATGCCTTTTGCGGACGCTGGGCCGACGGTGGTGGGGATGATGACCGCCGTGTCCGCTCTGGCCGCTGTGGCCGGAGTACTTGCCGGGACCACCGTGTCCGCAGTGGCCGCGTCTGCGCGTCGCCGCTCGCCAGGGTCGCAGCCCGCGACCCCGCCGCGTCGGATCGTTCGTCCATAGGCCGTGCATCGCCCGTCGCCCCCCTCGCATGTCTGAAAGTTCCGTCCCCGGCGCCGAACGGTGCGCGGCGCAGCCCCTGTCGGGGACGATACACCAGTCTCGTCACTCAGGGACATAGCTTCTCTACGCTCAGTGACGACCAGCGAGAATGTGCGTACTTACTGCGTACGAGGGACTGCGGAGCGTACTGGAAGCGGACGGGGAGCCAACGGGGGACGACGCGCGCGCCGGTGGTGCGCCCCGGCGGGAGGCCCGCGCACGGGCGGTGGGACTGGCCTGAAACATACGCCGGCGGGACGGTCCCCCGCCCGTCGCGGGCGCTCGCTCAGCTCCGGCGCACCCCCGGTGCGCCACCGGTCGTCAGTACCACGTTCGCCATCGGTTCCCCCAGCGCGAAACGGTTCAGCTGGGCGGTCAGCAGGCGCTTGGCGCGGGGCCAGAACGCCGAGGTGGGGCCTCCCACATGAGGACTGATCAGCACGCCCGGCGCATGCCACAAGGGGTGGCCCGCGGGCAGCGGTTCGGGGTCCGTGACATCGAGGGCGGCCGTGATGCGGCCCTTCTCCAGCTCGGCCAGCAGCGCACCGGTGTCGACGACGCCGCCGCGTGCGACGTTGACGAGCAGTGCCCCGTCCTTCATCCGGGCCAGGAAGTCTCCGTCGACCAGGCCTTTCGTCTCCTCCGTGAGCGGCGTGACCAGCACCACCACATCGGCGTCGGGAAGAAGTTCCGGCAATTGAGAGAGAGGATGCACAAGGCCGCGCACCGACTCGCGCTCTCGGCGCGCGACGCGCGCCACCCGCGCGAGCTCGAACGGAGCGAGCCGGTCCTCGATGGCGGCGCCCACGGACCCGTATCCGACGATGAGCACGGACTTGTCGGCGAGCGCGGGACGGAAGCCGGAGCGCCACTCCTCGCGGTCCTGTCCCCGGACGAAGTCGGGGACGCCGCGCAGCGAGGCGAGGATGAGGGTCAGGGCGAGTTCGGCGGTGCTGGCGTCGTGCACCCCGCGCGCGTTGCACAGCTGCACCCCCGCAGGCAGCAGAGGCAGGCCCGGTTCGACATGATCGACTCCGGCGGAGAGCGTCTGCACGACCCGGACGGACGTCATGGCGGCCATCGGGCGGACCCCGACCGCACTGCCCTTCATGTAGGGCACCACGTAGAACACGCAGTCGGCGGGGTCCGCGGGAAACTCCTGGCCGCCGTCCCAGAAGCGGTATCGGAAGCCCTCGGGGAGGTCCCCCATCTCCTCGGTGCGGAACGGAAGCCATACGTCGACAGTCATGTCAGGAGGCTATGCGAAGGATCCCGCGCCGCATTGGTTAGTTTGGGGTGCCAGGAAAGGGAGGGCACGGCCAGGTGGAGTGCAGGACGATCGGCGCGGCAACGCTCGATGTGGGGGCCGTCGGACTCGGGTGCATGCCGATGAGCTGGGCGTACTCGGGTTCGCAGCAGCGGGGCGACGAGTCGCTGCGGACGGTGCACCGGGCACTCGATCTGGGGGTGACGCTGCTCGACACCGCCGACATGTACGGGCCGTTCACCAATGAGCTGCTCGTGGGCCGGGTACTCAAGGAGCGGCGTGCCGAGGCGTTCGTATCGACCAAGGTCGGCCTGCTCGTGGGCGAGCAGCACATCGTGGCCAACGGCCGCCCCGGCTATGTGAGACGGGCCTGCGACGCCTCGTTGCGGCGGCTGCAGACGGACGTCATCGACCTGTACCAACTGCACCGCTCGGACCCCGAGATACCGATCGAGGAGACCTGGGGCGCCATGGCGGAGCTGGTGCGGGCGGGGAAGGTACGGGCGCTCGGGCTGTGCGCGGTGGGGGTGCGGGGCGGACGTCGGACCGGCGCGCGGCTGCACGACGCCACGATCCGGCAGCTGGAGCGGGTGCAGCAGGTGTTCCCGGTGAGCGCGGTCGAGGCCGAGCTGTCGGTGTGGTCGGCGGAGGCCCTGGACGCGCTGGTGCCCTGGTGCGCGTCGCGCGGGGTCGGCTTTCTCGCGGCGATGCCGCTCGGCAACGGCTTCCTGACCGGCACGCTGACCCCGGGCGAGGGCTTCGAGCCGGACGACCTGAGGGCCCGTCACCCTCGCTTCACCGCCGAGGTGATGGCGGCCAACCAGCCGATCGTGGCCGGTCTGCGCCGGGTGGCGCGCCGCCACGGCGAGGAGGTCACGCCCGCCCAGGTGGCCCTGGCCTGGGTGCTGGCGCAGGGCCGGCTCGTGGTCCCGGTGCCGGGCGCGAAACGGGAGCGCTGGGTCGCGGAGAACGCGGGCGCGGCAGCTCTGCGGCTGACCCCGCAGGATCTGGCGGAGCTCGCGGACCTGCCGGCGGCGCAGAGGTCGTGGGACTGAGCGGCCGGGCGGTGGAAACGGCCGGCGGCACTCGTGGGTCTGACCCGATCGGTGGATTCTCCCTCGCCGGCGGAACACCGAGGGGTCGCGCCACGTAGGTAGGGAAGAATCCCCGCGTCGAAGGGACCTGGATCGTGCGACGTCGAGCTGTGACGGCCGTGTCGGCCGTGGCCGCGCTTCTGCTGGCGGCGGGTTGCTCCGCCGGCTCCGGGATCAGGTCCGGCCGTACCCCCTCGTCGAGCGGTACGGCACCGGGGGCGTCGGCCCCCGGGCAGGCGGGCGAGCACGCACCGCCGGCAAAGGGATCGGTCCGTGTGGTGCGGACGGTCACCGACCACCTCAAGACCCCCTGGGGCCTGGCCCCGCTGCCCGGCGGCGCGCTGCTGGTCTCCTCCCGGGACGACGGGACGGTCACGCGGATCGACGAGAAGACCGGCAAGAAGACCGAGCTGGGCACGGTGCCGGGGGTCTCGGCCGCCGGCGAGGGCGGCCTGCTGGGCATCACCCTCTCCCCGGGCTACGCCTCGGACCATCTGGTCTACGCCTATCTGACGACCGACTCCGACAACCGCATCGTGCGCATGCTGTACGACGCGCACAAGCCGGCCGGTGAGCAGCTGGGCGCGCCGGACACGGTCTTCAAGGGCATCCCGAAGGGCATGATCCACAACGGCGGCAGGATCGCGTTCGGCCCGGACGGCATGCTGTACGCGGGGACGGGCGAATCCGGCGACCGGGGTCTGGCACAGGACCGGACCTCCCTGGGCGGCAAGATCCTGCGCATGACGCCGGACGGCGAGCCCGCACCCGGCAATCCCCTCGGGAACTCGGCGGTCTACTCCCTGGGCCACCGCAATGTCCAGGGCCTGGCCTGGGACGACAAGCAGCGACTGTTCGCCTCGGAGTTCGGCCAGGACACCTGGGACGAGGTGAACGCGATCAGACCGGGCGACAACGGCGGCTGGCCGATCACCGAAGGAAAGTCGGCCGACCCCCGATTCCACAGCCCGCTCGCCCAGTGGCACACGGACATGGCCTCCCCCAGCGGCCTCGCCTACGCCGAGGGCTCGCTGTGGATGGCGGGCCTGCGCGGGCAGCGGCTGTGGCGGGTGCCGCTTCGCGGAACCGAGGCGTCGGCACCTCCGCAGGCGTTCCTGACCGCCGCCTACGGCCGCCTGCGGACCGTGGTCGCGGCCGACGGCAACCGACTGTGGCTGACGACGAGCAACACGGACGGCCGCGGCAAGCCCTCGAAGACCGACGACCGGATTCTGGAGGTGGAGGTGAAGTAGGGGGCGCGCCCCGTTCAGTCCGGACGGACCTCCGGATCGTCCGCGGGGGCCGGCTCCGGGACGCGTATGACCACCTTGCCCGACGCCAGGTCGATCGGGCCCCTTCCCGGGTCGCCGTCCGTCACGTCCAGCCGGGTCAGTTCCAGGCGCCGGTTCTCGTCATGGGTGTGCTTGCGGCCCGGTGCGAACAGTTCCTCGAACAGGTTGAACACAGTGCCTCCTGGTGCCCGGCGCTCCGGGGCGGATGCTCGGCCCGCGGTCCAGGATGACCCTTGGCTCCGTCTGGGCGCGACCCCCTGGGCGAGGAGACCGCCGCCGAGGAGACGGGAGCCCGCGTCCTCGCCCGGCGCCGCGGCCTCCTCCCTCACGGCCGGGCGGGGTCCCGGACATGCGAAGGGGCCCCGGGGCTTCCGACCGCGTGGATGCGGTGGAAGGTCCAGGGCCCCTGGCACAGGTCGCGCCGGCTCAGCTCGCGGACGGCAGTCCGAGCAGGACGTCGGTGTACTTGAGGACGGCCAGGAACAGCCCGATGATCCCCAGGGCGACACCGCCCCAGGCGACCGACTTGACCCACGGAGCCTGCGGCTTCCCGGGCGCCCCGAACGCCGGGCGGGCCAGCACGACGACGCCGACGATCAGCGCGGCCAGCGCGAACAGGCCGCCCCACAGCGCGGTGGCATGCCAGGCGTCGCCGTACACCTCCTTGATCTGCTTGGAGACGCTCGCCTGCGACGAGGTCTGCAACTGGCCCACCAGGGTCTCCCGCGCGGAGGCCACCGTGGAGACCCAGCTGCCGGTGAGAGAGACGATGCCGAGCCCGGCCGCGACGACCGCGCCCGCTCCCTGACCGACCCCGGACGGCCCCTCGGGCGCCGTCTCCTCGGACGCCGTCTCCTCGGGCAGGTCCTCCTCCCGGGCCTTCCCGGCCGCCTCCTCGCCCTCGATGGCCTGCACGTTCTGCTCGTCGTTGGTCGCCTGGGCGCCGGTCTCGGCCCCGGCCTCGTCAGCTGTCTTCGTTCCCATGCCTCGCACCGTACGGACGCTGTCTGAGAGGTCTCTTAATGATCGTCGCGGGCCCGTGCCGCCCGCCACTCGGACGCGAGCACCGACCACACCTCGGTGTCCTGGCGCACACCGCGATACAGATAGTTCTCGCGCAGTACGCCGTCCCTGCTCATGCCCAGTCGCCGCGCCACCTTGACGCTCGCTGTGTTGGCGGACGACGCGCACCACTCCACACGGTGGATCCCCCGTGCGTCAATCGCCCAATCGATGAGCACCCGCATGCCACGGGTGACGAGCCCCCGTCCGGTGGCGGCGGGCTCCAGCCAGCAGCCGGCCTCACAGGTGCCGCCGGCCGCGTCGAAGACACGGAACAGCAGCCCCCCGACCAGCTTCCCGTCCAGCCACAGCCCGTGCAGGCTGCCGCTGTCGGCGGCGCGCTTGTCGGCGTACGACTGCAGGAGGGCCCGGGCGGACGCGGCGTCCGTGGCGTTCGCCCCGAACGGGATGTACTGGTTGACGAACTCGCGCCCGCGGTCCAGATGCGCCAGGAACTCCTCGGCGTGCCACGGCTCCAGCGGTCGCAGTTCGGCCCCGTCGTCACCCAGGGATATCGCGTACATCCGGCTGCCGCTCCTTCACCAGTTCGTCCATCAGCGCGTCCGCGTCGATGCGCTGCCCCGGCATCGTCGCACGGCAGTGCGGCGGCTCGATGCAGATGCGCGGCAGCCGTCGGTTCAGCCAGCACGGCATCCACCAGTTGGCGCCGCCGAGCAGATGCATCAGGGCGGGGACGAGAAGGGTGCGCAGGACGAACGCGTCGAGGGCGACGGCCGCTGCCAGTCCGATGCCGAACATGGCGATCACCCGGTCACCGGCGGCGACGAAGGCGAGGAAGACGGAGATCATGATGACGGCCGCCGAGTTGATCACCCGGCTGGTCTCGGCGAGACCGACGCGTACGGCGCGTCGGTTGTCGCGGGTCTCCAGCCACTCCTCGTACATCCGGCTGACCAGGAACACCTGGTAGTCCATGGAGAGGCCGAAGAGCACCGACACCATGATCACAGGGAGGAAGGGCTCGATCGGGCCGGCCCGGCCGAGGCCCAGCAGCTCACTGCCCCAGCCCCACTGGAAGATCGCGACGACCACGCCGAAAGCGGAGGCGACGGCGGCGAGGTTCATCGCGGCGGCCTTCAGCGGAATGCCGAAGGACCGGAAGGCGAGCAGCAGCAGCACACAGCCCAGGCCGATCACCACGCTCACGAACAGCGGCAGCTTGCCGACGATCACTCCCGCGAAATCGTCGTAGGCCGCCGTCACACCGCCCACGGACAGATCCAGCGTGGTGCCCTGCTCGGCGCGCGGCAGCACCTCCGCGCGCAGCCGGTGCACCAGGTCGCTGGTCTGCTGGGACTGCGGGGAGGACTGCGGCACGACGGTGAGATAGCCGGTGTCGCCGCCGCTGTTGTACGTCACCGGGGTCACCGAGGCGACGCCCTTGGTGGCCGCGAGGGTGCCGTCGAGGTTGTCGAGCGCCAGCTTGTCCTCGGCGCCGCCGACATGGGTGACCAGGGTGAGCGGGCCGTTGACGCCCGGTCCGAAGCCGTCGGCGAGCATGTCGTACGCCTGCCGGGTGGTCGACGACTTCGCGTCGTTGCCCTGGTCGGAGGTGCCGAGGTGGAGGGAGAGCGTGGGCAGCGCGAGCAGGGCCATCACGGCCAGCGCGAGCGCGCCGAGCTTCTTGGGGTGGCGCTCGACAAACGCGGACCAGCGGGCGGCCAGCCCGGTCGGCACCTCCGGTTCGGGCCCGTGCTCGTACAGCCTGCGCCGCTCGCGCCTGCTCAGGGCGCGCGGTCCGATGAAGGACAGCAGGGCGGGCAGCAGGGTCACGGAAGCCGCGACGGTGAGCAGGACGGTCAGACACGCGGCGAACGCGACACCGTTGAGGAAGCTGAGCCGCAGGATCAGCATGCCGAGCAGCGCGATGCACACGGTGGCGCCCGCGAACACGACAGCCCGTCCGGTGGTGGAGACGGCGCCCACGGCGGCCTCCTCCACCGGGGTGCCGCGCTTCAGCATCTTGCGGTGCCGGGTGACGATGAACAGCGCGTAGTCGATGCCGACGCCGAGCCCGATCAGCAGGCCGAGCATCGGCGCGAAGTCGGCGACGGTCATGGCGTGGCCGAGCAGGCCGATGCCCGAGTAGGCGGTGCCGACACCGATCAGCGCGGTGGCGATGGGCAGCAGGGAGGCGGCGAGCGAGCCGAAGGCGAGGAAGAGGACCACGGCGGCCACACCGACGCCGACGGCCTCGGCGACATGCCCGCTCTTCGGCTGGCTGAGTGCGACGGCGCTGCCGCCCAGTTCCACCTTGAGGCCGGTGTTCTCGGCGGACTTGGCGGTGTCGACGACGGCCTTGGCCTGGCCCTTGCCGATGTTCTCGCTCGGCTCGTCGAAGGTGATCGTGGCGTACGCGGTACGGCCGTCCCCGCTGATCTGGGCGCTGTGGCTGCCCTCGTAGGGGTTGGTGACGGAGGCGATGCCGGGCAGGGTCGAGATCCGGTCCAGGGTGCGGGTCATCGTCTGCTCGACGTCGGCGGAGCGCACTCCGCCGGGGCCGGTGCTGCGCCATACGACGCTGTCGCTGTCGCCGCCGAGGCCGGGGAAGCCGTGCTGGAGCATCTGGGTGGCGCGGCCGGCCTCGGTGCCGGGAGCGTCGTAGTGGTTCGAGTACGCAGAGCCCGCGACGGTGGCGCCGACCGTGACACCGGCGAAGGCGATGAGCCAAAGCAGAACGGTGACGAGGCGGTGGCGTACACACCAGCGGGCAAGGGCTGCCACGAACGTGCTCCCTGAAGATGATTTCGTCGGTCTTTGATCGGGAACAGCCGCATGTGGAGCTGAACAACCCGCAAAGAACGCATGAGCAATGCCCAACACTGTCGCAGCCAGAAAAGATCGTTTGCCGCTTTCGTGGGGTTAGTCACAAGATTGGGAGCCAATTCACAGACATTCCCGCGACTCTGCCGCTCGAATAAGATTTATTTAAATAAACAAAAGGGGCGGTATATCGCTTCGATATACCGCCCCTCCAGTTGCTTTCGCGCCGCTGCTCAGCCCTCGCTGACGCCGAGCGTCTGAAGGATCAGCTCCTTGACGCGGGCGGCGTCGGCCTGGCCGCGGGTGGCCTTCATGACGGCCCCGACCAGGGCGCCGGCCGCGGCCACCTTGCCGCCGCGGATCTTGTCCGCGACACCGGGGTTGCCGGCGATGGCCTCCTCGACGGCCGCGGTCAGCGCGCCCTCGTCGGAGACGACCTTCAGACCGCGCTTCTCGACGACCTCGTCCGGGGTGCCCTCGCCCGCGAGAACGCCCTCGATGACCTGGCGGGCCAGCTTGTCGTTCAGGTCGCCGGCGGTGACCAGCTCGGTGACCCGGGCGACCTGCTCCGGCGTGATCGACAGATCGTCCAGGGCCTTGCCTGACTCGTTCGCGTGACGGGCGAGCTCGCCCATCCACCACTTGCGGGCGGAGGCCGCGTCGGCGCCCGCCTCGATGGTGGCGACGATCAGGTCCAGGGCGCCCGCGTTGAGGATCGCCTGCATGTCGGTGGCGGAGATCCCCCACTCCTGAAGCAGCCGGGTGCGGCGCACGAGGGGCAGCTCCGGCAGCGTCGCGCGCAGCTCCTCGACCCACTCGCGCGAGGGCGCGACGGGCACCAGGTCCGGCTCGGGGAAGTACCGGTAGTCCTCCGCCTCCTCCTTGATGCGGCCCGAGGTCGTCGAGCCGGTGTCCTCGTGGAAGTGGCGGGTCTCCTGGACCACCTTGGCGCCGCTGTCGAGCACGGCGGCGTGGCGCTGGACCTCGTAGCGGGCCGCGCGCTCGACGGAGCGCAGCGAGTTGACGTTCTTCGTCTCCGAGCGGGTGCCGAACTTCTCGGACCCCTTCGGCATCAGGGACAGGTTCACGTCACAGCGCATCTGGCCCATCTCCATCCGGGCCTCGGAGACGCCGAGCGCCCGGATCAGCTCGCGCAGCTCGCGGACGTACGCCTTCGCCACCTCCGGCGCACGCTCGCCCGCGCCGACGATCGGCTTGGTGACGATCTCGATCAGCGGGATGCCGGCGCGGTTGTAGTCCAGGAGGGAGTGGTCGGCGCCGTGGATGCGGCCGGTGGCCCCGCCGACGTGCATCGACTTGCCGGTGTCCTCCTCCATGTGGGCGCGCTCGATCTCCACACGGAAGGTCTCGCCGTCCTCCAGCTGCACGTCGAGGTAGCCGTTGAAGGCGATGGGCTCGTCGTACTGGGAGGTCTGGAAGTTCTTCGGCATGTCCGGATAGAAGTAGTTCTTCCGGGCGAAGCGGCACCACTCGGCGATCTCGCAGTTCAACGCGAGACCGATCCGGATCGCGGACTCCACGCCGATCGCGTTGACGACGGGGAGCGCGCCGGGCAGGCCGAGGCAGGTGGGGCAGGTCTGCGAGTTCGGCTCGGCGCCGAGCGCCGTGGAGCAGCCGCAGAACATCTTGGTCTTGGTGCCGAGTTCGACATGGACCTCAAGGCCCATGACGGGGTCGTACGACGCCAGCGCGTCCTCGTACGACACCAGGTCGGTCGTGGTGGTCACGGTGAAACTTCCCTCTCAGCCCAGCAGGACGTCGTCGTCGCCCAGCCGCTTCAGCTCGCGGTAGAGGATCGCGAGGCCGGTGACGATGGCGGCGGCGGACACGGCCGCGTCGATCAGGCGCAGCGTGTCGTTCTCGAGGCGGGCCTTCTTGGCCTGCTTCGCGACACCGATCGCGCCGAACGCGGTGGTGGCCATGGACAGGTACATACCGGACTTGGACTTCTTGAAGCCCTTGGCCTTGGACAGTGCCTTACTCACAGCGACGGAGCCTCCTCGAGAAGCGGGTGCCCCCACTTTTCCACGAAGGCGGCCTCGACGGCGGCGCCGACCTTGTAGAGGCGGTCGTCCTTCAGCGCCGGGGCGATGATCTGGAGTCCGACCGGAAGGTTGTCCTCCGGAGCGAGACCGCAGGGCAGCGACATGGCGGCGTTGCCGGCCAGGTTGACCGGGATGGTGCACAGGTCCGCCAGGTACATCGCCATCGGGTCGTCGGCGCGCTCGCCGATCGGGAAGGCAGTGGTGGGGGTCGTCGGCGAGACGATCACATCCACCTGCTCGAACGACTTCTCGAAGTCGCGGGTGATGAGCGTGCGGACCTTCTGGGCGGAGCCGTAGTACGCGTCGTAGTAGCCGGAGCTGAGGGCGTACGTGCCGAGCATGATGCGGCGCTTGACCTCGGGACCGAAGCCCGCCTCACGGGTAAGGGAGGTGACCTCCTCGGCGGAGTGCGTGCCGTCGTCGCCGACGCGCAGGCCGTAGCGCAGACCGTCGAAGCGGGCGAGGTTGCTGGAGCACTCGCTCGGGGCGATCAGGTAGTAGGCGGCCAGCGCCAGGTCGAAGGACGGGCAGTCCAGCTCGACGATCTCGGCGCCCAGCTCCTTGAGGACGGCGACGGCCTCGTCGAAGCGCTGTACGACACCGGCCTGGTAGCCCTCGCCGCGGAACTGCTTGACGACACCGACGCGCATGCCCGCCACGCTGCCGTTGCGCGCGGCCTCGACGACCGGCGGGACCGGGACGTCGATGGAGGTCGAGTCGAGCGGGTCGTGGCCGCCGATGACCTCGTGCAGAAGGGCGGCGTCCAGGACCGTACGGGCGCAGGGGCCGCCCTGGTCGAGGGAGCTGGAGAAGGCGACCATGCCGTAGCGGGAGACACCGCCGTAGGTCGGCTTGACGCCGACCGTGCCGGTCACGGACGCGGGCTGGCGGATGGAACCGCCGGTGTCCGTGCCGATGGCGAGCGGGGCCTGGAAGGAGGCGAGCGCGGCGCTCGACCCGCCGCCGGAGCCGCCCGGGATACGGGTGAGGTCCCAGGGGTTGCCGGTGGGGCCGTAGGCGCTGTTCTCGGTGCTGGACCCCATGGCGAACTCGTCCATGTTGGTCTTGCCGAGGATGACGACGTCGGCTTCCTTCAGCTTCCTGGTGAGCGTGGCGTCGTACGGCGGGATCCAGCCTTCGAGGATCTTGGACCCTACGGTGGTGGGCACGCCCTTGGTGGTGAAGATGTCCTTGAGTGCGAGCGGCACGCCGGCGAGCGGGCCGAGCTTCTCACCCCGCTCCCGCTTCTCGTCGACGGCACGGGCCTGCGCGAGCGCGCCCTCGCGGTCGACGTGCAGGAAGGCGTGCACCTTCTCGTCCACGGCCTCGATACGGGCGAGATGGGCCTCGGTGACCTCGACGGCGGTCAGTTCGCCGGAGGCGATCTTCTCCGCGGTCTGGGCGGCGGTGAGCCGGATGATGCTGTTCTTGTCCGTCATGACGGGCTACTCCTCCCCCAGGATCTGCGGCACCTTGAAACGCTGCTGCTCCTGGGCAGGGGCGCTGGACAGCGCCTGCTCGGGGGTGAGCGAGGGACGGACCTCGTCCGCGCGCATGACATTCGTCAGCGGCAGCGGGTGGGAGGTCGGCGGTACGTCTTGGTCGGCGACCTCGCTGACGCGGGCGACCGCGCCGATGATGTCGTCGAGCTGGCCCGCGAAGTGGTCAAGCTCTTCGGGCTTCAGCTCCAGACGCGCCAGCCGGGCGAGGTGGGCGACCTCCTCGCGCGTGATGCCAGGCATGCAGCGATCCTCTGGGGTGAGTGTGTGTGGTTTGGGCCCAATCCTATGGCGCGAGCACGGGTGCCCGCGCATGGGTTTGCCCGCGCCCGGCCCGCCGGCTGCCGGGTGGGGGGTGATGGCGGGGGTGGGAGGGGGGTGGGGCGGGCGTCAGTCGGGGGTGTCGGGTGGGCGCGGGGCGATCGGCGAGGGCTGTTCGGCGGGTGCGGGGCGATCGGCGAGGACGGGGCGTCCGGGAGACGCGGGGCGATCGACGAGCGCGGGGCGTCCGGGAGACGCGGGGCGATCGACGAGCGCGGGGCGTCCGGGAGACGCGGGG
>NZ_JBFAWW010000012.1:0-8615 GCF_040680495.1 Streptomyces sp. NPDC052036 | reverse complement strand
CGTCCGGGAGACGCGGGGCGATCGACGAGCGCGGGGCGTCCGGGAGACGCGGGGCGATCGACGAGCGCGGGGCGTCCGGGAGACGCGGGGCGATCGACGGACCCGAGTCCCTCGTCGATCGTGAGCCGGGGTGGCCGTGCGCGCGAGCGAGCGCCCGTACGCTCATGCGCCCCGATGTCCGTGCGCTCCGGGTCTGTGTGGCGCGGGCCTCCGTCGTCAGGGCGGTGGTGGGGCTACTCGTCCGTCGCCGCCGCCGGGAGTGCGGCCCTCGGGCGCTGCCAGCCGCGGGCGCCCCGCGCCCGCAGCCACGCCGTCGTCTCCTCCGGCGGCATCGCGGCCGCCACCAGCCAGCCCTGGACCGCGTCGCACCGCAGATCGCGCAACCGCTCCCACGTCTCGTCGTCCTCGACCCCCTCCGCGACGACGAGCAGCCCCAGCGAATGCGCCAGGTCCACCGTGCAACGCACGATCTCCGCGTCCTCCGCGTCCACCGCGAGCCGCGCCACGAACGAACGGTCGATCTTCAGCTCGCTCACCGGCAGCCGCCGCAGATGGACCAGCGAGGAGTACCCCGTCCCGAAGTCGTCCAGCGACATCTTCACGCCGTGCCCGGCCAGCCCGGCCAGCGTGTCGGCGGCCCGCTGCGGGTCCTCCAGAAGCACATGCTCCGTGATCTCCAGCTGCAACGCCCCCGCGGGCACCCCGTGCCGGGCCAGCCGCGCGGCCACCGCGCCCGCGAAACCGGGGGTGTGCACATCCCGGGGCGAGACGTTCACCGCCACCGGGACCCGCAGGCCCTGCGCCCGCCAGCGCGCCACCTGCGCGAGTGCCGTCTCCAGCACGTACTCCGTCAGATGCGGCATCAGCCCGGAGGACTCGGCGATCGCGATGAACTCGTCCGGCGGCACCTTTCCGCGTTCGGGATGCACCCACCGCACGAGTGCCTCCAGCCCGGCGACCTGCCCGTCGAAGCGCACCTTGGGCTGGTAGTGCAGCTCCACCTCGTGCGCGTCCAGCGCGCGGCGCAGATCTCCCAGCAGTCCGAGCCGGTCCGGAGTGTTCGAGTCCCGCTTGGACTCGTAGACCTCCACCCCCGTACGGTCCCGCTTCGCCTGGTACATCGCGACGTCCGCCCGCTGCAGCAGCCCCTCCGCGTCCAGCGCGTGCTCGGGGAAGACGGCGACCCCGGCGCTGGCCTCCAGGACCAGGGTGAGTCCGTCGAGGTCGAGCGGGGAGCTGAGCGCAGCGACCAGGTTGCGGGCCGCCCGTGACGCGGACGTCGTGGAGTCCGCGACGGGCAGTAACACGGCGAACTCGTCCCCTCCGAGCCGCGCGGCCTCCGCCCCGCGCGGCAGTGCGAGCCGCAGCCGCTCGGCAATCTGCAGAAGCAGCCGGTCGCCGGCGAGATGGCCGAGCGTGTCGTTCACCGAACGGAAGCGGTCGAGGTCGATCAGCATCAGGGCGGCCCGCGCACCGATCCGCTCGGCGTCGTCGAGCGCCGTCCAGGTGCGCTCCAGCAGCCACTGACGGTTGGGCAGGCCGGTCAGGGGGTCGCGCAACTGTTCCTCGGCGCGGGCCCGGGCTATCCACAGGGTGGAGTCCAGGGCGACGAGCGGGACGGAGAACAAGGGCAGCAGGATCGGGAGCGTGACGGCGACGACGCAGATCAGCGGGGCGATGCCGAGCAGGGCGACGGCGACAAGTCCCTGCCTGACCAGGGCGGAACGGGCGACCGTGGGCAGCTTCCCGGCACGCACCGCCTGGAGGTACCACAGCAGCAGCCGGGTCACCGCGAGGTAGGCCCCGGCGACAAGGACGACCTGGGGCGCGGTGGTGACGGTCCAGCTCTGGGGGTCCCAGGGGTCCTCGACGGTCGGGACGTGTCCGAAGACGGCCAGGACGAGCGCCGCGGCGCCGATGCCGAGGATGTCGACCGCGCCGTGCAGCACGCCCTGCCGCCAGCGGCCGAGCCGGGCCGTCACGACCAGGACGACGACCGTGAGGCTGACCATTCCGGCGGGCACCCAGCCGTACAGCAGCAGGACGGCGAGGGTCAGGGCCGCGCCGGAGCCCGTACCGCCCCAGGAGCGGACGCGGCCGAGGGCGACCAGATGGCCGACGATGACACCGGTGAGCACGGCCAGGGACCAGCCGACGGTGCCGGACGGGAAGAGCGCGTGATGTCCGCCGAACGCACGGAGGAGACCGGCGCCGAGGACGCACGCCGCCACCGCGACGACCGCCGCGGGCAGCGCGAGCCGGGCCGCGCGCCCCTCGTCGTGCGTGCCGTCCGGACCGGGCGGGCCGGGCGGCACCGCGGTCGGAGGAACGGCCCCGGGGGCGGTGGCCTGGGCGGGAACGAGGGCCGGGAGGCTCCTCGGGGGCACTCCGGTGACGTGGCCGGGGCCCGCCGCGGGTGGCACGCCCGGGAGTCCGCTCGGCACGACGCCCAAGCCGTTCCCGCGTGCCGGTGTCCCTGTGGTGCGGCGGCAGAGCCGCCAGGCGCCGGACATCCGGCGCAGGAGCAGCCGTGAGTCCGAGGTGGCGCTCTCGGTCGGTTCCATTCCCGTCCCTCTCACAGCCGGCGGTGCCCACGCCACGCGGCCTGCTGCCCGACGACCCGTCAACGGCATCGCGTCTGATACCCACCACGCGTGCGGGCACGGCAGGCGCACATCTCAACAGTAGGCCGCGGAAGGCTTTCACGGGCAGCGGTCGTCGACGGTTGCCCGAATACGACCCGGCCGCCCTATGCATCTGGTATGCGCGGAACGGGCGGCCTTCAACCACTACTCCCCGGTCGGAAGGGCCACTTCCGCCGCTGCGTCCGGCCCTTGTTCCAACAGGACCGCGAAACCGTCCTCGTTGAGCACGGGGACCTTCAATTGCATGGCCTTGTCGTACTTCGATCCCGGGTTCTCACCAACGACCACGAAAGACGTCTTCTTTGAGACAGAACCGGTCACTTTTGCTCCACGGCTCTGCAGGGCCTCCTTGGCCCCGTCACGGGTGAACCGCTCCAAAGTGCCGGTGACCACGACGGTGAGCCCCTCCAGCGGACGCGGGCCCTCGTCCTCGCCCGAGCCCTCCTCTTCCAGCCGCACACCTGCGGCCTTCCACTTACGGAGGATCTCGCGGTGCCAGTCCTCGGCGAACCACTCCTTGACGGAGCGCGCGACGATCTCCCCCACGCCGTCCGTGTTCCTGAGCTCCTCCTCGGTGGCCTGATCGATACGGTCGACGGAGCGGAAGGCCCGGGCCAGCGCCTCAGCGGCGACCGGGCCGACATGACGGATCGACAGCCCGGTCAGAACGCGCGCGAGCGGGCGCTCCTTGGCGGCGGCGATGTTCTCCAGCATCCCGAGCGCGTTCTTCCTGGGCTCGCCCTGCTGGTTGGCGAAGACCGTGGCGATCTTCTCCTCGCCGGTCTTCGGGTCGCGCTTGGGCAGACCGCTGTCCTGGTCCAGGACGTACGCCTTGATGGGCAGCAGCTGCTCGATCGTGAGGTCGAACAGATCGCCCTCGTCCCTCAGCGGAGGCTCCGCCGGCTCCAGCGGCTTGGTGAGGGCCGCTGCGGCCACATAGCCGAAGTGCTCGATGTCCAGCGCCTTGCGGCCGGCGAGATAGAACAGCCGCTCCCGCAGCTGGGCCGGGCAGGTCCGCGCGTTCGGGCAGCGGAGGTCGACGTCCCCCTCCTTCATGGGCCGCAGCGGCGTACCGCACTCGGGGCACTCGGACGGCATCACGAACTCGCGCTCGGTGCCGTCGCGCAGGTCGACGACCGGGCCGAGGATCTCCGGGATGACGTCACCGGCCTTGCGCAGCACCACCGTGTCGCCGATGAGCACGCCCTTGGCCTTGACCACGTCCTGGTTGTGCAGGGTGGCGAACTCGACCTCCGAGCCCGCGACCGTGACCGGCTCGACCTGCGCGTACGGGGTGACCCGGCCCGTACGGCCCACGCCCACGCGGATGTTGACCAGCTTGGTGTTGACCTCCTCGGGCGCGTACTTGTACGCGATCGCCCAGCGCGGGGCGCGCGAGGTGGAGCCCAGCCGCCCTTGGAGGGGGATCTCGTCGAGCTTGACGACGACCCCGTCGATCTCGTGCTCCACGGAGTGGCGGTGCTCGCCGTAGTACGCGATGAACTCCCGTACGCCGTCGAGGTCGTCGACCACCTTGTTGTGCCGGGCGGTGGGCAGGCCCCAGGAGTGCAGCAGGTCGTACGCCTCGGAGAGACGGGTCAGGCCGTCCTCGAAACCCTTGAGGGCGCCGATGCCGTGCACCACCATGTGCAGCGGGCGGGTGGCCGTGATGCGCGGGTCCTTCTGCCGCAGCGAACCCGCCGCCGCGTTGCGCGGGTTGGCGAAGGGCTTGTCGCCGCCCTCGACCAGCCGGGCGTTCAGCTCCTCGAACTTCTCCATCGGGAAGAAGACCTCGCCCCGGATCTCCACGAGGTCAGGCACCCGGTCGCCGTCGAGGCGGTCCGGGATCTCCGCGATCGTCCGCACGTTCGGAGTGATGTCCTCGCCCGTGCGGCCGTCTCCGCGGGTCGCCGCGCGGGTCAGACGGCCGTGCTCGTAGGTCAGGTTGACCGCGAGGCCGTCGACCTTCAGCTCGCACAGGAAGTGGTAGGCGGAGGTGCCGACCTCCTTGGCGACACGGTCGGCCCAGGCGGCCAGCTCCGCGTCGTCGAAGGCGTTGTCGAGGGAGAGCATGCGCTCGCGGTGCTCGACGGCCGTGAACTCCGTCTCGTACGCCCCCGCGACCTTCTGGGTGGGCGAGTCGGGGGTGCGCAGCTCGGCGTACTGCTCCTCCAGCGCCTCCAGGGAGCGCAGGAGCTGGTCGAACTCCGCGTCGCTGATGACGGGAGCGTCCTTCACGTAGTACCGGAAGCGGTGCTCCTCGATCTGCTCAGCGAGCTGCGCGTGCTGCTCCCGTGCCTCGACGGGCACCGTCGTCTCCGCTTGCTTGTCGCCGGCCACCGTGTTGTCCTCCCGTTACTCTGGGTTGTCCGCGAGGGATCTCGCCGCCCGGACGCAGTGGGCGAGCGCCCGGCGGGCGTAGTCCGGGGAGGCGCCCGCGAGCCCGCACGCCGGCGTGACCGTGACCGCCTCCGCGAGAAGCCCCGGACGCAGCCCCAGCCTGCGCCACAGCGTCCTGACACCCATGACGCTACCGGCAGGGTCTGACAATGGGCCGTCGGTGCCCGGCACGACCCCGGTGAAGAGTCGGGTGCCCGCTTCCACCGCCTCCCCGATCACCTCGTCGTCACGCTCGGTGAGGAGCGAGAAGTCGAAGGAGACGGCGGCGGCGCCCGCCCGGCGCAGCAGGCCGAAGGGCACGTCGGGTGCGCACGCGTGCACGACGACCGGGCCGTCCGCGTGCACCTGGACGACGTCCCGCAGCGTGGCCTCGATGATCTGCCGGTCGACGGCCCGGTGGGTCCGGTAGCCGCTGGCGGTCTTCACCTGCCCGCGCAGGACGGAGGTGAGCGAGGGCTCGTCGAGCTGGAGGACGAGCCGGGCTCCTGGTACGCGGCGCCGTACCTCGTCGAGGTGGAGCCGCAGCCCCTCCATGAGGGAGCCGGCGAGATCACGGCAGGCGCCGGGGTCGGAGAGCGCGGCCTCGCCGTTCTTCAGCTCCAGGGCGGCGGCGAGCGTCCAGGGCCCCACCGCCTGCACCTTCAGCGGTCCCTCGTAGTCCTGGGTGAACTCCTCCAGGGCGTCCAGGTCCTCGCCCAGCCAGGAGCGGGCCCGCCGGGTGTCCCGCCCGGGCCGGTCCCCGAACCGCCAGCCGCTGGGCTCCACGCGCGCGTACAGCTCGACGAGCATCCCGGCGGTCCGCCCGATCATGTCCGCACCGGGCCCGCGGGCGGGCAGCTCGGCGAGGAAGGGGAAGTCCTCGAAGCTTCCGGTGACGGTCTTGGCGGCCTCCCGGGCGTCGCCGCCCGGCATGGACCCGATCCCGGTGGCGGCACCGAACCTGAACTGGCTGTCTTCACTCACCCGTGCAGAGTAGGCCCTCCGGAGGCGCGGCCGTCCCCGGTGCCGGGTCCGCCGGGACGCCCGGTGGTGGCTATGCCCCCGGCCGCACCGTGAGGTCGTTGACCTCCGCGTCCCTCGGCAGATCCAGGCACATCAGCAGGGCCGTGGCCACCGACTCGGCGTCGATCCATCCGGACGGGTCGTACGGCTTGCCCTCCTGCTGGTGGACCTTGGCCTGCATCGGGGTCGCCGTGCGGCCGGGGTAGACCGAGGTGACCCGGACGCCGTTTGCGTGCTCCTCGTGGCGCAGGGAGTCCGCGAGGGCCTTGAGGCCGTGCTTGGAGGCCGCGTACGCGGACCAGTCCGCATGCGCGTTCAGGCCCGCACCGGAGTTCACGAACACGACGTGGCCGCGCGCGGCGCGGAGCTGCGGCAGGAAGTGACGGGTCAGCTCCGCGGGGGCGATCAGGTTGACGTTCAGCTGGTGGCGCCAGGACTTGGGGGTCAGCTCGCCGACCGGGCCGAGGTCGACCACGCCCGCGATGTGCAGCAGGGAGTCGACCCGGTCCGGCAGCGGCTGGTGCGAGAACGCCCAGGACAGCTTGTCCGGGTCGGCAAGGTCGCCCACCAGGGTCGCCGCCCCCGGGAACTCGGCCGCCAGTTCCTTCGCCCGGCCCGCATCGCGCGCGTGGAGCACAAGAGCGTCCCCGCGCGCGTGGAGGCGGCGGGCCACTGCCGCGCCGATGCCGGAACCCGCTCCGGTGATCACATGAGTTGCCATGCCCGCCATGCTCGCATCCCGGGGCTAGCCGATCCCGAGCGACTCCTCCAGATACGCGAGCGCGCCCACCGGTTCCTCGGCGAAGAACACCAGCTCCGAGAGCGGGCGCGGCAGAAAGCCCTCGTCCTCCATCCGCCGGAACTGCTCCTTCAGGCCGTCGTAGAAGCCGGCCGTGTTCAGCAGGACCACCGGCTTGTCGGTGTGTCCGTGCTTCTTCAGCTCCAGGATCTCGGTCGCCTCGTCGAGCGTCCCGGTTCCGCCCACCATGATCACGACCGCGTCGGCCCTCTCCAGGAGCAGCCTCTTGCGCTCGGCCAGGTCCTCGGCGACCACCATCTCGTTGGTGCCCGTCCGCGCCTTGGCGGCCAGGAACCGGACCGAGACGCCCACGAGCCTGCCGCCCGCCTCCTGCACCCCGTCGGCGACCACCTTCATGAGGCCGACGTCGGAGCCGCCCCACACCAGGGTGTGACCGCCCTTGCCGAGCAGCTCCGCGAACTGGCGTGCGGGGCGGGTGTAGTGGTCGGCGAGGTCGGCGGCGGAGAGGAAGACACAGATGTTCATGCCGAACACCGTACGCGGGAAGAACCGGGGCCCCGCACGTGCTTTTCCAATATGAGCAACGGACACACGATCACCATCGAGCAGGGCGACGAGCATGTGCGCGTGGTGCACGGCGGACAGGTTCTGGCGGAGAGCGAGCGCGCCCTCGTGCTGCGGGAGACCGGCTGTCCCGTGCGGTACTACATCCCCGCCGAGGATGTCCGCACGGATCTGCTGACCCCGTCCGAGACTCACACCGAGTGTCCCTTCAAGGGCACGGCGTCGTACTGGTCGCTGCCGGACGCGGAGAACCTCGTGTGGGCGTACCCCGACCCCAAGCCGGAGGTCGCCGCCATCAAGGACCACCTCTGCTTCTACGAAGTGGAGGTGTCGTGAGCGACTGAGGCCGCCGCCCTGCGGCAGTCTCACAGGCATGGACAAGCAGACCATCTCACGCGACGGCACCCGCATCGCGTACGAACGCACCGGACGGGGCCCGGCGGTCGTCCTGGTGAGCGGCGCGATGTCCACGGGCGCCACCGTGGCACCCCTGGCCGCGCATCTCCCGGACCGCTTCAGCGTGGTCGTGTACGACCGCCGGGGCCGTGGCGGGAGCGGTGACACGGAGCCGTACGCGGTGGCCCGCGAGGTCGAGGACCTCGCGGCGCTCGTCGAGGCGGCGGACGGCGAGGCGTGGCTCTACGGCATCTCGTCCGGCGGCGCGCTGGCTCTTGAGGCGGCGGCGAGCGGGCTGCCGGTGCGCGGGGTCGCCGTCTACGAGCCGCCGTTCGCCGACTACGGGGGCGGGCAGCCAGAACGCGCGGAGTACACCGCGCGTCTCGGCGAGGCGCTCGGGCAGGGCCGGCGCGGGGACGCGGTCGAGCTGTTCCTCGGCCTCACCGGACTGGCCCCGGAGATGATCGCCAACGCGCGCCGGTCCCCGATGTGGGCCGACATGGAGGCGCTCGCGCCGACCCTCGCCTACGACGACGCCGTGATGGGCGACGGGCTGGTGCCCCGGGAGCGGCTGGCCACGGTCACCGTCCCCGTGCTGGCCGTCGCGGGCGGCGCGAGCCCCGAGTGGCTGCGCAGGGCGGCCGAGGCAGTCGCCCGGGTGGCGCCCCGGGGCACGTACCGCACCCTCAAGGACCAGGACCACATGGTGGAGCCCCAGGTGCTCGCTCCGGTGCTGGCGGCGTTCTTCGGGAGCTAGGGCGTGTTTCGAAAGTCCCGTCTGGCCCGCGACTCCCCCAGCCTGGCGGCTGGGAGGTGCCCCCAGGCACGGCACCTCGCCGCGTTGTCGG
>NZ_JBFAWW010000011.1:0-220560 GCF_040680495.1 Streptomyces sp. NPDC052036 | reverse complement strand
CCCCGCGGCCGGTCCGCGCAGCAGGTCGAACAGATCACGCAGCGGCCGGATTCCGACCCTCCTGCGGGCCTGCGCCGGCGCGCCGGCCGTCGGAGCCGCTGTCGCCGGTCCTTCCAGGCCGGCCGTCAGCCGCTGCCACACCTGCTTCCAGCCGATCCCGGGAAACAAGGACCCGGCCAGCAGCAGGTACACCACCACACGCGAAGGCAAGTTCCGTATCCGCTGCTGGGTCCTGCCGGACTCGGCCAAGACCTCGTCGACCATCTCGAACGGGACGAGCTGCGTCAACTCGCCCAGATGACCGGGCGCGAACGGCCCCGCGGCAACCACTACCTCATGAGAAATGACAGACTTGGCGTCCAACGGAGCTCCTGCTGAACAGTGATCTTGGTCGACACGGTTCTCACAGGAGCTCCGTCTGTTCTCAGACCGCTTGACACATCAGCCACACGCCTCACTACACGGCATTGGGACTAGCCCAGCAACGGAATCTCGATGGCCGGGCAGCGGTCCATCACCATGTCCAGACCGGCCGCGCGCGTGCGTTCGTAGGCACCTTCGTCGATCACGTCCAGCTGGAACCAGACGGCCTTCGCACCGATCGCGGCGGCCTGGTCGGCCACCGGGCCCGCCAGGTCGCTGTTGACGAAGACGTCGACGACGTCCACCGGGAACGGGATCGCGTCCAGCGACGGATATCCCTGCTCGCCGTGGACCGTCTCCGCCTTGGGATGGACCGGCACGATCCGCTTGCCGAAGCGCTGAAGGACCGCCGCGACCCGGTAGGCGGCACGGCCCTGGTTCCCGGACAGGCCCACGATCGCCCAGGTGTCGCCCCGATCGGTGAGGATCTTGCGGATCGTTGCTGCGTCGCCGTACACGGCCGGTCTCCTTCGACGTCCCGCGACGCGGCGGACCCGCGCCGTCTGCTGTGGGGCAACCGCGCACGGAACAGAGGGATTCCCCGCACAGCGACGACCGCCACCCACGACCGTACGGTGGTCCGCCCCCTGCCCGGAACGGGCCCCTCCTCCCTGCGCCGGGGCGCTTGTGCGCCTACGCTCGCTCCGTGCTCCGTATCATCGACGCCCGCGACGGCGAGCCCACCGGCGTCCGCCCCGGCCTGGTCCGTGTTCACGCCCATGTCACCGGGGCCGACACCGCTGCGCTGAGGGTGCTGCTGATGGCCGATGTGCTGGCCCGGGCCCTGGAACTGGGCGGAACGCCCGTGGTCACGGTCGCGGCCCCGTCCACCTCCCTCCGCGAACGCGCCGACGCCCTCGGCATCCGCCCCGCGGAGCCGGACGCGCCGGGTCTCGGCCGCGCCCTGCATGTGGTCGGGGCGGGGCACACCGCACCCGACGGGGTGCGCATCGAGGTCGCCCCGGCCACCGGACCCGCCGACACCGCCGCCTCGCCGTCGGCCGTACGCCTCGCCCTGCTCGCCCGCCCCCGCCGCCACCCCGTGGACCTCGACCCGGCCGCCCTGACCGCGGCGCACGACACACTCGGGCGCTGGCGCGGCGCCGTCGCCGACTGGGCGGTTCACCCCTCGCGGCCCATCCCGGAACAGGTGCGGCAGGAACTGCGCGCCGCCTGGGAGGACGACCTCGACGTACCGGCCGTCCTGGAGGTGCTGGGGCGCGTGGAGGGTGACGACGACCTGCCAGCCGGCGCACGCTTCGAGACCTATGCCTACGCCGACCGCCTGCTCGGCCTGGACCTGGCCCGCGAGATCGGGGCCCGGGCATGATCACCCGTGCCGAGTACGGCCCGCTGCGCCGACTCGTGGTCCTGCGGCACGCCAAGTCCGCGTGGCCCGACGGTGTCGCCGACCATGAACGGCCCCTCGCGCCACGCGGCCGCCGGGATGCCCCGGCCGCCGGGCGTGCCCTCGCCGAGGCGGACTGCCTGCCCGACCTCGCGCTGTGCTCCACCGCCGTGCGCGCCCGCCAGACCTGGCAGCTGGCCTCGGCCCAGTGGGGCACCCCGCCACCCGTACGGTTCGACCCGCGGCTGTACGCCGCCGACCTGTCCGATCTGCTGGAGGCCGTGCACGAGACGCCCGCCGAGGTGGAGACACTGCTGCTGATCGGGCACAACCCGGAGCTGACGGACCTGGTGCTCGCCCTTGCCGGCCAGGGCCTCGACGACACGCTGGAGCGCGTCAGGACGAAGTTCCCCACAGCGGCCATCGCCGTCCTCGCCGCCCACGGCGTCAGTTGGGAGGTCCTCGCCCCCGGCAGGGCACTCCTGACGGAGATGACCGTGCCGAGGGGCGAGAAGAAATAGCCACGGGACGAAGCAGCTACGGGACGAAGCAGCTACGGGAAGAAACAGCGTTGGGAAGAAACAGCTATCCGACGTGGATGCGGGGGCGGCGCGCTGGGTCCGGCTCGGCGCGGCGCAGCACTTCGCGGGTGACCGGAGCGACCTCGCCGTCGCCGAACACCAGGAAGCGCAGCAGATGGCTGAACGGGGCGCCCTCGGTCCAGTTGAAGTAGGCGTGCGGCACCTGGCCGGTGCGGTCGCGCAGCTCCATCAGGACGGCCGCGATGGTGTTGGGCACGGTCGCCCCGGACACCCTCAGCCTGCGCACCCCGTACTTCTCGTCGCCGTGCACCGTCAGATCGGCGCTGAAGTCCGAGGAGTCGGTGACGAACACCTCCAGGAACAGCACCGGCCGCCCGTCCGGGATATGGGTCTGCTCGCGCTGGCTGTACTCCTTGGCGCGGTACTCCCGTCTGCTGTGCTCCTGGGGCTCGTTGGCGATCAGCCGCAGCGGCCCGCGCGCCGCCGCCGCCTCGATGAACCTCGTCGCCGGCTCGTCGAAGGTGACGGTCGCGGCGCGCAGTTCGAAGGCGCGGTGCACGCGCGAGGCGAACGACGTGATCAGGATCGCGAGGATGAAGATCAGCGCGATCTTGAGGCCGTCGGGACGCTCGATCACATTCGTGACCAGGGTGTACATCAAGACGGCGGTGATCGCTCCGAAGCCGAGCGCGGCGGCCCGGTGACCGCGCCGGTGCACGGCGACCGTCGAGGCGAACGCCGCGGAGAGCATCAGCACGAGCACGCCCGTCGCGTAGGCGCCGCTCTGGGCGTCGACATCGGCGTGGAACCACAGCGTGATGACCACGGCGGCCACCATGAAGACCAGGACCAGGGGCCGCACGGCACGGGTCCACTCCGGGGCCATGCCGTAGCGCGGCAGATAGCGCGGCACCAGGTTGAGCAGCCCGGCCATCGCGGAGGCGCCCGCGAACCAGAGGATCGCGATGGTGGCGACGTCGTAGACCGTGCCGAACGCCCCGCCCAGCTGCTCGTGCGCGAGATAGGCCAGCGCGCGTCCGTTGGCGGGGCCCCCGCTCTTGAAGGCGTCCTGCGGAATCAGGATCGTCGTCGCCAGGCTGGACAGCAGCAGGAGACAGCTCATGATCACCGCCGCCGTGGTGAGCAGTTTCCGTGTGTCACGCACTCGCCCGGCCGGATGGTCGTAGGTGTCCGTGCGATCGCCCTTGATCTGCGGCATCACCGCAACGCCCGTCTCGAAGCCGGACATGCCGAGCGCCAGCTTCGGGAAGACGAGCAGCGCCACACCGATCATCGCGAGGGGCGAGGAGTGCTCGGCGGTCATCGCGTCCGTCCAGTCGCCGATCTTCACCGGGTGGCTCAGCACCTCCCAGACGGCGACCGCGAGCACGATCACGTTGAGGCTCAGATAGGTCGCCACCAGGGCCAACGCGATGCCGATAGCCTCCTTGAACCCCTTCAGGAAGACGGCGCCGAGCGCGGCGAGCAGAAACAGGGTGATCCAGGTATTGGCGCCGTCCGCCCAGCGCGGGGCGTACGGGTTCTCCACGACGTGTGCGGCGGCGTCCGCGGCCGACAGAGTCATCGTGATCATGAAGTCGGTGGCCGCGAAGCCCAGTAGCACCAGCACGAGGATCTTCCCCGCCCACCACGGCAACAGCCGCTCCAGCATCGCGATCGAGCCCTCGCCGTGCGGGCTCTCATGGGCCACCCGGCGGTAGACGGGCAAGGCGCCCAAGAGGGTCAGCGCGATCAGCACGAGGGTCGCGAGCGGCGACAGCAGGCCGGCCGCGAGGGCGGCGATACCGGGCTGGTAGCCGAGGGTGGAGAAGTAGTCCACACCCGTCAGGCACATGACGCGCCACCAGGGATGCCCCTCGTGCGCGGCGTCCGGGGTGGCGTGCGGGCCCGGGTGCCGGGCCGCCCGCTCGCTCAGGCCGTCCAGCAGCCAGGCCCGCCAGCGGACTTTGGCGGGGGCGGACGGCAACTGGCCGGGCTCGGCGGCGTCCGGACTCTCCACCTGGGTGCCGGTCATGCTTACGCTCTCTCCTGTGCTCGCTCGGGCGGCCTCGCGAGGCCGCGGCTCCGGCCCGGGCCTTGGACGGCCCGGAACCCGGCAACGACGAGCGAGTATCCATCACGGGGCAGTGTGCCCGGCCCCTCGGGGGCGGACGCGCCGAGGTGCAGCGAATCGGTGAGATGTGTCGCACACCTGCTCGGAGGGGCCGGGAGGGCCGGGACCTGCGGGGAATCGGAGGGCGCGGAAGGCGCGGAGGCGCCCTCGTGCGGTGCTTCCGGGAGCGCCGCATAGGCTGGCGTGATGCAGGACGAGTACCGCACAGTCGCCCGCGCGGGCGTGCACGAGACCGAGGTCAACCGCTCCCGCTTCCTGTGCGCCCTCGCCCCGGCCGCCACCGAAAAGGAGGCACAGAACTTCATCGCCGGGGTCCGCAAGGAGCACGCCGACGCCACCCACAACTGCTTCGCGTACGTCATCGGGGCCGACGCCGCGATCCAGAAGGCCAGTGACGACGGCGAACCGGGCGGCACCGCGGGCGTCCCCATGCTCCAGATGCTGCTGCGCCGCGACATGCGGTACGTCGTCGCCGTCGTCACCCGCTACTACGGCGGGGTGAAGCTCGGTGCGGGCGGGCTCATCAGGGCCTACGGGGGAGCCGTCGGCGAGGCCCTGGACGCGCTCGGCACCCTGACCCGCCGCCGGTTCCGGCTCGCCACCGTGACGGTGGACCACCAGCGCGCGGGCAAGGTGCAGAACGACCTCAGGGCGACCGGCCGCGAGGTGCGCGACGTGCGCTACGGCGAGGCCGTCACCATCGAGATCGGACTCCCCGACGCCGACGTCGAGGCCTTCCGGGCCTGGCTCGCGGACGCCACCGCGGGCACCGCCGGGTTCGAACTGGGCGGGGAGGCCTACGGGGACGCGCACTCAGGACGGTGAGGGCTCCGGCGTGACGTGCTCCTCGTCTATCTGCGTGCCGGACCGGTAGACGGTCACGACGCCGTCGTGGATCTCGTAGCGGTACACGCCGTTGCGGGCCTCGTAGCCGTCGCTCGTCCGCTCGGCCTTCATGGCGATGCCCTTCGCCCGTCTGTCGAGGAACTCGCCGAAGTAGTACAGCGAGCCAGCCCGGGTGCGGCAGAGCGTGATCTGGTGGTGCGCGGTGTGGAACGCCGCGACCAGCACGGCGCCGTCGCCGCGCGGGAGTTGCCCCGCGATGCGCCCCGGACAGGCGGTGGAACTCGTCGCGGCCGAGCTGTCCGGAGTCGGCGAGGCGCCGGACTCGAAGAGGTTTCCGCAGCCCCGGGTGAGAAAGGTCAGCACGCCGAGGAGCAGAAGGACGACGACGCAGCCCGGGACGCAGCCGGACTTCGGCTTCGCCGGAGGCGGGGGGTAGGCCGGCCGCGTCACCGTCGGAGGGCGCGGGGGAAGAACCGGTCCCGGAGAAGGGGGCGCGGGAGCCGCGGGGGTCGTGGTGGGCGGCCGGTATCCGGCGGAGGGCGAGGACGGGAAGAAGACCGCCTCCTCGCTGCCCGTACCGGAGGCGGCGACCGGCGTCGTACCGGACGAGAACGGAGACGGGGACGGGGGACGGGCGGCGGCCGAGGTGCGTGGCGACCGGGGAGGGGGCGGGGTGCGCGGGGGCGTCGGGTCGCGGTCGGGCGCGCCGGCGGACGGCATCCTCTTCGGTGTGGGCTTCTTGGGAGCCGGCTTGCGGTCGGTGGTCTTCTTCGCCGTCGTCCTCGCGGACGCCGCGGACTTCGTCGCAGCCTTCTTGGTGGCTGTCTTCCAGCCGGTGCCGCACACGATGCACGACAGGTCCGTACGGGCGTTGTTCGTGTCGCACTTCGCGCAGCGCCAGTCGGCCGTCGGCCGGGCGGCCCCCGGCCGCTTGGCGGCGGGACGCGAGGCCCCCGACGCTCCGGAGCCGCCGGCCGGCTTGGCGGCCGGCTTGGACGTCGTCGAGGTCGCGCGGGGTGCGGCGCCGCGCCGTCTGCCGCCGCACGTCCCGCAGGACGTCTCCGCGGGGGCGTTGTAGGTGTCGCAGTCCGCGCAACGCCAGTTCGCCGATGCCGCCACTCGCCGGTGTCCTCCCTGTCATGCCGTCGGCCGTCGGATGCCGCCCGACTCCCGTACTGCTTCCGGGGGTTCAGCCCGGGTCGTCGGCGACGCGTGCCATCACATGCCGAAACAGTTCCTCGGACGCCGCTCCGGCGGAGGCGACGATCCACTCCCGTGTGCCCGGCGGCACCCGCTCCAGCACCGCGTCCTCGGCGGTGTCGTCCGGGCGGTCGGGGATCCCGTACCGGCGGCGCAGCACCTCGGCGTAGTCCTCCGCCTCCCCCACGCGGTCCGGTGGCACATCCACCCGGATCACGACGAGCCCGGGCGTCGGGCTCCGGGGGGTCCGGAACTGGAAGATCCACTGATGGGCGCCGTCCGAGCCCTGCGGCACCAGCCTGATGTGGGCGCAGTTCCCGGCATGCGACCTGACCTGGCTGAACGAGGGCCAGGTGAACGTCAGATAGCCTTCCTCGCTGCAGTGCAGCTGGAAGTCGGGCCAGTCGAGCGTCACAGGCTGTTCGCGATCGTCTCGATGATCTCGTCCATCTCGAACTCCTCCAGTCCCTCGCCCGCCTTTGAGGCGAAATGGAGGGTGAGATCCCACTCCTCCGCGATCGGGTCGGACCAGGGGGCCTCGTCCGGTGCGAAGAGCACCAGCCGCTTCGCCGACTGCTCCATGACCGCCGTCTGGCTGCGGGCGTACCCCCACTGCTCGAACAGTTCGTCGATGCTGCGCGGGATGCCTGCCGGGTAGGACTGGGCGGATGTACCGACCGTGCCCAACGGATGGGCGGGGGCGTCGGTGAACATCACGATGACGTGCCTTCTGCGGTCCAGGCCGGTCTCCCAGGGCGAGTTGACAGCCAGGGCGAGCGCCTCAAGGCCCGACTCGGGGATGTCGCCGCCGCCGGAGGCGTCGATGCCCCGGACGAACGCCTCGAAGTCCTTCGCCTGCTCCGGGAGACGGAGGAAACCGGTCTGCTGGATGGCGTCCGAGGCGTCGTCACCGAAGTCGCGGAACGCGATGACCTTCAGCCGGAGCTGGCTGATCGCCTTGCCCTTCTTGCCCATGACGTCGTTGAGCCGGTCGTGGAACTGCAGGGCGCTCGACTTCACGTTGTCGAGGACGGGGAACATGCTTCCCGTCGCGTCGACGCACAGCACGATGTCGACGGCGTACTGCAGATTCCCCTGGTACTGCTCGATGTTGGCGCTCATACGGAGTCTCCTGAGTGGTGCGGCGGATGTCGGCGGACGTGGTCACGAGGAGCCGCGGCCCGAGCCGGGGGTGCGGCCACCGAGGTTGATGCGGACGCGCGAGGTCCGGGGTGCCGACGCGTCGGGGGACGGCGGCGGAGGCGTCGGGGCGGCGGTGGGCTCAGCCGCGGGCGTCTCGTCGGGCACGGTCGGGGCCGGGTCCGCCGGGGGCGGGACCGGGGCGGTCCGCCCGCCGCCCGGGGGCCTCGTGGACTTGAGGTTGGCCTTGATACGGCTGGGCCGCCGGCCCAGGGCCGTCGGCCCGGGCGGCTCCGGCGTGCCGTCGGTGCTCCCCGTCGTGCTCTTCGCCGCGGTCTCCGGCTTGGTGGTGCCCGGGCGCCGGTGCTGGAGCGCGCACACCTTCGGGTCCGCCAGGGTCTTCAGGAACGTGGCCATGCGCGGCCGGCTGCCGGACGCACGGGCGGTCATGGCGCGCAGCAGCCCGAGCATGGGCTCTGACAGCCGGGTGTCCAGGTCCAGCCGTGCGCCCGCGTTGACGGCGTCGGCCGGAGACCCGTACCGCCGGTCGTGGTGGGGCAGGTCGCCCGTCAGATACAGGTGGGTCATCACCCCGAGCGCGAACACGTCCACCGCGCACGTCAGGTGCTCCGGGCCGACCGAGCCGTCCCCCTGGAGATAACGGCGCCACTCCGGGGCCCCGAACAGGGAGTCGCCCGCGATGTCCTCGGGGGCCGGCGGCGCGCCCGAGACGTACGAGTCGTCGAAGTCGATGAGCTTCGCCGTGTGGAACGCGGCGCCGTCCCGCTTCTGCACCAGCACGTTCAGCGGCTTGAGGTCGCCGTGCACGATGTCGATGTCGTGCAACTGCTTCAGGCTCATCCCGAGCGTCTTCAGGAGCACCATCTTCTGGCGCGGCTCCAGAGCCTGTGGCTTCTCCAGGCTGGAGGTGTCGATCCGCTCGGTGACCTTGTAGTAGGTGCTGCCCTCGTGGAAGAAGTCGATGGCGAGCACCAGATTGCCGCCGCCGCGCGCGTCCGGGCGCAGCCGCTTCATGATCGTGCGGTGGCGTTCCTCGAACTCGCGGGCGAGCTGGCGGCGGATCCGCAGGCTCGGCGTGTCCCGGGTGTCGTCGTCGCGGGGGCGTTTGGGTTCCAGGAACCTCTTGACGAAGTACTGGCCGCCGCCCTTCTCGGCGAACGCCCACATGCACTTTCCGCCGTTGGCGTTGGTGGGCTCGCTCGTGATGCGGTAGCCCCCGATGACATCGCCCTGCTTCATCCGTGCTCCTCGGGTGCCGGGGGCAGATGGCTCTCGTAACCGGGGCGGTACTCCTGCCAGGTGCTCTCCTGCCAGGCACGGACCCGGGCCGGCAGATCCGCGGAATCCTCCTGCGCCGACGGGCCGGCCGCCGTCCCGGCCTCGGAGAGCCGGTCCAGCCCCCGGGGCCTGGTGCGTACATACCGCTCGGTCATCTCTCCCAAGCGTGCCGTGAACCGGGCGCGCAGATCCTCGAAATGCCGGTAGCCGAGGGCCAGTACGGCCAGGGAGGCGTCGTCCGCGGTGTAGGCCTGCACCTCGCGCCGGATCAGGTCGGCCCACTCCTCCTCGTGGCGGGCCTCGTGCAGGGTGCGCAGCAGCAGCAGCTCGAAGTCGGCCGGGGTGTGCACATAGCCGAAGAAGCCGTCCGTCGCGGCCACCAGAACACAGGGGAGCCGACAGGCCAGCCGCCGGCTGTCGATCTCGAACTCACGGTCCGCGGAGACCAGATTGGTCATGGGCGGATCCGTGCGCAGCAGCTCCAGCGCATCGCTCTCCCGGGTGTGGTCCCGAGTGAGCACCCGTAGCCCGAGCTGTGGTTGCAGCACATACGCGCGGGAGTCCCCGGCCCACAGGGGCTGGAGTTCCACCTCCTGACCGACGGGGGTGTCGCGCAGCCGATAGTGCACGGCGGCCAGGGTGGTGGGCAGCAGTCGCCGCATGGTGCCGCCGATCTTGCTACGGCGCTGCGGTGCGAAGGCCAGGAAGTACTGGAGGTATTCGCGCAAGCTCTCCGGCACGGCCGGTTCGCCGCCGGTCGCCACCTCACGGAACCAGCAGTCCGTGGCCAGGCGCGCCACCCTGGCGCCGACCCAGGCACCGGTGCGGGGCGTGCCGTCCGGTGCCTGCCACACGGACGCGGACCCGGAGCCGCCGGATCCGTCGAAGACCGCCAGCAGGCCCTGGCCGCCCGCCCAGTGGTGGGCGACGAACGGCTCCGCGTCCTCACCGCGGTGCGGCACCCGCTCGGTCCACACGGACAGTGCCAGCAGGCCCTCGACGCTCTCCCGCCAGATCCCCGGGGGAAGCGGGCCGGCGGGACGTCCGGGCCGCTGCCCGTCGGGATCCGTGGCCCGGCGGTCGGCATCGGGGGGAGCCTCGACCACCGCCGCCTGCGGCGACGACGGGTGCGTCGGCTGGTACGGCTCCGACGGAGGAGCCGACTGCTGGGGGGAGGGCGGGACCGGTGGCTGCGGTGCGCGGGACGGGGCGGGCCAGCCGGCCGGAGGAGCCGGCGCGTGGTTCCGGGGCCCGGCCGTGGCCGGGGGTGGGCCCGACGTCGCCTGGCGCTGCGCCGACTGCTCGTGCTCGGTCATCGACGCTCCCCGTCCTGGGCCGTGGTGCCGGGGGTGCCGCCGCCGGGGCGCTTGGCGGTGCCGCGTACGCGGCTCACCCTGGGGGCGGGCGGTGTCACGGGCTCCGGTTCGGGGCGGGGGCCGACGCGTGTCGCCCCGTCCGCGCTGCCGTGCGGACGACCGGGTCCGCCCCGTGCCGAGCCCGCTGTGCGGCGGTCCGCCCCCGGAGCCGGACCGGCCGTGCCGCCGTCCGTCTCCGCAGGGGAGACCGGAGGCCGCGCCGGCCGCCGGACACGGCCGACGGGTCCCGCCCCGCCCGGCAGCGGTTCGTCCTCGGGCGGCCCGGCCGCCGTGCGGTCGCCCGGCCGGACGTCGGCGGGCCCGGAGACCCGTATCCGAGGGGCACCCGGCCGTCCGTCCCGGCGACGGGAGTCCGGCGGGTCAGCCGCGCCGCCGCGGACGGACGGACGGTCCGCGTGCCCCTCGTACCGGTCGCGGATCACTTCGCCCCGGAGCGGCTCCCGCTCCCGAGAGCCGTCCTCGGGCCCGGCCGGGTCGTCCGCGCCGGCCTCCAAAGCCCGTGCCAGGCTGCCGCGGAACCGCCCCCGGCGGGTCGCTGTCTCGAACAGTCCGTCGCCGTCCCGGAGCACCTCGTCGAGAACGGCCCGCTCCAGCGCCGCCTGCTCGAAGGGCTCGCGGTCGGCGTCGCCGCGCTCCAGGACCATGCGCATGACCTCGCGGCGGATCTCCCGCTTGTCCGCCTCGCTCTTCTCGATCCATACGAGGGCGGCCCGGGGGCCCTCCTCCTCCAGGATCCCGGCGATCAGTCCGTCGACACCCTCCTCCCGGATCATGTCGAGGTGCCGCTTGCGCCGCATCCCCTCCAGCCGGGTCTCGCGCACCACGTCCCGGAACTCCCTGCCGCCGGCCGCGATCTCGTCCTCGTCGACGAGCAACTCGATCTGGATGTCGCGCAGCCGGATCGCGTCGTCCCCGCGGAAGGAGGCGAGGGCCGCGTTCAGGGCCGTCTCCGCCTCGTGGAACTCGGCGATGTCGTAGTCCCGGGCGACCGAGCGCAGGGTCCTGCGCAGATAGCCGTACAGCGCGCCGCTCATGTCGCGCATCCCGCGCGCGACCACCTCCGCCGGGTCGGCGACCCGGCACACCAGGTCGACCCGGCTGCGGAAGGAGAACGTGGGGTCGCGGCTGAGAAGAGGGATGTCCAGGATGAGCCGGTGCTCGGTCATGTCGACCGTGAACACGCTGCGGTAGGCCCCGAACCGGGACGACGGGATCTCCTCGTCGCTGCGGACGGTCAGCGAAGGTCCGCCGTCACGGACGAGGACCAGAGCGCGGCCCGGAGCCGGTGGCCGCAGCGGGTTCGTCAGCCGCCACTTGGGCAGCTCCTCGACTTCCAGGACCGGGTTGTAGGTCTGTTCCTCCATGCCTCCCCCTCTCGGCTTGATGCCGGGATAGGTGTCGGATGCGGTGATGTGTCCGGGCGTCTTTCGGGCCGTGGTCCGCGTCCGCTCATGAACCGCGCTCCACGACCCGGAGCACATGGGCGGCGTCGGCCGACGGGCGGTCCCGGTCGCGAGCCCATGCCGCCAGCCACCACAGCAGCCGTTCGCGGTGCCGTCCGGGTCTGCGGGCGACGGAGACGAGGAGCGTGCCGATCTCGTCGAGCGCCCCCGGGGATCGCCCGGCGTATTCGTCGATCCACTGGTGCAGGGCGTTCAGCGCGGAGTCCTGCACCGGTCGCCGGGCCAGCGCCCGCGCCCACAGCTCCGCGAGCCGGTCGCGGTGCCGGGGAAGTCCGCTCAGCAGGACGGGAACTCCGGGCGGACCGGGGCGGTCCGTGTCACCGGTGTCGATGACGGGCTGCTCGTAGGGCCGGGAGACCGCGAACACGAAGGCGGACAGAGACTTGACGACCATGGGGGACAGATCCTGGGGCTGGGACCACTCCAGATAGGCGTCGAGCAGGGTCGCCGCCTGCCCCTGGTGGATGAGGTGGACGCCGCCCCAGGCCACTGACGGCAGCGTCCCCCAGTCGTCCTGGCGGTCCAGTGCGCTGCGCAGCACGGCCACGGCCCGTTCGGGAGAGGTACGGCCGAGCAGTCCGCCGACGGCGTTCGCCGCGGTTCCGGCGAGGCGCCTCCGGAATGCGGAACTGTCGCCGCGCGCCCACTCGTGCAGCAGTTCCCACACCGTCTCGGCCGTCTCGGGACGGCTGCCGGCCACGCCCAGGGCGGTGGCGGCGGCCTGCCGCAGCGGCCAGGAGGTACCGCCCGCCCACTCCCTGAGGAACCGGTGCACGGCATAGTGCGGATCGGCCAGGGCCAGCACACCGGTGGCCACCGATGCCCGGGCGCGCACCTCGAGATCCTGGTGGTTCACGAGCCGGCGCAGCCAGCCGAGGACGGCGTCACGGCGGCCGTCCAGCGCGTTCCACGCGTACGCGAGGATCGCCTGCCCCAGCAGCGCGCTGCGGAAGCGCACCCGGGGCGCACCGGCCGGGGAGCCGTCGTCCTCGGGCAGTTCGAGCCGGATCCACTGCTGTTCGTGGCCGATCCGGTCCCCGAACCTCAGGTCCGGCGGCGCCGGTTCGGGTGCGGCCAGGCGCGTGCGCAACTGCACCGCCGCGTCCGCGACGGTGAGATAGGTGCTCTCTTCCAGGACCGCCGCGGCGAGGGCGAAGGAGACCGCCTCGGGCCCACGGTGCAGGTCGAACCAGGCGCGCACCTGCTCGCTGGGGTCACGCAGGCGCGCCACCTCCCCGGCCACGTCGCCCCCCGCGGTGATCACGGCGGCCAGGCGGTCGGCGTCGCGGGCCGCGGGCTGCTCCCGCAGCGCTCCCACCGCGCCGGTCCTCTCCAGCAGCGCCTGCAGGTCCGCGTGCGCGTCCGTGGTGGGGCGGTAGCCGAGGACGCGCCGTTCCACGATGGTCACCGGGTCGGCCGGGGCGAGCGTCCGCCGGGCGACCCGGTCGCCGCCGCCGGCCGCGAGCAGGGCGAGGTCGTGCCCGCCGGTCAGCACCAGACGGCAACCGGCGGCCTTCAGCGCGGCCGCCACGGCGGCCCACTGGGCGGCGGTGCCGCCGGCGGCACCGGCCAAAGTGACCGCTCCCGGTCCGCCGAGCGCGGCCGCCAACTCCTGCGCTCCGGCCGGGCCGTCCTCGACCGCCGCCAGGTATCCAGCGTGACGGACGGGTGGTTGCCAGCCCGCCTCCAGCAGGGCCGCGGGCCGCAGAATCCGGTGGCAGCCGCCTTCGCCGCCGTCGTCGAGGGCCATGGACTCGGTCAGCAGGTTCACCGCGGCGGCCTCCCGCCCGCTGCCCGGCGGGCCGGTCAGCACGAGCAGGTCCCGATGGCACAGGGCTTCCAGGGCGTCGTCATAACCGTCGGGTTGGACGAAGAGTTCGGTGTGTCCCGTGATCTCGGCGTCGTCCATGGTGAGCACGGACACACCGCCCAGCTGGGGCCACGGTCCCTCGGTGCCGCCCGTGTGGAATCCGCCGCCGAAGCGGACCGTCTCGTTGAACAGTGCCAGGGTGCCGATGCGGATCCCCGAGGCGTCGGCGTTGAGCCGCTGGGCGATGGAGTCGGCGATCGCGCCCGCCCGCAGGGCGTCGGACCGCTCCGCGTCGTCCTGCGCCGCGTCCCCCGCCAGGGCGCGCAGCGCGTCCTGCTCGCTGACCGGTCCGTCCCGCTCCTCGGCGGCGGTACGGACATCGGGAGTGGCGGGGGAATCGGCAGGCGACGCCCTGTCGTCCTCCGGTTCCGGCGCTCCGCCGTCCTCGGCGGAACCTCTCCCGGTGTGCTTGCGATCCCTCGACGGATCGTCCGTGTGCACGCTGCCTCTGTCCCCGTCGCGGGGGCTCTCGGCAGACGACTCCTCGCTCATGCTGCGGCCTTCGGTTTCGGTCGCCGCCGACTCGGCTCTACGACGTCTTCCAGTCCCCCTGGACCTCGACCTTGCCGTTGAAGACCTGAGCGTTCTTGATCAGCGCCGCGCTGATCTGCGCGCCGGAGCGGCCCTGTGCCGCGACGGCCTCGTCGACCAGCCGCCGGATCTCCGTCTCGAAGGCCGCGTCCAGCAGCATCTGGGCGGCCAGCTGCCGTTCCAGGTCCTGCTGGGCGCCCTCGTCGTCCGGGGCACGGGTCACGCGGTCCAGGGCGTCCTCGGCGGAGGCGTTGCCGCGGAACCTCGCGTGGATCCGCTCGACGAGCCGTGCACCACCGCTCCAGCCGGACCGCCCGGCCTCCTCACCCGCCGCTTCGAGCGCGCCCTTGACCACGAGCGCCACCCCCGCCGCCGCGACGGCCGTCACTGGATCCATGCCGTTCCCCTGAGTGATTGCACAGAACAGGGGCGTCAATTTAGGGCGAGGAGTGCGAGCCGCGGAGTGGCTCCGGTCACGTTGGCCGAAAGTCACTGGACCATCACTCGGGCGTCCAGGGGGTCGACAGGGTGTCACCAGGGAATCGAAGCCGCTCCTGCGGCCACGGGCACCGGTGACACCAGTGGCAACCGAAACGTACAGGTGGGAAAGCTGGCTCAAAAAGGGTGCGTCGGAAACAGGGGGACCAACCGGTTCTCGGGAGGGGGGAGGGGGCGGCCGAAACGGGAGTATCCGCCCGTGATGTCAGACCCGGCCGTTAGTCTCGGGGATCATGAGGCTGCTGCACACTTCCGACTGGCATCTGGGACGGGCGTTCCATCGCGTGAACATGCTCGACGCCCAGGCCGCGTTCATCGACCACCTCGTCGCGACCGTGCGCGAGCGTGGCGTGGACGCCGTGGTCGTGTCGGGAGACGTGTACGACCGGGCGGTGCCGCCCCTCGCCGCGGTCGAGCTGTTCGACGACGCCCTGCACCGCCTCGCAGCCCTCGGCGTGCCCACGGTGATGATCTCCGGGAACCACGACTCGGCGCGCCGCCTCGGCGTCGGCGCGGGTCTCCTCGGCCGCGCGGGCGTCCATCTGCGCACCGAGCCCGCCGCCTGCGGCACCCCCGTCATGCTCGCGGACACCCACGGGGACGTCGCCTTCTACGGCCTGCCGTATCTCGAACCGGCCCTGGTCAAGGACGAGTTCAGCACCAAGGCAGGCCACGAGGAGGTGCTCGCGGCCGCCCTGAACCGAGTGCGCGCCGACCTCGCCACGCGCCCGCCGGGCACCCGCTCCGTCGTCCTCGCCCACGCCTTCGTCACCGGTGGCGAGCCCAGCGACAGCGAGCGGGACATCACGGTCGGCGGGGTCGCCGCGGTGCCCGCGGGCATCTTCGCCGGGGTGGACTACGCGGCCCTGGGCCATCTGCACGGCAGCCAGACCATCACCGAGCGCGTGCGCTACTCCGGCTCCCCGCTGCCGTACTCCTTCTCGGAGGCCGGCCACCGCAAGAGCATGTGGCTCGTCGACCTCGGGGCCGACGGCTCCCTGACGGCGGACCGGGTCGACTGCCCGGTGCCGCGCCCCCTCGCCCGGATCCGGGGCAGACTCGAGGACCTCCTCGCGGATCCGGAGCTGGAGCGCCACGAGGAGGCCTGGCTGGAGGCCACGCTCACCGACCCGGTGCGGCCCGCCGAGCCGATGGCCCGGCTGGCCGGGCGCTTCCCGCACACGCTCAGCCTCGTCTTCGACCCCGAGCGCGCCCCCGAGGACCCCGCCGCGTCGTACGCGCGACGGCTGGCGGGCCGCTCCGACCAGCAGATCGCGGAGGACTTCGTGGCCCATGTGCGCGGAGCGGGACCCGACGCACCCGAACGGGCGGTGCTCCAGGACGCGTTCGACGCGGTCCGCGCCGACGAGACCGTCCGGGAGGTCGCGTGACCCCGCACGCCCGGGACACGGAGGGAGCCCTGTGAGGCTGCACCGGCTCGACATCACCGCCTTCGGCCCCTTCGGCGGCACCCAGGGCGTCGACTTCGACGCGCTGTCCGCCGCCGGACTGTTCCTGCTCCACGGACCCACGGGCGCGGGCAAGACCTCGGTCCTGGACGCCGTGTGCTACGCGCTGTACGGGGCCGTTCCCGGCGCCCGGCAGAGCGGCCAGGGCCTCACCCTGCGCAGCGACCACGCGGCGCCGGGCACCCGCACCGAGGTCCGGCTCGAACTCACCGTCGCCGGACGCCGTCTGGAGATCACCCGGCAGCCCCCGTGGGAGCGCCCCAAGAAGCGCGGCACCGGCACGACGACCGACAAGGCACAGACCTGGCTGCGCGAGTACGACGCCACCCATGGCGCCTGGAAGGATCTGAGCCGCTCCCACCAGGAGATCGGTGAGGAGATCACCCAGCTGCTCGGCATGAGCCGTGAGCAGTTCTGCCAGGTCGTGCTGTTGCCGCAGGGCGACTTCGCCCGTTTTCTGCGCGCCGACGCCGAGGCCCGCGGCAAACTGCTGGGCCGCCTCTTCGACACCCGCCGCTTCGCCGAGGTCGAGAAGCGCCTCGCCGAGCGGCGCCGGGCCACCGAGGCCGAGGTGCGCGAGGGGGACGCGGCACTGCTCGCCGACGCGCACCGGATGCAGCAGGCCGCGGGCGACCCGCTGCCCCTGCCGGATCTGGCACCGGGCGACCCGGGCCTCGCCACCGCCGTCCTCGGCTGGGCCGCCGTCGCCCGGAGCACGGCCCGGGAGCGGCTCACGATCGCACAGTGCACGCGGACGGCCGCCGAGTGGGCTGTGACCGCCGCCGAGCGCGCTCTCGACGACGTACGCGAACGGGCCCGGCTCCAGCGCCGGTTCGCCGAGGCCCGGGAGCGCGCGGCCCTGCTCGAACAGCGGGCCGACGCCCACCGGGAGGCGCAGGGACGCATGGAGCGCTCCCGGAAGGCCGAGGCCGTGGCGCCCGCCCTCGATCTTCGGGAGTCCGCCGAGACCGAGCACCGCGGGGCCGTCGCCGAGGAGGCACGCACGCGTGCCCTGCTCCCGGAGACGTTCGCGAACGCCGGTGCGGCCGGTCTCGCCGCCGCCGCCCGCCGTGCCGCCGAGGAGCTCGGCGGACTGGAGTCGGCCCGCCGTGCCGAGCGGCGGCTGGCCGCCCTCACCGCGGAACGGACGGGTCTGGACCGCGAGGAGCGCGCCGACGAGGCCGCCCTCCAGGACGCCGAGGACTGGCTCGCCGAGTGGGAGGAGACCCGCTCGGGCCTGCAGGCCCGGATCGACTCCGCCCAGGAGGACGCGGCCCGGGCCGAGCAGCTCGCGGTGCAGCGCGAGCCCGCGCGCAAGCGGCTGGCGGCCGCCCGCGAGCGGGACCGGCTGACCCACGAGGCCGACGCCGCCCAGGCCTGCGCCCTCGCCGCACGGGAACGCGCGCTCACGGCCCATGAGCACTGGCTCGACCTCAAGGAACAGCGCCTCAAGGGCATCGCCGCCGAACTCGCCAGCGGACTCGTCGACGGCGAACCCTGCGCCGTGTGCGGCGCGACCGACCACCCCGCGCCCGCGCGGAAGGTCGCCGGACATGTCGACCGGGAGGCGGAGGAGCAGGCTCTCGCCGCACATCGGCACGCCGAGGAGCAGCGCGCCGAGGACGAACGGCGGCTCGGCGTCGTACGCGAGGCGCTGGCCGCCGCCACCGCAGAGGCCGGTGAGGAGCCGACCGCCGAACTCGCCGCGCGGGCGGAGGACATGGAGCGGCGCTACGGCATCGCCCGCGAAGGCGCCTCCCGGCTGCACGCGGCGCAGGAGGACCTGAGGCGGGCCGAGCACGAGCGGGAGCGGCGGACCGCGGCCCGCCAGGAAGCCGCCGTGCGCGGGGCGGCCCGGACCTCCCGCAGGGAGGCCCTGGAGAGGGAACGGCTCACGCTGGAGGAGGAGTTGGCCCAGGCGCGGGGCGACGCCGTGAGCGTGGCCGCGCGCTCGGCGCAGCTGGAGCGCCGGGCCGCCCTGCTCACCGACGCGGCCGACGCCGCCCGGGCCGCTCAGGACGCCGCACAGCGACTCAAGGAGGCCGACGCGCGCCTGGCCGACGTGGCCTTCCGCGCCGGGTTCGACACCCCGCACGCCGCGGCCGCCGTACTCCTGGACGACACGGCCCATCGCGAGCTGCAGCGCCGACTGGACGCCTGGCAGCAGGAACAGGCCGCCGTGCGCTTGATGCTGGCCGAGGCCGGCGCAACAGCCGCCGCGCAACAGCCGCCCGCCGATCTCGCCGCCGCCGAGCGGGCCGCCGGGGCCGCGGCCCGGCGCCTCCAGGAGGCGGTCTCCGCGCTGGACGCGGCGGTGAGCCGCTGCGCCGAACTCGACCGGCTGTCGGGGCGCGCCACCGCGTCCGTACGGCGACTCGCGCCGCTGCGCGAGGAGTACGACCGGGTGGCCCGGCTGGCGTCCCTTGCGGCCGGCACCTCCGCCGACAACGAACGCAGGATGCGCCTGGAGTCGTATGTGCTCGCCGCCCGCCTCGAACAGGTGGCGGCCGCCGCGACCGTGCGGCTGCAGCGCATGTCCTCCGGCCGCTACACCCTTGTCCACTCCGACGACCGCTCGGGACGCGGCCGCAGCGGCCTCGGACTCCATGTCGTCGACGCGTGGACGGGGCGGGAGCGGGACACCGCGACGCTCTCCGGCGGGGAGACGTTCTTCGCCTCCCTCGCCCTCGCCCTGGGCCTCGCGGACGTCGTCACCGACGAGGCAGGCGGGGTCCGGCTCGACACCCTCTTCATCGACGAGGGGTTCGGCAGCCTCGACGACCAGACCCTCGACGAGGTCCTCGACGTGCTGGACTCCCTGCGGGAGCGGGACCGCAGCGTGGGCATCGTCAGCCATGTCGCGGACCTGCGGCGCCGCATCCACGCGCAGCTGGAGATAGTCAAGGGCAGGACGGGGTCGGCCGTACGACAGCGGGGACCCGGCTGAGGCGGGTTCGACGGGAGCCGGTCAGCGGCCGAGGGGACGCTGGGGGAGGGGTGACGAGTAGACGACACTCGTCGTCACCGAACCCAGCGCGCCGATCCGGCCCGACACCTCCTCGAGGTGGCGCATCGAGCGCGCCGCGACCTTGATGACGAAACAGTCGTCCCCGGTGACATGGTGTGCCTCCAGGATCTCCGGTGTCGTGGCCACGAGATCGTGGAACGGACGGTAGTTGCCGTTCGGGTAGCGCAGGCGGACGAACGCGAGGATCGGCAGGCCCAGGCGCTCGGCGTCGACCACCGCCGCATAGCCCTTGATGACGCCTGCCTCCTCCAGCCGGCGGACCCGTTCGGTGACCGCGCTCGCGGACATGGAGACGGCACGGGCCAGTTCGGCATAGCTGGCGCGGCCCTCGCGCTGCAGGACGTCGAGAATGCGCCAGTCGGTGGCGTCAGGCGAATACGTGGTCATCACGGAGAGATAGCAGGGGAATCCCCGGCAGATCAAGGGGTGTGCCGTGGATCGCGCCTTCAGACAGTCGGTCAACGGCCATAGATTCATGGCACATCGAGATCAGCGAGAGAAGGGCCCACCCATGACCACCAGCCCCGCCGCCGTCAACGCCGTCCTGGGCGTCGCTCCGGCCGACCCGGCCACCGCCGCCGCCCACTTCCGGGCGAGCCTCGCCTTCCATACCGATGTGGCCGACGTCGCCGCCGCGCTGTCGGCGGGCGGCGACCCCGGTTTCGTGGTCATCGACTCACGCTCGACGCAGGCGTGGGACCGGGGGCATGTCCCCGGCGCGGTCCATCTGCCGACCGCGCTCATCCCCGAGCGGGCCGGGCAACTGCTGGACAGGTCCGTGCCGGTGGTCACGTACTGCTGGGGCCCCAGCTGCAACGGTGCGGCCCGGGCGGCCCTCGCCCTCGCCGAACTGGGCTTCCAGGTCAAGGAGATGCTCGGCGGGTACGAATACTGGGTGCGCGAGGGACTCGCCCACGACACCGGGCAGGGACCCGGACCCGCGGCCGTAGCGGACGACTGCGGCTGCTGACCGGGCCGGGAAGGCCCTGACGCAGTCGCCCCCCGCACGGGTCGCGAGGGCCGCGCGGGCGCTCGGCGGACGGACCGACATCCCTGGCGCCGACCACGCGCTCCGCGGCGCCGACGGCACGCTCGACACCGACAACGCCGCCATGCCGGCCCACGCGTGCGTGCCAGGCGTCGTCACGCCGGGCGCCCACTGCGCCCGCTCACTGACCCGCACCGCCGCCACCGGGCCCCGCCGGTGGCGCGGGCCCGGTCGCTCGCGGGTGTGGTCAGAGCCGGGACAGCTCGTCCACCAAGTCGTCCAGGCCCAGAGAGCCCTGCGAGAGCGCCGCCATGTGCCAGGCCTTCGCGTCGAACGCCTCGCCGTGACGCTTCCTGGCGTTCTCGCGGCCCAGCAGCCAGGCGCGCTCGCCGAGCTTGTAGCCGATCGCCTGGCCGGGCATGCAGAGGTAGCGGATCAGCTCGCTCTCCACGAAGTCGGCCGAACGGCTGCTGTGCGCGCCGAAGAACTCCTGCGCCAGCTCCGGCGTCCAGCGCTCGCCCGGATGGAACGGCGAGTCGGCCGGGATCTCCAGCTCCAGGTGCATGCCGATGTCGATGATCACGCGGACCGCCCGCATCATCTGGGCGTCCAGATAGCCGAGCCGCTGCTCCGGATCCGTGAGGAAGCCCAGCTCGTCCATGAGGCGCTCGGCGTACAGGGCCCAGCCCTCCAGGTTGGCGCTCACACCGCCCACCGTCGCCTGGTAGCGCGAGAGGTCCTCCGCCACGTGCGCCCACTGGGCGAGCTGGAGGTGGTGGCCGGGCACGCCCTCGTGGTACCAGGTCGAGACCAGGTCGTACACCGGGAACCGGGTCTGCCCCATCGTCGGCAGCCAGGTCCGGCCCGGGCGGGAGAAGTCGGCGGACGGCGCCGAGTAGTACGGCGCCGCGGCGCTGCCCGGCGGCGCGATGCGCGACTCCACCTTCCGTACCCGCTCCGCGAGCTCGAAGTGCGTGCCGTCGAGCGCCTCGATCGCCTCGTCCATCAGACCCTGGAGCCAGGCGCGGGTCTCCTCGACGCCCTCGACATGGGCGCCGTGCTCGTCGAGGTGCGCGAGCGCCACCCACGGCGTCGCGGCGCCGGGCAGGACCTTCTCGGCCTCCTTCTTCATCTCGCCGAGAATGCGGTGGTACTCGGACCAGCCGTACGCGTACGCCTCGTCCAGGTCCAGGTCCGTACCGTTGAAGTAGCGGGCCCAGCGGGCGTAGCGCTCGCGGCCGACCGTCTCCGGCGCGCTCTCGACCGCGGGTGCGTACACATCGCGCACCCAGTCCCGCAGCTCGACGACGGCCGCGGACGCCGCACGCGCGGCCTCGTCCAGCTCCGTGCGCAGCGACGCCGGCCCCGGCGAGGCGAAGTCCTCGAACCAGCCGTGGCCCTCGCCGTCCACGTCCGACCACTCGGTGAGCTGCTCGACGAAGGTCGCGGTCGCGCGCGGGCCGCCGTGCAGCTTGCGCTCCAGGCCCAGGGCGAGGGACTCGCGGTAGCCGCGCAGGGCGGCCGGTACGGCCCGCAGCCGCTCCGCCACCGCGGCCCAGTCCTCCTCGGTCGCGGTGGGAGTGAGCGTGAAGACGTCACGCACGGAGTGCACCGGGGTGTGCATATTGCCCACCGCCCTGAGGCCCTCGTCCGCCTCGTGCACGGCGAGTTCCGCGGTCAGCCGCTCGCGCAGCAGCCGCGCACACCGACGCTCGATGTCACTGTCCGCGCCGGGTAGGCGCTCCGCCTCGTCGAGCCGCGCGAGGGTCGCCCGCGCCAGCTCGGCGAGCGCCTCCTGTCCCGCGGGCGAGGTGTCGGGCAGCTTGCTCGCGCTTTCCTTCACACCGAGGTAGGTGCCGGTGACCGGGTCGAGGGCGACGAGGTCGTCGACATAGGCGTCGGCGACCTCCCGGGGCAGAAGTCTCCTGGTGGTGTCTGACATGCGGACCATCCTCATACGGTGACGTGGTCCGCGTCACGGGGTTTCCGCGTTCGGCTTACGCCTGCTCAGCGGGTTTCGGCGCGGTCTGGCCGGGTGGCAGCAGAGGCCCGCAGTCCCACTGCTGGAAGATCAGCCGGGTCTCCACCCGCGCCACTTCGCGCCGGGACGTGAACTCGTCCAGAACCAGCCGTTGGAGATCCGCCATGTCCGCCACCGCGACATGGACCAGATAGTCGTCGGGTCCGGTGAGATGGAAGACCGTACGGGACTCCGCCAGCGCCCGGATCCGCTCCACGAAGGGTCCCACCAGTTCCCGTCGGTGCGGTCTGACCTGCACCGACAGCAGCGCTTCGAGTCCGCGCCCCAGCTTCGCCGGATCCAGTCGCAACTGATGGCCGAGAATCACTCCCGAGCGGCGGAGCCGGGTCACCCGGTCCAGACAGGTCGAGGGGGCCACCCCCACCTGCGCCGCCAGGTCGCGGTAGGTCGTCCGGGCGTCGTTCTGCAACAGGCGCAGAAGGTGGAGATCCACCGGGTCCAGTACGACAGATTCGGCCATGCGCCGAACGTAACACGGGTCACGCCGCAGCGACCCCGTGCGGTGTTCAGGCTGCGGCCCATGGATTCCCGTACTCAGGACACGCGGAACGGATTTTTCGTCGGCGAGCTGCCCGGCCTCCGGGCGCTGGCTACCGAGGCCGTGCACGCCGGACGTGAGGACCTCGTCGCCCAGGGGCTGCACGCCCCGCCCCTCGACCTCTCCACCACCTATCCCTCCTACGACAGCCGTGGGGAGGCCGCCCGGATCGACGCCTTCGCGGCCGACGGCGGGGAGCTGACCGGCCCGCCCGTCTACGCGCGGCTCGGCAACCCGACCGTCGCCCGCTTCGAGACCGCGCTCGCCCGGCTGGAGGGCACCGAGAGCGCGGTCGCGTTCGCCAGCGGGATGGCCGCGCTGAGCGCCGTCCTGCTGGCGCGGAACGCGCTCGGACTGCGCCATGTGGTGGCCGTGCGACCGCTGTACGGCTGCAGCGACCATCTGCTGAACGCCGGACTGCTGGGCTCTGAGGTGACCTGGACCGACCCGGCGGGCATCGCGGCGGCGCTGCGCCCCGACACCGGTCTCGTCATGGTCGAGTCCCCGGCCAATCCGACGCTCGCGGAGGTCGACCTGCGTGCGATCGCCCACGCCTGCGGCTCGGTCCCGCTGCTGGTGGACAACACCTTCGCGACGCCCGTACTGCAGCGCCCCGCCGGACACGGCGCCCGGCTGGTGCTGCACAGCGCCACCAAGTACCTCGGCGGGCACGGCGATGTGATGGGCGGCGTGGTGGCCTGCGACGAGGAGCTGGCGCGCCGGCTGCGGCAGGTGCGCTTCGCGACGGGCGCGGTGCTGCATCCGCTCGCCGGCTATCTGCTGCTGCGCGGACTGTCGACGCTGCCGATACGGGTCCGGGCGGCCTCCGCCACCGCCGCCGAACTCGCCGGCCGGCTCGCCGCCGACCCGCGCGTCGCCCGGGTGCACTACCCGCGCATCGGCGGCGCGATGATCGCATTCGAGGTGCACGGCGATCCGCACGAGGTGATCTCCGGCGTCCGGCTGATCACCCCCGCGGTGAGCCTTGGCAGCGTGGACACCCTCATCCAGCACCCGGCGTCCATCAGCCACCGCATCGTCGACGAGCCCGACCGCCAGGGCGCCGGGGTGAGCGACCGGCTGCTGCGGTTGTCGGTGGGCCTGGAGGACGTCGAGGACCTGTGGGCCGATCTCGACGGCGCCCTCGGGACCCGGTCGACCGACGGCGAGCGGCGGACGGAAGAGGTCGCGGGGCGGTAGCGGGCGCGGCCTTCGTCCGAGCCCCGGGGAAGCCGAACGGCCCGGCGCAGTACGCCGGGCCGTTCCGTCTGCCGTCCGCCGTACGCGCGGCGTCAGTCCTGGGCGCCCTTGGCGCCGTGCTGCTCGTAGGCGTGGTCGTAGGGCAGCCTGGACGCCACCGGGGTCGCGTCCAGACGGGCCGTGATGACGAGGACGCCCTCCTCGATCTGGTAGTCGAGGGGCAGCCCGAGGCCGCGCATCGCGGCGACCATGCCCGTGTTCGACGCCTGCGTGACCGCGTAGACGCTCTCGCAGCCGGCCTCGACCGCCATCGTCACCAGACGGCCGAGGAGTTCGCTGCCGATGCCGCGCCGCTGCCACTCGTCCTCGACGAGCAGGGCCACCTCCGTCTCGTCGCCGTCCCACAGCAGATGCCCGAGGCCGACGACGCGTCCCGACGCCGTCTGCACCACGAGCGTGCGGCCGAAGCGGGGGCTGAGCAGGTGGTTGAGATAGCGGTCCGCGTCGCCGACGGGCCCGTGGTACCGCATGCTCAGGGTGCGCGGCGAGCACCGGTCGTGCATGTCCTTGGCCGCTTCGAGGTCCGAGGTGTCGGCCCGCCGCACGGTGATCGCGGTGCCCTTCGGCAGGGTCAGTACGTCCTGGCTGCGGGGGATGCGCGGACCGAGCCGGGCGTCCAGCTCGACCAGCGCCCGCGCCCGTGCGAACTCCGTCGGCGTGAACGGCAGATAGGGCCGCTCCACCGTGATCACTCCGCCCTCCGGCGCCCGCAGCCGCATCACCGTGTCCTCCAGGGCCCCCTCGACGGGAGCGTCCCCCTCCGGGCGTCCTGAGCCGGGGGAGCGGGCGGGCAACGAGCGGATGGTGCACCGGCCGAGCAACTGACGGAGCGCAAGCGGGAGTTCCGCCGCGTCCAGCGCGGTGCGCGTGGCCAGACTCAGCACCCGGGTGGGGGCGTCCACGAGGTCGTGCGCGTCGGCCCGCTCGATCCAGGTCTCGGAGCCTCCGGAGCGCGACACGGCCCGCGTGATCTCGCCCGCGTCCAGCGCGGCCGGGGACCGCAGAAGGAACTCGTCCACCGTGCCCTCGGCCAGGGGGTGCGTCTGCAGGCTCAGGATGTCGATCCGTTGCCCGGCCAGCGCCGTGCACAGCGCGGCCAGGGTGCCCGGCTCGTCCTTCACCGTGGTCCGCATCCGCCACAGCGCGGTCGCCCCGGCGGCCGCGTCGCGCTCGGACGGCCCGGCCTGCTGCTCCTCGGTGAGCGGCCGGGCGCCGGTATCACTCGTCGGGGGTGCGTGACCGTGGCGGCGTGTCCACCAGATGTGGAAGCCGGCCGTCGCGACCAGGGCCACGGCCGAGAGCACCAGCAGAGCGGGACCGTCGGGACCGTGCCCGACCAGATCGACGGTCACGTCCGCCACCGCCACCGCCGTGAACAGGGCGGCCAGCTCGATCAGGTCCCGTCGCCAGTGGTGGACCGGGCGACCGTGCTTCGCACGCGTCACATCAGACATGTCAGGAGTCATGCAACCACTGTGGAGGAAGGGTGTTGCGTGATCACAAACGCTTTGTGTCTGGCGGGTAAAGTATGCTTCTGTCCTTTTTGTTGTTCTTTTGACGAAGCTTTTGCGTGGGGGCCGATCGCCCACGAGTGCCGCGCACCGGGGGATGACTCCGGTGCGCGGCGTGATGATCGAGGGTACGCCAGCCGGCCGCCGGCCACGGACCGGGCGGGACCGGCGCGCAACCCTCAACCGGGCCGTGGACAGGACGGTTCGGCGAACTGCGGGAGAGTACGGGAGCGCCGCCGACTACTGCCCGACCCGCCCCGGCTGAAGCATCTGCGTGAACAGCACGGTCCCGTCCTGCTCCCGCAGCCGGACCGTCAGCTCTCCGCTGTCGCCGTCGATGTCGACCTCGCCGAAGAACTGGTAGCCACCGGCGGGGGAGACGTTGGAGTCCGTCGGCGCCTTCACGAACACCCGGTCCGGGCCGAACGTGTTGTCGAGCGCGCTCGCCGGGAACGCACCGGCGTTGAGCGGCCCGGAGACGAACTCCCAGAACGGCTCGAAGTCGGTGAACGCGGCGCGCGAGGGGTGGTAGTGCTGCGCCGAGGTGTGGTGCACATCGGCCGTCAGCCACAGCGTGCCCGTGATCCTGCGGTGCTTGATGAACCGCAGCAGCTCGGCGATCTGCAGCTCCCGCCCGAGCGGCGCGCCCGGGTCGCCCTGCGCCACCGCCTCGATGTTGGGCAGGTTCTCCATGGGGTCCGGTACCACCAGGCCGAGCGGCATGTCCGCGGCGATGACCTTCCACACTGCGCGCGAGCGGACGAGCTCCCGCTTGAGCCACTCCAACTGCTCGGCGCCGAGAATGCCCTGCGGGTCCACGGTCTGGTCGTCGGTCGAGTTGGCGTTGCGGTAGGTGCGCATGTCGAGGACGAAGACGTCCAGCAGCGGACCGTGCCGCATGACCCGGTACACCCGGCCGTTGCGGTCGCCCGGCTCCAGTGTCGAGATCGGGAAGTACTCGCTGAACGCGCGCCGGGCGCGGGCGGCGAGCACGTCGATGCTCTTCTCGGTGTAGCGGGGGTCGGAGGACGCGATCACCTCGCCGGGGTACCAGTTGTTGCGGACCTCGTGGTCGTCCCACTGGATGATCGACGGGACCTGGGCGTTGAACCGCCTGAGGTTCTCGTCCAGCAGGTTGTAGCGGAAGTTGCCGCGGTACTCGGCCAGCGTCTCGGCCACCTTGGACTTCTCCTCGGTGGTGATGTTGCGCCAGGTGCTGCCGTCGGGCAGGGTCTGGGTCGCCGAGATCGGCCCGTCGGCGTAGATGTTGTCGCCGCTGCAGAGGAAGAAGTCCGGGTCGAGCTTCGCCATCGCGTCGTAGATCCGGTAACCGCCGCGGTCCGGGTTGATCCCCCAGCCCTGGCCCGCCAGGTCGCCCGACCACAGGAAGCGCACTCCGCGGCGCCGGCCGGGCGGGGTCGTGCGGAAGGTGCCCGTCACGGGTTCGCCCGTGCGCCGCGGATCGTGCGGGTCGGCCAGCAGTACGCGGTAGTGGATCTGCTCGCCGGCCGGCAGCCCGTGCAGCCGTGTGGTGCCGGTGAAGTCCGTGTCCGCGCCGAGCAGCGGCCCTTGCCGGCTGCGCGGATTGCGGAACGACTCCGTCGCCGAGGTCTCGACGATCATCCGGGCGGGGCGGTCGGAGCGCACCCAGACGAGACCGGAATGGGCGGTCACGTCACCGGCCTGGACACCCCATCCCGCCTTCGGGCGCCCCGACAGGGCGAACGCCGGTGCCGCGCCGAGCGTGGTGGGCAGAGTGAGGGCCGCCGAGGCGGCCAGCGAGCCGCGCAGCACGCTGCGGCGGCCGGGAAAGGGACGGTGTGACATGAAGGCGCCTCCGGTGGACGGTTCCTGCCAATGGGCACTGTCACAACTACTGGTGCGCCGCAGCGCACACGGAAACCAGAAGTGAACAACCAGCCGTGGTGACACGGGGACTGCCCCGTACGCGCCCCTCGTGTCGGCCGCCATCCCTCGGGCGACGGGTGAACCGCCGTCCCCGGGTCTTCGTCGCGTGCTTCAGGGAACGGTCCGCGGGTGCGGAGGCCCCGTACCCGGCGTGCTCAGCGGCTGCCGTCCAGGATGACCCGAGCGACCAGCGCCGGATCGTCGTTCATCGGCACGTGCCCGCAGCCGGGCAGTCGCACCAGGCGGGCCTTGGGGATGATCTGCTTGGCGCGCACTCCTTGACGGCGCATCAGCACCCGGTCCCGGGTGCCCCATGCCACGGTCACGGGCAGCCCGGACAGGTCCTCCGCGAACTGGACGGAGGTGCCCGCCCGGAGGGTCGCGGCGAACCCCTCGGCGCGGGCCAGTGCGAGTGTCTCGGCGACGACGGCCTCGGGTGAACGGCGGCCGGGACGGGCGTAGATGGTGCTCGTCAGCACCGTGCGCCCGGCCGCCGTGCGCGACAGGCGCTCCACCATCGGCACCGGCATGTTCCGCGCGGCCCGGCGCATCGCGAGGAGGACCGTGAACGCGTACCGCCGCTCCGCCGGGGTCCAGAACCCGGCGGGCGAGAGCGCCGTGACGGACCGTACGAGCTTCGTGCGGCCCAGCTCCAGGGCCAGCAGACCGCCCAGGGAGTTGCCCGCCACATGCGGACGCCCGAGCTCCAGCGCCGCGCACAGCGAGCCGAGTGCGGGCACCACCGTCGACAGGTCGTAGGCGAGTCCGTCCGGCAGGGCCGGGGACGCGCCGAAGCCGGGGAGGTCCACCGCGATCACGTCGCGCTCGGTGGCCAGGATGTCCACGACCGGGTCCCAGGCCTGACGGTGGTGGCCGATGCCGTGGAGCAGCAGGAGCGGTTCGCCGGTGCCCACGCGCGCGTACGAGACGGTGACGGTCCGCGGGCCGTGCGGGGAGGGAACGCTGAAGGAGACCGTGGCGGCCATGCTGCTGCTCCTCGTCCGGGGACACGCTGAGGGTCGATGTTCGTAGACAGCTTGTCAGCAAGTGCTACCGGTCGGTAGCCCTCGGTCGCGCCGGGCTCGGAACACAAAGCTTCCGTACGTGAACATTCGAGGACGAAAGGGTGTGTCCTCGTGTCGTCCGTGTCGCGCACCACGAACGCCGCGTGAACGGTCCGCGGCATCGCGTTCCCGCGATGCGTAAGGGATCGAGGATTGGTATTGACCAAGGGTGGGGGCCGCCCTATGGTCGCAGAGAAGTGCAACAACCTTTAATAAACAAGGGCGCTAAAACGCCGTCGCACCACGGCGATTGCGGAGGACAGGGTGGGGACCACGCAGCTGGAACCGGTGCCGGAGCCTAAGTACCGGCATCTGAAGACCGTGCTCACCGAGGCACTCGACTCCGAGTTCTCGGTGGGCGAGATCCTGCCCAACGAACGCGATCTCGCGGCCCGCTTCGGCGTCGCCCGTGCCACGCTCCGGCAGGCCCTCGAACAGCTCGAACTGGAAGGGCGGCTGCAGCGCCGCCGCGGAGTCGGTACGACCGTGGCCCCGCCGCGCGTGGGGGTCGCCGTCGGCGCCGAGCGGCACCAGTGGCCGGGTGCCGCCGGGGACGCCTGGCAGCCCGTCGACTGCACGACCACCGCCCCGCCCGCCGCCGTGGCCGATCTCCTGGAGACCGACCGGGACGAGCAGGTGCACACTGTGCGGCGCTCCCGGATGACCCACGGCCAGCCGGTCGCCGCGGAAGTGCTCTACATCCCGGACTCCTCGGTTCCCGACCTCTCCGCGATCGACGCGCCGTCCGGTGCGGCACGCGCGCGTGCCGTGCTGCGCGAGCTGCAGCACCTCGGGCTGGAGGACCAGGACCAGTCCGTCGAGCTGGGCTCGGCCAGTGCCGAGGACGCCAAGGAGCTGGACCGGCTGCCCGGCGCGCCCGTCCTCGTCGTCACCACCCGCTACTACGCCGGGGGCCGCACGGCGGCGGTCTCGCTCGCCACGTACCGCGCCGACACCTGCCGGCTGACTTTCGGCGCCTCGGGCCGCGTCGAGATCCACCACGATCCGGAGCGCCGCGCCTCCTGACCGCCGGGAGCCCCGTCCGTCGCGCCCCGGGAATCCGGGGCGCGACGTCGTGTGCGTGCCTGGTGCGCGTACGCGGACGGACCGGTCCGGTGCGTACCTCACACCTACGCCGCCGGACCCGCCCCGTCCGGTTCAGCGCCGCGCGGTGACCGTGCCCTCCACCGCGAACAGTTGCTCCTCCACATGGTCCAGGGCCAGCCGCAGTGCCCCCGTCGCCACCGCGGCCTCGCCGAGCCGTGACAGGGTCACCTTGGGCGGGCGCAGACAGTAGCGGTCCAGCTCGCGGCGCAGCGGATCCAGTACGCCGTCCAGACCCGCCGCCCAGCCGCCGATGACGACGAGTTCGGGATCGAGGGCCAGGGCGAGGGCGGCCACATCGTGCACCAGTCGCTGGATGAACCGGTCCACGGCCGCGCGGGCCCGCTGGTCGCCCTCCCGGGCGAGGGCGAAGACATCGGCGACCTGCTGTTCGTCCAGCGGTTGCAGCGGTTCGTCCGTGGTCGACAACAACTTCTCCGGAGCCGCCTCGCGGCCCAGCAGATGCAGCGCGCCTATCTCCCCGGCCGCCCCGCCGTAGCCGCGGTGCAGCCGTCCGCCGATCAGTGCGCCGGCGCCGGGACTGAGCCCCGCCAGCACGAAGACGACGTCGTCGGACTCGGTGGCGGCCCCCTTCCAGTGCTCGGCCACGGCCGCTGCGTTGGCGTCGTTCTCGACGAGGACCGGGCACTTGAAGGAGCGGCCGAGTCGTTCGCCCAGCCGCAGACCGGTCCACTCCGGCAGGGCCGTGCCCAGACGCACGGTGCCGTCCGCCTCCACGATCCCGGGGCTGGCCACGCCCACCGCGCGCAGGGAATCGCGTGCCACGCCCGCACGGCGCAGCAACTCGGCGACCGTGCCCCGCAGCCGGTCCAGACGTTCGTCCGCCGGCGCCGACTCGGAGATCTCCTTGGACACCGAGCCCAGCTCCCGGCCGTCGAGATCGGCGAGGAGGGCGGTCACCCGGTGGGCGCCGACGTCCAGGCCCAGCAGATGCCCCGCCTCCGCCCGGAACCGGAACCTCCGCGCGGGCCGCCCCTGCCGACGGGCCGCACCCTCCTCGGCGGCCTGCTCCACCACGAGTCCGGCCTCGATCAGTCCCTCGACCACGCCCTCGACGGTCGGCCGGGACAGCCCGGTCACCGTGGTGATCTCGGTGAGCGTCGCGCAGTCCGTGGCGCGCAGCGCGTGCAGCACCACCGCGGAGTTGATCCTTCTGAGCAGAGAGGGGTCCCCGCCGGTCAGCCGCCCCAACGTCTGTCCTCCCAGCTCGTGCGCGTGTTGGCCGGATCGTACTCGGCACCGCGCTCACCCGCGAGGGCCGGGCGGCAACGGAGCGGAGCGGGAACCGCCGGGCGGCGCCGCGGACCGTCCGCCCGAGCGGTCCGCCCGGCGGCTCAGACCCTGACGCCGCGCATGAGGTTCGCGACCAGGCTCACCGCGAACTCCTCGGTGAGGGGCAGGTCGGGCAGCAGCAGACGGTGGTAGCAGGCACCCCAGAGCTGGTCGACCAGGACCTCGGGGTCGACGTCGGCGCGCAGTTGGCCGCGCGACCGGGCTCGTAGCATCGTCTCCACGGCCAGCTGCCGCCGTGGGCCGGAGTAGCGCTTCAGAAGGGCGGCGGACAGATCGGGGTCGGTCTGCGCCTGGCCGATGAGTTCGGCGATCACCCGCCCGGCGGGGGTCCGGGTGACGACATGGACGAACGCGCGGAGCTGCGCCGTCAGATCGGCCTCGATGTCGCCGCTGTCGGGGAAGGTCAGCGCGGACTCGACGGCGTGGAAATAGCCGTCGAGGGCGAGTGCCCCCTTGGACGGCCACCACTTGTAGATCGTCGTCTTGCTGACGCCCGCCTTGTCGGCGACCGCCTCGATGGTGAACGGGCCCATGCCCCCCTCCAGCAGCAGGGCGCCGGCCGCCTCCAGGGCGTCGGCGCGCACCTCGGCCGCGGGGCGCCGCCCCCGGCCGCGCCGCACCCGCGAGGGCCCTTGCTGCTCTGATGGCTCCGGCATCCCTGTCCTCCCGTATGGCGTATGACCGGTTTCCCACCCTCACATATGGACGGTGCGTTCACAACATGCTTATATGAACTTGGCGTCCATAAGCGGGTCGTTGATCAGGAGAGAAGGGCAAGACCATGTCCGACACCACACGCGTCGCACGCGTCGCACTCGTCACCGGGGCCTCTGGGGGCATCGGCCGCGCGGTCGCCCAGCGGCTCGCCGCCGACGGCATGGCGGTCGGCGTCCACTACGCGGGCAACAAGGCCGCCGCCGACGAGACCGTCGTCGCCATCGAGGAGGCACACGGCCGGGCGATCGCGGTGACCGGCGACGTCGCCGACGAAGCCGCCATGGCCGAGGCGTTCGACGCGGTCGAGCGGGCCTTCGGCGGGATCGACGTCGTGGTCCACACCGCGGGCATGATGCGCCTCGGTCCGGTCGTCGAGTTCGACCTGGACACCCTGGACCGGATGCACCGCACCAACATCCGCGGCACGTTCGTGGTGGCCCAGCAGGCGGCCCGCCGCGTCCGCGGGGGCGGAGCCGTCGTCACCTTCTCCACCTCGGTGACCCGGCTGGCGTTCCCCGGCTATGCCGCCTACGCCGCCAGCAAGGGCGCCGTCGAGGCCATGACCCTGGTGCTGGCCCGCGAGCTGCGCGGTCGCGACATCACCGTGAACGCCGTCGCACCCGGCCCCACGGCGACCCCGCTCTTCCTCGACGGCAAGGACCAGGAGGCCGTGGACCGGCTGGCCGCGCAGTCCCCGCTGGAGCGTCTGGGCACGCCGGACGACATCGCCGAGACCGTTGCGTTCCTCGCCGGACCGGGACGATGGGTCAACGGCCAGGTCGTCTTCGCCAACGGCGGTATCGCCTGACCGGCGCGACAAAGACCGAACGTCTCCCGCGTGCCTGACGCCGTGCCAGTTGTCAGTGGCGGCCGCTTTACTGGACCGCATGGACATCGCGAGGTACCTCTCCGTCATAGATCTGCTGTGCGCCCGGGAGTTCCCCGCGGCGCACGGCAGGACGGAGCAGGGTGAGAGCGGGCCCGGATATCACACGGCCGCTTTACAGACGAGCGCCGAGTTCTGGGGGGACGGCGGCTGTGAGCGGGAGGAGACGGCGGCGCAGTACGAGGCCGACCGGGACGGCCTCGGCGAGCGGCTGGCCGAGCGCTGGGGGCCGCCCCAGGCCTTCAGTCTCTACAGCGTTCTCGACCGGACCCTGAGCGGGGAGAACATAGAGGAGCCCTGGGCCACCCTCAGCGGACACATACCGGACGTCCAGCTGTGGAAGTCGGCCGAGACGGGCCGGTGGGTCGCCCTCGGGGTGTCCCAGTGGGACAAGGAGTTGCCGTTCCAACTCCTCGCGGTCGTCACGGAGACGGATCCCCCATGACGCTCCCGGCCGCCGTTTCCCCCGCGGCCGTCCGCAACCGCACGAACTCCGCCGCCATCGTCGCGGCCGTCCAATGCGCGTTCAGACCACTGGGGTTGGGCAGCACCCACACCCGGGTCGAGCCGATCGTCCGCTGCTGCGGGCCCACGGCGGCCCCCCGTTCCGCGAAGGCCGCGCGATACGCGGTCACCCCGACCACCGCCAGCCACGTGGGCCGCAGCCGCTCCACCTTGGCGGCGAGGACCCGCCCGCCCTCCCGGTACTCCTCGGGGCTCAGCTCATCGGCCCGCGCGGTCGCCCGCGCCACCACATTGGTGATACCGAGTCCGTACGTGAGCAACTCCCGTTGCTCCGACGGTTTCATCAGCCTCGGTGTGAAGCCGGACAGATGCAGCACCGGCCAGAAGCGGTTGCCGGGGCGGGCGAAGTGGTGGTCCGTCGCCGCCGTCATCAGCCCGGGATTGATGCCGCAGAAAAGGACCTTGAGGCCGTCCGCGACCACGTCCGGCACCAGACGGTCGCGGGCGGCCTGAAGCTCCGCCGGGGTGAACCGGGTCAGAGGATCGCCCCTGGGGTGTAGCCGGCGGCCTCGGGGTGCTGCTTCACGATCTCCTCGACGCGGCCCACGACCGCGGCGACCTGGTCGGCCGCTGCGCCCGTGAAGGACAGCTTGTCCGCCATCAACGCGTCGAGCTGGGCGTGGTCCAGCGGGATGCGCTCGTCGGCGGCCAGCCGGTCCAGCAGCTCGTTGCGCTCGGCGCCCTGCTCGCGCATCGCGAGCGCGCAGGCCACGGCGTTCTCCTTGATGGCCTCGTGGGCCACCTCCCGGCCGACGCCCGCGCGCACCGACGCCATCAGCACCTTGGTCGTGGCGAGGAACGGCAGATAGCGGTCCAGCTCGCGCGCGATGACGGCGGGGAAGGCGCCGAACTCGTCGAGCACCGTCAGGAACGTCTCCAGCAGACCGTCCAGCGCGAAGAACGCGTCCGGCAGCGCGACCCGGCGCACCACCGAGCAGGACACATCGCCCTCGTTCCACTGGTCGCCCGCCAGCTCGCCGGTCATCGAGGCGTAGCCGCGCAGGATCACCATCAGGCCGTTGACGCGCTCGCAGGAGCGGGTGTTCATCTTGTGCGGCATCGCGGACGAGCCGACCTGGCCGGGCTTGAAGCCCTCGGTCACCAGCTCGTGCCCGGCCATCAGCCGGATCGTCTTGGCCAGCGACGACGGCGCCGCCGCCAGCTGCACCAGCGCGGTGACCACCTCGTAGTCGAGAGAGCGCGGGTAGACCTGGCCGACCGAGGTGAAGGCCTGCGAGAAGCCCAGGTGACGGGCGATGCGCTGCTCCAGGTCACCGAGCTTCGCCGCGTCCCCGCCGAGCAGGTCGAGCATGTCCTGTGCCGTGCCGACGGGGCCCTTGATGCCGCGCAGCGGGTAGCGGCCGAGCAGCTCCTCGACCCGGCCGTAGGCCACGAGCAGCTCGTCGGCGGCGGTCGCGAAGCGCTTGCCCAGGGTGGTGGCCTGCGCGGCCACGTTGTGGGAGCGGCCGGCCATGACCAGCTCGCCGTACTCGGCCGCGAGCTTGCCGAGGCGCGCCAGCACGGCCACCGTGCGGCCGCGCATCAGCTCCAGGGAGAGCCGGATCTGCAGCTGCTCGACGTTCTCCGTCAGATCGCGGGAGGTCATGCCCTTGTGCACGTGCTCGTGTCCGGCGAGGGCGTTGAACTCCTCGATCCGGGCCTTCACATCGTGCCGGGTGACCTTCTCGCGCTCGGCGATCGAGGCGAGATCGACCTGGTCGAGCACGCGCTCGTAGTCGGCGATCGCCGCGTCCGGCACGTCGATCCCCAGGTCCTTCTGGGCCCGCAGCACGGCCAGCCAGAGCTGCCGCTCCAGCCTCACCTTCTGCTCGGGGGACCAGAGCGTGGCAAGCTCGGCGGAGGCGTAGCGTCCGGCGAGGACGTTCGGGATTCGGGGCTTTGCGGGCGCAGCAGTCACGGCACGGATTCTACTGGCGATTCCTGCAGGCCAGCGCCATCGGACGGTTCGGTGGAACCTACGAGACCGCCGTCACGCGGGCCCGGGGCCCGTGCGGCCGGGGGCCGCAACCGCACTGCGCTGCTACGACCGGTGCCCCGGGCGCTTCGGCTTCTCCGCGACCTCCGCCAGGATGTCGCCGTGGCACAGCTCGGGCGCGCACCAGCAGGCGAGCGTCATGCCGCGCAGGTCTGGCACCTGGGCCAGCAGATCCGGGCGTGCCATCAGATACTCCCGGTACTTGGCCATCACCTCGGCACGGGTCCCGTCGTGCTTCTTCTTCCCGGTGTCGATCTGGAAAGGGTTGAACAGGGGGTGCTGAGGCAGGTTCCAGCCGCCCCTGACCAGGCGGCGGCCGATGTAGACGAGGTCGCTGGGGGCGTATTCCAGCCGGGGACCGAAGTCCTGGAGACGGCCCTTGAGGTTGATCACCCTGGTGGTCACGCGCGACTCCCTCCGGAGCGTTCGCTACTCCTGGACGGCCGGGTCCGGGTACGGCAGCAGGTCCGGACGCTTGGCCGGGCGGCCGTCCCCCGATGAGCGGCCCGTCAGCCGCCGCCCTATCCACGGCAGCAGATGCTGCCGGGTGAAGCGGACGTCAGCGGTCCGGCGCGCGAGCCAGCTGGGCGGAGCGCTCGGCGGCATCGGCGTACGCCACTCCGAATCCTCCGCCTCGTACCCGAGGGTCTGCCACACGGCTTCCGCCACCCGGCGGTGTCCCTCGGCCGTCAGGTGCAGCCGGTCCACGTCCCACAGACGCGGATCGGCGAGCGAGGGCGCGCCGTAGAGGTCGACCACGAGCGCGCCGTGCCGCTCGGCGAGCTCGTCGACACAGGCGAACAGCTCCTCCATACGAGGCCGGAAGCGTTCGAGGACCGGGCCCTGACGGCCCGGGCTGCGCATCAGGACGAGCTGCTTGCACGAGGGGGCCAGCCGCTCCACGGCCTCGGTCAGCAGACCCCGTACGCGGTCCATGTCGCACTGGGGCCGCAGCGTGTCGTTCAGACCGCCGACCAGAGTGATCACATCGGGCCGCATCGCGGCGGCGACGTCGACCTGCTCGTCGACGATCTGCCTGATGAGCTTGCCGCGCACGGCCAGGTTGGCATATCGGAATCCGGGCGTCCGGGCGGCCATCCGGCCCGCGAGGACATCGGCCCAGCCGCGGTACGAGCCGTCGGGAAGCAGGTCCGACATGCCCTCGGTGAAGGAGTCGCCGACCGCGACCAGGCTGGTGTGGGTGGGGTTCGTCTGCATGGCGCCGACGATGGTATCCCGAGGCCATACCCGCCGGTCGGTCGGCCTGCCGCGTCCGGCGCGGGGCCACCGGCCGTCGGCTCCGTGCCCCGCCCCGGCTGTCAGGACCGCCGGCCGAACAGTTCCCGCAGGACGTCCTCCATCGTGACCAGGCCCGCCAGGCGGCCGTCCGCGCCCTGCACCGCCGCCAGATGCGTACGGCTGCCGCGCATCGCCGTGAGCACGTCGTCCAGCGGCGTGCTCTCCCGCACCCGCGCGATGGGCCGCAGGTCGCGCAGCCGGAACGGCTCGTCCCGCGGGGAGGCGTCCAGGGCGTCCTTGACGTGCAGATAGCCGGTGATCCGCCGCCCCTCGTCCACCACCGGGAACCGCGAGAACCCGGACTCGGCCGACAGCCGCTCCAGCTCCTCCGGAGTGATGCCCACGCGGGTGTACACCACACGCTCCAGCGGCACCACCACGTCCCGCACGGGCCGGCGGCCCAGTTCCAGGGCGTCGTGCAGCCGCTCCTGGGCGCGGTCGTCGATGAGCCCGGCCTCGGTGGAGTCCGTGACGAGCCGGGCCAGTTCGTCGTCCGAGAAGGTGGCGGTGACCTCGCTCTTCGTCTCCACCCGCAACAGCGCGAGCAACCCGTTCGCGAACGCGTTCACGGTGAAGATCACCGGGCGCAGGGTCCGGGCCAGCGTGACCAGCGGCGGGCCGAGCAGCAGCGCAAGCCGCACTGGCTCCGCGAGCGCGACGTTCTTCGGCACCATCTCGCCCAGCAGCATGTGCAGATAGGTCGCCAGGGCCAGCGCGATCACGAACGACACCACCCGGCCCGCGCCCGGAGGGAGGCCGACCGCGTGGAACACCGGCTCCAGCAGATGCTCGATCGCGGGCTCGGCGACGACACCGAGGACCAGGGTGCACAGGGTGATGCCGAGCTGCGCGGCGGCGAGCAGCGCCGAGACATGCTCCAGGCCCCACAGCACACTGCGGGCCCGTCGGTCGCCCGCCTCGGCGTGCGGCTCGATCTGGCTGCGGCGGACGGAGATGAACGCGAACTCGGCGCCCACGAAGAAGGCGTTCGCGACGAGCGTCAGCAGACCGATCAGCAGCTGGACGAGGGTCACCGCTCCTCCTCCCGCTCGGCGGCCGGTGCGTGCAGGAGCATCCGGGCGGCCCGGCGCCCCGTCGCGTCCACGACCTCGATGCACCACCCGGCCACCTCTACGCTGTCCCCCTTGGCCGGTATCCGCCCGAGCTCCGTGGCGATCAGCCCGGCGAGGGTCTCGTAGGGACCTTCGGGCACCCGGAGCCCGACGCGTGCGAGCTGGTCCATACGGGCCGAGCCGTCGGCCGAGTACAGCGTGCGGCCCGCGGCGTCCGTGCCGGCCGGGGCCAGATCGGGAGTCTCGTGCGGGTCGTGCTCGTCGCGCACCTCGCCGACGACCTCCTCGACGATGTCCTCCAGAGTGGCGACCCCGGCCGTGCCGCCGTACTCGTCGATGACGACGGCCATGGTGTTCTTGCCGGAGAGCCGGTCCAGCAGCCGGTCGACGGTGAGGGACTCCGGGACGAAGAGCGGTTCGCGCATCATCAGCGCGACCGAACGGTGGGGCCGCTCCTCCGCGGGCACGGCCACGACGTCCTTGATGTGCGCGATACCGACGACCGAGTCCAGGCTGCCGCGGTGGACGGGGAAGCGGGACAGTCCCGTCGCGCGCGTCGCGTTCGCCACGTCCTCGCAGGTCGCCTGGGCGTCCAGGGCGATCACCTGGACGCGCGGGGTCATCACGTTCTCCGCGGTCAGGTCGGCGAGGTTGAGGGTGCGCACGAACAGTTCCGCGGTGTCCGCCTCCAGCGCGCCCTCCTTGGCGGAGTGCCGCGCGAGCGCCACCAGTTCCTGGGGGCTGCGCGCGGAGGCCAGCTCCTCGGCCGGTTCGAGGCCGAAGCGGCGGACCGTGTGGTTGGCCGTGTTGTTCAGATGCGTGATGAACGGGCGGAAGGCGGAGCTGAACCAGCGCAGGGGCGTGCCCACCCGCTTGGCCACCGCGAGCGGCGAGGAGATCGCCCAGTTCTTGGGCACCAGTTCGCCGACCACCATCAGGAAGACCGTCGACAGGCCCGTGCCGATGACGAGGGCCACGGAGGTGGACGTGGCGCGAGACAGGCCCAGTGCGCCCAGCGGGCCCGCGATCAGCTTGGCGATCGACGGTTCGGAGAGCATGCCGACCACCAGGTTGGTGACCGTGATGCCGAGCTGGGCGGCCGAGAGCTGGAACGTCAGACTCCGTACGGCCTTGAGCGCGCCCGCCGCGCCGCGCTCACCACGCCGTACGGCGAGCTCCAGCTCGCTGCGCTCGACCGTGGTGAGCGAGAACTCCGCCGCGACGAATCCACCGCAGGCCAGCGAGAGCAGGATCGCCACCAGCAGAAGGAGCACTTCGGTCATCGGGTCACCTCCGTCCCAGGATCGGCCGGGGACGCGGCGACCGCGCGAGGTCGGGCTCTGGGAGGCTCGCTCTTCGGCTGATGCTCACACATCTCCATGGTGGGACGGGTTGACCACGCGGGGGGACCGTTCATCCCCTCCATGGTAAAAGATCGGCAAAGTGGTGCCGTTCGCCAGGGGCTTCACCCAGCGACGCCAGTGCTCCTCGGGTGCGTAGCCGGCAGCCCGCCAGGCATGCTGGGCCCTCTCGTTGCGCTGCAGCACCATCGCGTCCCCGCGGCGGCCCCCGAGCCGCACGAAGCGCTCCTCCGCGGCGGCCAGGAGCGCCGAGCCGATGCCGCGCCGCCGACGGCCCGGGTGTACCGCGAGCCGGTACAGATGACAGCGCCAGCCGTCGAAACCGGCGATCACCGTGCCGGCCAGTTCGCCGTCCTCCTCGGCGAGGAGCAGCGCCTCCGGGTCGCGGGCGAGGAGTCGCTCCACACCGTCGCGGTCGTCGCTGATGCTCGTGCCTTCGGCGGCCCGCCTCCAGAAGGAGAGCACGGTGTCGAGGTCCTCGGGCGCGGCGGCCCGTATCCGCAGTTCGCTCATGCGGTGATCAGATCACGCAGGGCCGGGCGGGACGGCCGGATCGTCATGACGGACAGGTCCGGAGCGGACCGGCCGCGCTCCGAGCTCCTCCCGTCACCGGACGACTTCGCCAGGACCTCCCCAGGACTTCGCCGGGGAGGCGCTCACTCGTGCGCGATCGCCGCCAGCACATTCATCCGCGAGGCGCGCAGCGCGGGCAGCAACGCGGCCACCACACCCACGACCGCCGAGCCCACCACGACGGCCACGATGGTGCCCCAGGGGATCGCCAGCGCCTTCATGCCCTGCAACGCCAGCACCCGATGGATGCACAGACCCCACACCAGCCCGAGCGCCAGCCCGAGGACCGCCCCGAACACGGCGATCACCACGGACTCCAGCCGGATCATCCGGCGCAGCTGCCGCCGGGCGAGCCCGATCGCACGCAGCAGCCCGATCTCCCGGGTGCGCTCGACGACCGACAGGGCCAGGGTGTTGACCACGCCGAGCACCGCGATGATGATCGCCAGGCCGAGCAGCGCGTAGACGAGATACAGCAGCACCGCGATCTGGTCGTGCACCAGCTTCTTGTAGTCGGCCTGGTCCCGGACCTGCACCTGGGGGTACGGGTCGAGCGTCTGCTCCAGGCGGGACCGCAGCCGGTCCTTGGACGTGCCGGGCGCGGCGTTCACATACAGCGCGGAGTCCTGTGCGTCCGGCAGGTACTTCTGCAACGTGGCCATCCCGAGGAACAGCCCGCCCTCGGTGCCGAACCCGTCCGAGGTGCCTTGGTCCGTGAGCGCGCCGACCCGGAGGCCGGCACTGCGCCCGTCCGGGAACCGGACGGGAAGGGTGCTGCCGAGGCGGACGCCGTGGTCCTTCGCGAACGTCACGTCCATGGCGAGGGCGCCGTCCGCGAGCGCGGTCGCCGTGTCCCCCCGGACGTAGTTGATGTGCGCCACGGCGTCCAGCCGCGGGTCGTAGCCCCCGGCGGTCGTCTCGACGGATCTGCCGTCCGGCAGCCTCAGCGCGACGGCGGTGAACCGCTGGCGCACCACGAGCCCCGCGCCGTCCGTCGCCCTGACCCGGTCGGTGATCTCCTTCGAGAAGGGCTGGAAGTTGCTGTTCTGCACCACGAAGTCGGCGCCCAGCGTCTTGTCGATCTGCTGGTCGAACGACTTGGACATGGAGGTGCTCGCCACCGACATCCCGGCGACCAGGGCGATCCCGACCATGAGGGCGGAGGCGGTGGCGCCGGTGCGACGCGGATTGCGCAGCGCGTTGCGCTGGCTCATCCGCCCGACGGCGCCGAACAGGGCGGGGAAGGCGCCACCCAGCACCCGGATCACGGGACGCACCAGCAACGGGCCCGCGATCACCGTGGCGACGAGCGTGAGGACCACGCCGAGCCCGAGCAGGGAGGCAGCCGGCGCGGTGTCGGTCGCCCGTACGCAGCCCGCCAGCGCGGCCACGCCGAGCGTGCCGATGACCGCCCCCGCCACCGCGCGGACCGTCAGGGGCCGTCCCACGCCGGCGACCTCGGCGTCCGCGAGGGCGGCCATCGGGGAGACGGCGGCCGCGCGCCGGGCCGGGAGATACGCGGCGACGAAGGTGACGCCGACCCCCACGACGTACGCGGCGACGGGGGTTCCCCAGCCGATCACCATCTCGGTGGACTTCAGGTTCATGCCGAACGCGCTCATCAGCCGGATCAGTCCGGCCGCGAGCCCGATCCCCGCGGCGAGTCCGAGCGTCGCGGAGACCAGGCCGAGCAGCAGGGCCTCCGTCAGCACGGACCGGCGCACCTGCCGCCGGTCGGCGCCCAGGGCGCGCAGCAGGCCCAGTTCACGGGTGCGCTGGGCGATGAGCATCGAGAACGTGTTGACGATGAGGAACACGCCGACGAGTACGGCGATGCCGGCGAAGCCCAGCATCACGTACTTGATCACGTCGAGGAACGCGCCGAGCTGGTCGGTGCTGGACTTGGCCTGCTCGCTCGCGGTCTTGAGGTCGTAGGACACGGAGCCGCCCGACGGGGAGGGGAGCGCCGTCGCCACCCGTTCCTTGAGCCGCGCGTCGGTCAGGCCCGGGGCCGCGTCGACCGAGATGGCGGTGGCCGTGTCGGGCCGGCCGAGCAGCCGGGTCTGGGCGGTCGGGGTGTCCAGGAAGACCAGGGCCGCGCCCGGGTTGGTGGTCGTGAAGGTGGCGATCCCGACCACCCGCACCGTGAACGAGCCGGGCTGCGCGAGCACCCTCAGCGTGTCGCCGATCCGCACCTGCTTGTGCCGGGCCGTGTCCGCGTCGAGCAGCGCCTCGCCGGGGCCGTGCGGAGCGTGCCCCGAGGTCAGCTTCACCGGGCTGCGGTCGGTGACGTACCAGTTCTTCGCGATGGTGGGCGCGCCGGTGGTCGGGCCCACGGGTTCGTTCCGGTGGTCGACGACCGTGATGTTCCGGACGGCGACGTCCACGTGGGCCGCCGCCACCCCGTCCACCCGGGCGATCCGCCCGGCGAGCGAGGCGGGCAGGGTCGCGGTCGCTCCGCTCGGGAACGGCGAGGCCAGGTCCTCCTGGGGGCTGACCGTCACATCGGCCGCGGTGGAGGCGAACAACCGGTCGAAGGTACGGGTGACCGTGTCCGAGAAGATCAGGCTGCCCGCGACGAATGCCACCGACAGCACGATCGCCAGAGCGGAGAGGGCGAGCCGTCCCTTGTGTGCCAGGAAGCTGCGCAGTGTCGCCTTCAGCACGGTCGCCTCAGTCCTCGCGGCGGGCCGCGTCGTCCATGCCCGCCGGGACCGTGCCGGAGGCGGGCTCCTGGTGGTGTCCCCCGGCGAACAGGCGCATGCGTTCCAGCACCGCGGGTGCCGTGGGCCGCGCCATCTCGTCCACGATCCGTCCGTCGGCCAGGAACAGCACCAGGTCGGAGTGGGCCGCCGCGCCCGGGTCGTGCGTGACCATGACGACGGTCTGCCCCAGCTCGTCGACCGCCTCGCGCAGAAAGCCCAGCACCTCCAGCCCGGCCCGGGAGTCGAGGTTGCCCGTCGGCTCGTCCGCGAAGATCAGCTCGGGGCGGGAGACGAGCGCGCGGGCGCACGCGACACGCTGTTGCTGCCCGCCGGAGAGCTGCGCCGGCCGGTGCGTCAGCCGGTCGCGCAGCCCGAGGGTGTCGATCACCTGGTCGAGCCACTTCCGGTCGGGCCGGCGGCCCGCGATGTCCATGGGCAGGGTGATGTTCTCGGCCGCGTTCAGCGTGGGGACGAGGTTGAACGACTGGAACATGAAGCCGATCCGGTCCCGGCGCAGCCTCGTCAGCTCGCGGTCCTTCAGACCGGTGATCTCGGTGTCGCCGAGCCACACCTGTCCGGCAGATACGGTGTCGAGCCCCGCCAGGCAGTGCATGAGGGTCGACTTCCCGGAGCCCGAGGGGCCCATCACCGCGGTGAAACGGCCGCGTGCGATGTCCACGTCGACCGCGTCGAGGGCGAGCACCGTCGTCTCCCCCGAGCCGTACGCCTTCGTCAGCCCCCGGGCGCGGGCGGCGATACCGCCCGCCTCCCCGCGCCCGGGGGAGTGCTCCGCAGCAGCAGTGGACAAGGCCGCCTCCTCGTTCCTGGACGTTCCGGCCCCTTCGCTCGTCCTGTCCCGCACGAGCGTAATGTGATGCGCGGCACACCTGATATCCCCCTGAGCCCAGGGCATGCCTCCCTCAGGGGGCGTATCCCGGTCAGCGGCATGTCCGCCCGGCCTGGCGGCGCGCGGGCGCTCGCCCCGTACGGCGTCGGCTTCCACGCCCCCTTGCCGGTGCTAGCACCACCGCGCTAGCGTCGAGGTATGGCGAAGACCCAGCTGAACGTGAGGGTGGACGAGAACACCGCCCGAGCCGCCCGCGAACGTGCCCTGGAGCGCGGTATGAGCGTCAATCGCTACATCGAGGAACTGGTCCGGCAGGACACCGGCGAGGCCGGCCACACGTTCGTCGAGGCCGCCGCCGACTTCATGAAGCAGTACGAGTCCGTCTTCGCCGAGGAGTTCGGGTCCGCCCCCGAGGGCCGGGCCGGCGGCCCGGGGACGCGCCGGGGCGAGGGCACGTCACTGAGCCGTTGAGCCCTCTCAGAATCGACCTCGCCTGGCTGCTGATGGTCGCCGAACAGAAGACACCCGGGGACCCCCAGGTCACCGACTGGGGAGCGCTGGTCGCGGCGGTGAGCCGGCACGAGGCGGAGATATTCGGCGTCCCGGTCTACGACACCCCGCACGCGCGCGCCGCCGCCCTGCTCCAACTCCTGCTGCACATACCGGCGCTGGAGCGCTCCAACGCGCTGTTCGCCTCCGCGGTCGCCTACGCCTATCTCATCGCCAGCGGCGTCAAGGTCGTCACCTCACCGGAGCAGGTGCGCGAGCTGGCCCGGCTGGTCAAGAGCGGTGCGGCCTCGGTGGACGACATCGCCCGGGAACTGCGGCAGTGGAGCCTGTGAGCCGACTACTCCGCGCGCTCGGGCCGCCAGGCGATGCCCATGACGCAGTACGACATCGGCAGCCGCGGCCCCTGCTCCGGCATGAACACCTTTCGGCAGGGGCCCAGTTCGAAGCCCGCGGCGCGCAGGGCCCCCACCGGGTCCCGGGAGAGGTGGCAGCCCCCCATGAGGGGCGGCCACACCGTGCGGTCCAGGGCCCGTTGGACGTACCGCATCGCGGGTCCCCCGCCCGCTCCGTGCTCGAAGAACCTCACACTCCCGCCGGGCCGCAGCACCCGCCGCACCTCGGCGAGCGCCCGGGCCACGTCCCGTACGCTGCACAGCACCAGTGAGAGGACCGCCGCGTCGAAGGCCTCGCTCTTGACCGGCAGCGCCTCTGCCGCACCCGGGGCCACGTCCACGGGCACGTCGGCGCGCAGGGACTCCTCGACCGCCCGCCGGCGCAGGCGCCGCTCCGGTTCGATGGCGACGACCTCCGAGACCGTCCGCGGATAGTGGGCGAAGTTCAGCCCGTTGCCCGCCCCGATCTCGATCACCCGGCCGGACAGCCCGGCCAGCAGCCGGTCCCGTATCACCCCCACACCGCCGCGGGTCTCGGCGGCCACACTGATCCGGTCGTAGGCGCGGGCGAAGAGCGGATGGTGCACGGTGTCGCGCGACTGCGCACGGGGGCGGGCGGATCGTGGCGCCATGAGCACCTCCGGGGAGGACGGGCCTTGTCGGGAGTCTCCCCCGCGCCCGCCGTCCGCATCCCCATGAATGTGCTCGCGGACGCACGGCCCGACGAACTGGATCCGTCCCGGCTGGTGGATCCCGCGCGGCAGCGGGAGGACCTCGCACGCATCATCGCCGGGGCGACGGACGGCCGTGCGGCACACCTCCTCGCACCGCGGCGACGCAGAAGCGGGTTCCGGCCGCTGGAAGCGGCGGCCCTGGCAGCCGTGGCGGCGTCCGTGGTGGCCGTGAGCACGCTCGACCGGCAGGAGCCGGCCGAGCCGGCGACCGCACCACCGCGGTCCTCCGCCGGGACGGAGGGGACGGGCGCCGGGGCGGACATCCGCGTCGACGGCCACCTCGAACTGCTCAGCGCGGCCAGGAAGGCGGCCACCTCGGTCGCCGAAGGAACGTACTGGCAGACCACCACGCGCTCGGTTTACGTGGACGTCGGCGGTGAGAAGGGGCAGCTCTTCGCCGTGCGCAGCACGTCCACCGACGAGTGGTCGGTGGGCGTCCGTCCCGGAACCCGGAGTTTGATGGTCTCCGGCCTGCATTCCGTGACCGAGCCCCGGACCGCGGCGGACGAGGCACGCTGGCACGCTGCGGGCTCCCCCGGCACGGTGCGGGTCGGGGTCGCGAACCAATCCGGGACCGGCGCGATCGGCTACACGATGGGAACCCGTCCGCCGATGGTCATGCGGACGAACATCGACGACAAGATCTACGCCGTCGGCCCGCGCAACGTCTCCTACAAGGATCTGCGTGCACTGCCCGCCACCAGCGGTGAGCTGCGCCGCTATCTGGAGCGACTGTACGCGGCGGACAACGGTGCCGAGACCAGCGCATCCGGCCACAGTGCCTGGATACTGCGCCGGGCAGCCGACCTGGTCACGATGCCCGTGAAGCCCGGCGTCCGGGCGGCCGCGTACCGGGCGGGGTCCGGGTGCTCGCGCGGGTCACCGATCCCCTGGGGCGCCAGGGCGTCGGCGTCGAGTTCCCCGAGACCTTCCGGACGCCGCTGGGGAGCACCCGGCAGCAACTGGTCGTGGACCCGTCGACCGGCGCCATGCTCAGCGAAGAGGTCGTGCTGGTCGAACCGTCGGCCAGGGCGAAGGCGGCGGGACTCGACGCGGGCACGACGGTGAACTACGCGGCGACCACCCGGATGAGCTGGGGCGAGCGCCAGATCAGCGTGCCGAAGAACGCTCGTGGTTGAGCCGAGAGTTATTTTCCCGCCCTCTTGAGAGAGCCCGCACCCATGCGCCTCCACAGGCCCTGCGTATCCGCGACCGCGGCGGTCGTCGTCTCCGCGCTGGGGATCGCCGCTTACCACCTCATACCCGAAGGGAACCCCGCCCCGGCCCCCGGGGCGGCCACGGTCGTCCAGGACCCCGCCGCCCCCGCCGCCGGGCAACGGGAGGCCACCCCCGTCAAGCCACGGACGACGGTTGCGGCGCGCCCGGAAGTCCCCGCCCGGCTGCCGGGGATCGGTAGCCGGACCTTGGCGCGCATCCCGGCCGGCACCCGGCAGGTCGTCCTGGTCACGGGGGCTGCGAGGAACTCGGCGTCCTCGAAGGTCGTGCTCTACGAGCGCGTCGACGACGGCTGGCGTCCCGGAGCGGTGTGGGCCGTGCACAACGGCTACCGGGGCTGGACCGACCGGCACTACGCGGGCGACCTGCGCTGCCCCATAGGAGTGTTCGGCCTCACCGACGCCGGCGGACGGCTGGCCGACCCCGGCACCAGGCTGCCCTACCACCGTTCCGGCGCTTTCACCGTCAGCGGGCCCGGTTTCGAGGGCGAATCACTCGCTGGTTCCTTCGACTACGTCATCGCCATCAACTACAACCGGCAGCCCGGCACGTCACCGATGGACGGCACCAAGCCGATGGGCGCGAGCCGCGGCGGCGGCATATGGATCCACGTCGACCACGGCGGCCCCACGCACGCCTGCGTCAGCCTCCCCAAGACGCACATGAAGCAGTTGCTGCAGGCCCTCGACCCCGCTGCCCACCCCGTCGTCGTCATGGGCGACGCGGACTCTCTCGCCCGGTGACCCGGACGCCGCTGGACCTGCCGGCCGTTGGAGCCGGCCGCTCACCGCCCGGGCCCGACCACGGCTGTGCAAAACCGCCGCGACAGGGGGAACAGATCATCCGGGCGCGTGCGACGAGGCGAACGCCTCGGGGTCCCAGGTCCCGCCGAGCCGCGGTGCCAGCCAACCGGGCGCTCCGGCGCGGAAGTCGGCGGGCGGGTAGGATCCGGCGCCCGCGGGCAGCGCCCCGAGCAGCGGTGCCCGTGTCACCGCCGGAAGGTCCGCGAGGTTGCACCGAGACGCGAGATCCGCGGCCTCGGGCCAGCTGCCGATCACCACACCCGCCAGGTCGAGCCCCCGGCGCCGCACCTCCCGTGCCGACAGCTCGGAGGCGTTGAGCGTGCCGAGGCCGGCCGTCGCGACCACCAGCACCGGTGCCGCCAGCAGCCGGGCCACGTCCGCCAGGGTGCCGTCCTCGTCGTCGAACCGTACGAGCAGCCCGCCCGCGCCCTCGACGAGCACGAGGTCGTGCTCGACGGCCAGTTTGGCGGCCGCCTCCGCCACCTCCTGCGGCCGCACGGGCGGCAGACCGGCGCGCCGGGCCGCCGTCGCGGGCGCCAACGGGTCGGGGTAGCGGGCGAGTTCACGCACCGTCAGGGCACCCGCGAGCCGGGCCACCTCGTCGGCGTCCCCGCGTTCGTCCGGTCCCACACCCGTCTGCGCGGGCTTGAGCACGGCCACCGACCGGCCCGCCGCGACCGCCACCGCCGCGACGGCGGCGGTCGTGACCGTCTTCCCGACCTCCGTGCCGGTCCCCGTGACCACCAGTACCGACATCTCAGCCCTCCTGTGCCGCCGCGCACACCGCGCGCCCGATCAGTGCCACGTCCGCGTCTCCCGTCACATACGGCGGCATCGTGTAGACGAGGTCGCGGAACGGACGCAGCCACACTCCCTCGCGCACGGCGGCCCGGGTCGCCGCCGCCATGTCCACCTCGTGGTCGAGCTGGACCACGCCAATGGCGCCGAGCACCCGCACCTCGCGCACCCCGGGCAGCTCCCGCGCGGGAGCGAGCCCCTCCTTCAGGCTCGCCTCGATCCGCTTGACCTCCGCCTGCCAGTCCTGGCCGAGCAGCAGGTCGAGCGAGGCGCAGGCGACCGCCGCCGCCAGCGGGTTGCCCATGAACGTGGGGCCGTGGGCGAGCACGGGCACCTCGCCCCGGGAGATCCCCTCGGCCATCCGCGGGGTGCACAGCGTCGCCGCCAGGGTCAGATAACCCCCGGTCAGCGCCTTGCCGACGCACATCACATCGGGGGTCACCGCCGCGTGGTCGGCGGCGAACAGCGCGCCCGTGCGACCGAACCCGGTGGCGATCTCGTCGAACACGAGCAGGACGTCATGCGCGTCGCAGGCCTCGCGCAGCACTCGCAGATACGCGGGGGAGTGGAACCGCATCCCGCCCGCGCCCTGCACCACCGGCTCGACGATCACGGCGGCCAGCTCGTCCGCGTACCGTGCGATCGTCTCGCGCAGCAGGTCGGCGTACGACTCCTCGTAGGCGGCCGGCGGCGCCTCGGCGAACAGCTGCCGGGGCAGGACGCCGCGCCACAGCTCGTGCATGCCGCCCTCGGGGTCGCACACGGACATCGGGTGCCAGGTGTCGCCGTGATAGCCGCCGCGCCAGGTCAGCAGCCGCTGCTTGGCGGGGCGGCCGAGCGAGCGCCAGTACTGCAGGCACATCTTGATCGCGACCTCGACCGAGACCGAACCCGAGTCGGCGAGGAACACATGCTCCAGACCGTCCGGCGACATGTCGACAAGGAGCTTCGCCAGCCGGACGGCGGGCTCGTGGGTGAGCCCGCCGAACATCACATGGCTCATACGCCCGAGCTGCTCGCGCACGGCCTCGTTGAGCACCGGGTGGTTGTAGCCGTGGATCGCCGCCCACCAGGACGACATGCCGTCGACGAGTTCGCCGGAGCCGTCGGCGAGCCGCAGCCGTACCCCGCTCGCCGACTCCACGACGAGCGGCTCCTGCCGGCCCGGCATGGGACCGTAGGGATGCCAGACGTGCTGCCGGTCGAGCGCCAGCAGCTCGTCCACGGACCACTCAGGCATTGGGCGCGACATCCGTTCCGGCGCCCCGGCGGCGCACCGCGACCAGATCCGTACGGGGTTCGCCGACGGGCGGCACCGGCGCGGAGCCACAGACACCGCCGCCCTCGTGCGACCCGCACGCGCTCCCCTCGTGGGACCCGCACCCGCCACTCTCGTGGGACCCGCCCCCGGCGTCCCCCTGCGACCCGCAGCCGGCCGCCATCCGGTGCCCGGGCAGCGTCACCTGGTCCGTGCCCTCCACCTCGAACCCGGCGTCGGCGATCATCTCCAGGTCGGCCTTGCCCGCCTGGCCCTCGCTGGTCAGGTAGTCCCCGAGGAAGACGGAGTTGGCCAGATGCAGGGCCAGCGGCTGCATCGAACGGAGGTGGACCTCGCGTCCGCCCGCGATCCGCACCTCGACGTCCGGGCAGACGAACCGCACCATGGCGAGGATCCGCAGACACCGCTGGGGCGTCAGGTTCCATTCCTTCGCGAGCGGAGTGCCCTCGAACGGGATCAGGAAGTTCACCGGAACGGAGTCAGGGTCCAGCTCCCGCAGCGAGAAGACGACGTCCACCAGGTCCTCGTCGCTCTCGCCCATGCCCGCGATCAGTCCGGAGCAGGCCGACAGACCGGCGGCGTGCGCCTTGTGCACCGTGTCCACCCGGTCGGCGTAGGTGTGGGTGGTGGTGATGTCCCCGTAGGTCGCCTCGGAGGTGTTGAGGTTGTGGTTGTAGGCGTCGGCGCCCGCCGCGCGCAGACGCTCCGCCTGGCCGTCGGAGAGCAGACCGAGGCAGGCGCACACCTCGACGCCCTCGTTCTGCTCCTTGATGGTCCTGATGGTGTCGGAGACCCGGTCCACGTCCCGGTCGGTGGGCCCGCGGCCGCTCGCCACCAGGCAGACCCGCTTGGCGCCGCCCGCGACCCCGGCCGCCGCGGCCTGCGAGGCCTCGTCGGCCTTGAGCCAGGTGTACTTGAGGATGTCGGCCTTCGAGCCGAGCCGCTGGGAGCAATAGGAACAGTCCTCCGGGCACAGGCCCGACTTCAGGTTGACGAGATAGTTGAGTTTCACCCGTCGGCCGAACCAGTGGCGGCGCACCTTGCCGGCCGCGGCCACCACATCGAGCACGTCGTCGTCGGAAGTGGCGAGGACGGCCAGCGCCTCCTCGCGGGTCGGCACCTCGCGCCGCAACCCCTTGTCCACCAGCGTGTTCAGCAGGTCCATGAGAGCCGATCCTGTCCTACGGGAGCGTTCCGGGCCAAGGAGAGTTTGCACAACAGACACCGTTCGACGTGTGGGTATTGCCACACCCTGGGTGGCTGGTCGTGCCGCTAGTGTCTGTGCACTGCCTACAAATGCCCCGGAGGGACCATGGCGTTCGGCTGGATCGACGAACAGGCGCGGGCGCGCCGCCGGGCCGGACTCGTCCGGACGCTGCGTCCCCGGCCCGCCGACTCCCCGCTGCTCGACCTGGCCGGCAACGACTATCTGGGCCTGTCCCGCCATCCTGAGATCACCGACGGCGCCGCGGAGGCGGCCCGGCGGTGGGGCGGCGGCTCGACCGGCTCCCGGCTCGTCACCGGAACGACGGAACTCCACGGCGAACTGGAGCGCGAGCTCGCCGACTTCTGCGGCTTCGAGGCGGCGCTCGTCTTCTCCTCCGGCTACGCGGCCAATCTCGCCGCGGTCAGCGCGCTCGCGCCGCACGGCTCCCTCGTCGTCTCCGACGCGGGAAACCATGCCTCGCTCATCGACGGCTGCCGGCTCGCCCGCGGCACGACCGAGGTCGTCGCGCACGCCGACCCCCAGGCGGTCCGCAAGGCGCTCGGCACTCATCGCGGGCCCGCCGTGGTGGTCTCCGACACGGTGTTCTCGGTGGACGGCGACGCGGCACCGCTGGACGGACTGGCGCAGGCGGCACGGGAGTTCGACGCCGGGCTGATCGTCGACGATGCCCACGGGCTCGGCCTGCTCGGGGCCGGCGGCCGGGGCGCTCCGTATGCGGCCGGTCTCGCGGGCGCGCCGGACGTGGTGGCCACGGTGACGCTGTCGAAGTCGCTCGGCAGCCAGGGCGGTGCGGTCCTCGGCCCGGCGCCGGTGATCGACCATCTGGTCAACGCGGCGCGGACGTTCATCTTCGACACCGGGCTCGCCCCGGCGGCGGCGGGTGCGGCGCTGGCGGCGCTGCGTCTGCTGCGCCGCGAGCCGGAGCGTGCCGAGCGGGCCCGCACGGTGGCGGCGACCCTGCACGCCCGCCTCACGGCCGAGGGCCATGAGGCGGTGCGCCCGGACGCCGCCGTCATCTCCGTGCGGGCCCCTTCTCCCGAACTGGCGGTGCGCTGGGCGGCGGACTGCCGGGCGGCGGGGGTCGCCGTCGGCTGCTTCCGTCCGCCGTCGGTGCCCGACGGCATCTCACGGCTTCGGCTGACGGCCCGTGCGGATCTCACCGACGGGCAGATCGAGCACGCCGTGCGCGTGATCGGCGAGACGCGACCGTGAGTCGGCGGGACGGCCGTGCGTCGCTCGTCGTACGCGGATGAGCGGTACGGAGCCGTGAGCGGAGTACTCCGTCGGACGTGGGGGAAAACGTTCGGACGCGAGGGGGGAATCGACTCGAAAATGGCTCAAAAGAGCCCGAGTCGAGCGGAGAGGATCAGCTCAGCCCCGTCAGGAACTCCTTCCAGGCGTCGGGGGTGAAGAGCAGGGCCGGGCCGGTCACGTTCTTGGAGTCGCGCACGGCCACCAGTCCCTGCCAGGGGCCGGTGCCCGGTCGGGCGGTCTCGACGCAGTTGTTCATTCCCGTGCTGCGGCTGCTGCGTCGCCACCTTGCGCCGTGGAGTGAGGTACTGAGGGGGATGTGCCGAGGCGGTGCTGACATGGTGCCTCCTTACGCATCGCCCGCCAACGCGGCGATGTAATCCAACGTGTCCTCGGGCGAAAGGGCGTGGATCCGAAGGGTGTCGAAGGCCTCGCAGTAGGCCTGGAGGTCTTCTTTCCGTTCGAGGTAGAGGCTACTCGTCAAGTGGTCGAGAACGACTACATCCAGATCGGATCTGCTCGGAAAGGAGAAGATAACGAAAGGCCCGGTGATTCCGATATGCGCCCCGGCGGCGAACGGCAGCACCTGTAGTCGCACATGGGGCAACCGGGCCGCGTCCAGCAGCCGCCGCAGCTGCCGCGTCATGGTCCTGGGCCCACCGACCCCCCGGCGCAGCACGGCCTCGTCCAAGACGGCGCTCAGCCGCAGCGGCGGATCCGCGCGCAGTACCTCCTGACGGGCCAGCCGCACCTCCACCAGGGCGTCCAGCTGGGTGTCCTCCAGGGTGCCCACGGCGGCCCGGGTGACGGCCCGGGCGTAGTCCGGCGTCTGCAGCAGCCCCGGCACCACCGAGGTCTCCAGCGTGCGCATCCCGCTCGCCTGTGACTCCAGACTGATGAAGTCGCGATAGGCCGGAGGCAGCACCCCGCGGTACGCGTGCCACCAGTTCTGCCGGCCGTCGCCGTCCTCCGAGCCCGCCAGCACCAGCAGCAGTTCCCGCAGTTCGGGATCCTCGATGCCGTACGCGTCCAGCAGCAGTCCTACGTCCCGCGGCTTGACCCCGCTGGATCCCGTCTCGATCCGGCTCACCTTCGACTGGTGCCAGCCGACACAGGCGGCCGCCTGACCGCTCGTGAGACCCGCCCGGGCGCGCAGGCCCCGCAATTCGGCGCCGAGTTTGCGGCGGCGCACCGCTGGTCCGTACTGCATGGCCGACTCCCTCCGCCCGGGGCGCGGTTTTCACAGCGACGGTAGGCGACGGTAAAGCATCACCCCGAGGGCCTCCCGAATACGGTCGGTCGTCGGAGAGTTCACCGCTTCGGGCGACAGATATATGCATATCTCGGGGGATGACACTCGGGAGGGCCCTGGTGATGGCAGTCTGGCGCGCAGCACCAAGTCCGGGACCGTTCTCGAACAGACCGCTCCGTGTCGGACTCCGGTCCCGTGGAAAGGGACGACGTCGCCATGGCAGACCATCAGGAAGCATCCGTCACTCTGCCGAGCGATCCCGCCTCGGTCTCCGCCGCCCGAACATATGTCTCGGACATTCTCACGGAATGGGGTCTGCCGAACGATGCCGAAGTCGCCGACTCCCTCCGCTTGATCGTGTCCGAACTGGCGACCAATGCGGTGCAGCACACCTTCGGGCAGTCACCGACGTTCACGGTCGACATCGCGCTCGCGCGGGAGGAATTACTGCGCATCGGCGTCACGGACAGCCACCCGCGCTTCCCCAAGCGACTGCCCGCCTCCGTCCAGCAGGACAACGGTCGCGGCATGGTGATCGTCCGTTGCCTGACCGCCGAGCACGGCGGGACGCTCACCGTGCGGCCCACCCGGGAGGGCGGCAAGACGGTCGCGATCGAACTGCCGTGGACCATTCCCGTGCGGTCGGTCTCGGCGGCGGCCCAGCCGGATCCCTGACCGCGGCGGGAGCGGGTGTCCGACCCTGTCGCCGGGTGGCCCGGCCGCCCGGCGCCGTGCCGTGGACGCCGGACGGGTCCCGCCCGGTGCACGGCCGGCGGCCTCTCAGCTGTGCCGCGTCGCTCGGCCGAAGGCACCGCGCAGCAGAGCGCGGAAGGCGTCGGCCGCGGGTGCCGGTTCGTCGGTGCGGTGCGCGACCGAGATCGTGCGACGCAGGGTGCCCGGCTCCAGGGGCCGTACCCCGAGCGGGGTCGCCGTGGTCCTGGCCACCATCTCCGGCACCACCGCCACCCCGAGACCGGCACTGACGAGTGCGCACACCACGGCGTATCCCGGCGTCTCGACCAGGACCGCCGGGGTGGCCCCGGCGGCGGCGAGGGCGGCTTCCACGCCCCGCCGTGCCGGATGCTGCGGCGCCATGCTGATCAGCGGCTGCCCGGCCAGCTCGGCGGGCGGCAGCCGCGACGTCTCCGCGCTCAGCACGTGGCCGGGGCTCGTGACCAGGACCAGCTCCTCCGTCAGTACGGGTTCCAGGGACACGGACGACGGCAGCGGTACGGGCTCGGCGGGCTCGTAGGTGTGCGTCAGCGCCAGATCGATGTCGCCCGCCGCCACCGCGTGCACCCCGGCCGGCGGGTCGTAGTCCGCGACCGCCAGTTCCACGTCCGGATAGGCCCGGCGGAACGCGCTGAGCGCCGGCGGCAGCAGATGGATGCCCGCAGTGGGAAAGGTCCCGAGCCGCAGTGTGCCGCCCCTGAGGCCGGTGAGCCGGGCGAGCTCGTGCCGGGCGCGCTCCAACTCGTCCAGCACCCGCCGCGCCCGTACCACCAGCAGTTCGCCGGCCCCGGTCAGCCGTGTGCCCCGCGGATGGCGTACGAGCAGCGCGGTGCCCGCCTCCCGTTCCAGCTTGGCCAGCTGCTGGGAGAGCGCGGGCGGCGTGTAGCCGAGACGCTCGGCGGCCCGGGTGATCGAACCGGCCTCGGCGACCGCCACCAGCGCCGCGAGCCGTGTCGCGTCGTACACACATCCCCCTGCCGGTCGAGGCAGCCCTGAAAGAGATGCTCAAGGCTCAAGCCCTAAAGAGATGCTTAAGGCTCACCCAGGATATTCGACATACCTGCTGAAGGCTCGAGGGCGGCAGGGTGGTCCGCATGGACACACAGCTCATCGCCTTCACCGGTGTGGCCGCGGGCATGGTCGCGATGCCGGGCGCGGACTTCACGGTCGTCGTACGCAACGCTCTGATCTCCCGGCGCGCCGGCGTCGTCTGCGCCCTGGGCATCGCGGGCGGGCTGCTCATCCACACGACGCTGGCGGTCGCCGGGGTCGCCACGGTGCTGGTGGCCGTGCCCGGACTGTTCCGCACGTTGCAACTGCTCGGCGGCGGCTATGTGCTCTATCTGGGCGCCCGGACCCTCTGGGGACTGCGCCGCCGCGAGGCCTCCGCTCCCGTCGCGGCACCCGCGGGGCCGGTCCCCGGCCATGACGAGCACCGGGCGGCGGGGGACGTGCCCCGGGGGCGGCCGCTGCGGCAGGGCTTCGTGACCAACGCGCTCAACCCGAAGGCGTCCCTGACCTTCCTCAGCCTGCTGCCGCAGTTCGTGCCCGCGGGCAGCCCCGCGATGCCGAGGACCCTGGTGCTCGCACTCATCGTGCTCGCGGTCTCGCTGGTGTGGTTCCCCACGGTCGCGCTGCTCGTGGACCGGCTCGGCCGCCGTCTGCGCCGGCCGCGGACCGCACGGACCCTGGAAGCGGTCACCGGGGGCGCTCTGACGGCGCTCGGTCTGGTGCTTCTCCTGGAGCCGCTCCTGGCCTGATGACCGCGTGCCGTACCAACATCGGCAGGACGCGCCACAGGGCCGTGCACACCAGGAGCGTTCCCGCGCCGGCCGCGATGCCCGCCGTGCGGCCCAGCGACACGTCCACCACCAGCAGCACCGAGCCGGTGAAGGCGAAGGCCAGCACCACCATCCCGGCGGCGGCGAGCCGGGAGGAGATCCGCACGATGACGGGCTTGACGTTCTTCTGGAAGAGCATCCGGTGCAGTGCCGCCGGTGCCGTGAACAGGGCCGCGGCCAGCATCGCCAGCAGCAGGGTCGTGACGTACGTGATGCGCTGGGCGGTGTCGAGGGTCGGGAAGCGCTGGGTGAACGCGAGGGTCAGCAGGAACGCGAAGAGAATCTGCACCCCGGTCTGGGTGACGCGGAGTTCCTGCAGCAGTTCGGCGAAGTTGCGGTCAGCGCGCTCCAGCGGTGTCTCGTGCCGTGCCTCGGGGGGTGGTCGGTCGGCCATGGTCAACGAGTAACCGCTGCGACCCTCTTCACGCCACCGGGGCGGCCGTACGGGCGCCCCGACCGCGGGGTGACGGCGCCCGTGCCGTCACCCCGCCCGCCGGGTCAGCTGACCCGGCCGTACCAGACGCTCTTGGTCCAGATCTTCTCCAGCCGTACGACGGAACCGGTCTTCGGGGAGTGCCAGATCTTTCCCTTCCCGGCATAGATGCCCACGTGGTAGACGCTTCGGCCGGAGTGGAAGAACACCAGGTCACCGGCCTTGCGGTGGGAGGCGGAGACATGGTGCGTCTTGTTGTACTGACCCGCTGCCGTGCGGGGCAGGGCCTTGCCGGCCTTCTTGTAGGCGTAGAGCGTGAGCCCCGAGCAGTCGAAGCGGCGTGGTCCGGTGGCCCCCCACTTGTAGGGGGCGCCCTTCTTGGACGCCGCGACCTGGAGCGCCTTGGTCGCCGGTGTCGCTGCCGCAGCGTCGCTTGCGACGCCCGGGACCGCGATGCTGCCGCCGACGGCGGCGAGAGTGAGGGCCGAGGCGGTGCCGGCCCGGGTCAGCAGCGACGGGACACGATTGAGCGCAGTCATGCGCAACCCTTCGTCAGCCGCCTGTGAAGGATGACCTGTCGGATTCGGGCTGGCGAAGTAGCCCGGCCGCTTGCGCGGCTTCACCCCAAGGACCCCCGGATCTCTCCGGCGGCCCGCCTTGCTGGGTCCTCCACTCCTGCCGATCCACTCCTGTCGACCGGTCATCCGGGCGGCGGCAGGATTCGGCGTCCGCCCGGACCGCCCCGCCGCGGTGGCGGGGGCTTGTCGTCAGGAAGGGATCTTCACCCAGGGATGTCGGAAAATCACAACGGAACCGGGGGTTTGTGGCATTACTCACCACTCACCCGTTCGGCTGGACACCCTTGTGAGCGCGGGCCGTTGAGGGGACCGACGAGGCCTGGACCTGCGGCGGAGCAACGCATGACGCCCTGGCTGCCCTGCACTTGGCCCACATTCTCCCGGCTCCCGGACGGAGCAGTCGCTACGCCGGCCGGGGGTACGCCATTCGGTCCGTTTGTGTCGCGGGTCCAGGGGCAGGGCCGACGGCGCGAGCCGGGTACGGGGGCCGACCGGACCGTGGCCAACTCCGCACGGGCGCACCGCAGATCACCGTCCGTCAGTCCGGCCCCGCCGGCCCCCGCACGCCTTGGTCACTCCAGCCCCGGTGGTACCGCGACACGGGAGGTGCGGCGCTCGCCGTCGAGGACGCGCAGGGCCCGGGCCAGTGTGGGGCCGTGCAGTTCGTGCTCCCCGCGCTGGTGCATGAGCGTCAAGGCGTCACGCAGAGCAGCGGCCTTGCTCGCCAGGGCCTGGGCGGCGCGCAGTCCCCGGTAGGTGTCCCCGGAGTGCCCGGGGTTGATGCGTCCGAGCAGGTCGACGACGTCGAGATAACGGTCGATCAGTTCGGCCTCCGCCCGGGTCAGTGCGGGCAGCGGCGGCAGTTCGGGCGGCAGCATGGGCGGCTCACCTCGCGTCGGTCGCGGCGCGTGACGCCTTGCGGCTCGGGATGATGCGGTCGAGGAGTCCGTACTCCACCGCGGCCGGTGCGTCGAGGATCGTGTCCCGCTCGATGTCGGCGGCGATCCGCTGCGGGCTCTGCCCCGTATGGCGTACGAGCATCTCCTCCAGCCGCCTGCGTACGCGCATCAACTCCTCGGCCTGGATCACCAGATCACTGGCCTGCCCCTGAACGGGTTCGGGCAGGGACGGCTGGTGGATCAGCACCCGAGCGCCGGGCAGCGCGAACCGCTTGCCGGGCGTTCCCGCGGCCAGCAGCACCGCGGCGGCGGACGCCGCCTGGCCGAGGCAGATCGTCTCCACGTCGCAGCCGACGTACTGCATCGTGTCGTAGACGGCGGTCATCGCGCTGAACGAGCCGCCGGGGGAGTTGATGTACAGCGAGATGTCGCGGTCCGGGTCCTGGTACTCGAGATGCATGAACTGCGCCATCACGTCGTTCGCCGCGATGTCGTCGATCGGCGTCCCCAGGAACACGATCCGCTCGTCCAGCAGCTTCGCGTAGGGATCGAGGGTTCGCTGCCCATAGCCGGTGCGCTCGGTGAACTCGGGCAGGACATGACGTGCGGACGGACGGTTCATGGCACGGGCCTCCTCGGCATCGATCCTGTAAAAAATGTACAGGACGTACGCTCTGTCGACGGCGAAGAACGCTGAGAGCGAAGTCGACACGCTGAGAGCGAAAACGGGGGAAGGTCCCCGGTTCGGGCGGTCTTCGGCCCCGGGGACTGTTCGGGACCCCGGTCTAAGCTGGTCCACATGGCCTACGAGATTCCGGTGACGCAAGCCAGGGCTGAACTCGCCGACCTGATCAACCGCGTGGTGTACGGCGGCGAGCGTGTCGTCGTCACACGGCACGGAAAGCCTCTCGCCGCCCTCGTCTCCGCCGCCGACCTCGAGCGTCTCGCCGCCCTGGACGCCGCGGAGGAGCAGGTGATCAGCTCGGTCTCCAACGTCCGCGAGGTCCCCTCGGCCCCGCGCGAGCGCCGTCGCTTCGGTATCGCCGCGGAACACCGGGGGCCCAACGCCTCCTGACGCCCGGCCGCTCGGACGAACGGCTGCGTGCCCCCGTCGGCACGTGTGCGGATCACCGTCCGGTTAACGCGCGCGAAACGCGGTCCAACTAGCCTGCCCCTCCATGCCACCAGGGACTTTGCCCCGTGGCTGCGGCAACCGGGCCCCGCACGGTCCGGGCGAGGACGGTGAGGTGGGACGTGCAACTGACCCCGCACGAGCAAGAGAGGCTGCTGATCCATGTGGCGGCCGACGTCGCCGAGAAGCGCCGGGCCCGTGGACTCAGGCTGAACCATCCGGAGGCGGTCGCCCTCATCACCGCGCACATCCTCGAAGGTGCCCGTGACGGCCGTACGGTCGCCGAACTCATGGCCTCCGGACGCAAGCTGCTCACCCGGGACGACGTCATGGAGGGCATCCCGGAGATGATCCACGACGTCCAGGTCGAGGCGACCTTCCCGGACGGCACCAAGCTCGTCACCGTCCACGATCCGATCGTCTGACGGGGGAGCGGCCGCCATGATTCCCGGAGAGATCCTGTTCACGGACGAACCCGTCGTCTACAACGAGGGCCGCGAGGTCACCCGGCTGACCGTGCTCAACGTGGCCGACCGGCCCGTCCAGGTCGGCTCCCACTACCACTTCGCCGAGGCCAACCCGGGACTGGACTTCGACCGCGCGGCCGCCCACGGCAAGCGGCTGAACATCGCCGCCGGCACCGCTGTCCGCTTCGAGCCCGGCATTCCCGTCGACGTGGAACTCGTCCCGCTCGCCGGCGCCCGTGTCGTGCCCGGCCTGCGCGGGGAGACCGGAGGTGCTCTCGATGCCTGAGATCTCACGCGCCGCGTACGCGGACCTGTTCGGACCGACCACCGGCGACCGTATCCGGCTCGCCGACACCGATCTGCTCGTCGAGATCGAGGAGGACCGCTCCGGCGGGCCGGGGCGCGCCGGAGACGAGGCCGTGTTCGGCGGCGGCAAGGTCGTCCGCGAGTCCATGGGCCAGTCGCGGGCCACCCGCGCCGAGGGCACCCCCGACACCGTCGTGACCGGTGTCGTCGTCATCGACCACTGGGGCGTCGTCAAGGCCGACGTCGGCATCCGCGACGGCCGGATCACCGCCCTCGGCAAGGCCGGCAACCCGGACACGATGGACGGCGTCCACCCGGACCTGGTGATCGGCCCGGAGACGGAGATCATCGCGGGCAACGGCCGGATCATGACCGCCGGAGCCATCGACGCCCATGTCCACTTCATCTGCCCCCAGATCGCCGACGAGGCCCTCGCCTCGGGCATCACCACCCTGGTGGGCGGCGGCACCGGACCGGCCGAGGGCTCGAAGGCGACCACCGTCACCCCCGGGCCCTGGCACCTGGCCAGGATGCTGGAGGCGATGGAGGCCTACCCCCTGAACTTCGGGCTGCTCGGCAAGGGCAACACCGTCTCGCATGACGCGATGCTCTCCCAGATCCGCGGCGGCGCCCTCGGCCTCAAGCTCCATGAGGACTGGGGCTCCACGCCCGCCGTCATCGACGCCGCGCTGACCGTCGCCGACCGCACCGGCATCCAGGTCGCGATCCACACGGACACCCTCAACGAAGCCGGGTTCGTGGGCGACACGCTCGCCGCCGTGGCGGGCCGCGGCATCCACGCGTACCACACCGAGGGCGCGGGCGGCGGGCACGCGCCGGACATCATGACCGTGGTGTCCGAGCCGCATGTGCTGCCCAGCTCCACCAACCCGACCCGGCCGTTCACCGTCAACACCGCCGAGGAACACCTCGACATGCTGATGGTGTGCCACCATCTGAACCCGGCGGTCCCCGAGGACCTGGCCTTCGCGGAGTCCCGGATCCGGCCGTCCACGATCGGCGCGGAGGACATCCTGCACGACCTGGGCGCGATCTCCATCATCTCCTCCGACTCCCAGGCCATGGGACGCGTCGGCGAGGTCATCCTGCGCACCTGGCAGACCGCCCATGTGATGAAGCGGCGACGCGGAGCCCTGCCGGGCGACGGCCGTGCGGACAACCACCGCGTACGTCGCTATGTCGCCAAGTACACGATCAACCCGGCGCTCGCCCAGGGCCTCGCCCACACGATCGGCTCCGTCGAGCCCGGCAAGCTCGCCGACCTGGTGCTGTGGGAGCCCGCGTTCTTCGGCGTCAAACCGCATCTCGTCATCAAGGGCGGCCAGATCGCGTACGCGCAGATGGGCGACGCCAACGCCTCCATCCCGACCCCGCAGCCGATCCTGCCGCGCCCGATGTACGGGGCGATCGGCCGGGCCCCGGCCTCGAACTCGGTCAACTTCGTCGCACCCCTCGCGATCGAGGACGGGCTGCCGGAGCGGCTCACGCTCGGGAAGAGGTTCGTGGCCATCGAGTCCACACGCGGTGTCACCAAGGCGGACATGCGCGAGAACGACGCGCGGCCCCGGGTGCGGGTCGACCCCGACAGCTTCGCCGTGCATATCGACGGGGAACTGGTGGAGGCCACCCCGGCCGCGGAACTGCCCATGGCCCAGCGGTACTTCCTCTTCTGATGTCCAGGGCAGCGCTTCTCGTCCTGGCCGACGGCCGCTTCCCCGCCGGAGGGCACGCACACTCCGGCGGGGCCGAGGAGGCCGTCCGCGCCGGACGGATCACCGAGGCCGCGAGCCTGGAGGACTTCTGCCGGGGACGGCTGCACACCGCCGGACTGGTCTCGGCGTCCCTCGCCGCGGCGGCCGCGCTCGGTGTGGACCCGGCCACGCTGGACGCCGCCGCCGACGCCCGTACGCCGTCGGCCGCGCTCCGGGCCGCCGCGCGCCGGCTGGGACGGCAGCTGATGCGGGCGGCACGGGCCGCCTGGCCCTCCGGCGAACTCGATGCCCTGGCAGGCGCGTTCCCCAAGGGGGCGCACCAGCCGGTGGTGCTGGGAGTCGCGGCCCGGGCCGCGGGACTCGGCGCGCAGGATGCCGCGTACTGCGCCGTGTACGAGAGCGTCAGCGGGCCCGCGACCGCGGTCGTACGGCTGTTGAGCCTGGACCCCTTCGATGCGTCGGCCGTGCTCGCGCGGCTGGCGCCCGAGCTCGATCTCGTGGCCGACCGCGCGCGGGAAGCGGCCCGGCGCGTGCTCGACGACGGGATCGAGGTGCTGCCCGCGGCGTCGGCGCCCCTGCTGGAGATCGGGGCGGAGGCCCATGCCGCGCGGCCCGTACGGCTGTTCGCCTCGTAGAAGAAGACCGTCCCCGGATCCCTCTCTCCCTTGCTCTCCCCTCCAGCCCCCGATGCGACAGGAGCCGCCCCATGCACCTCGACCACACCCACGACGGCCCCGCCGCCGTCGGCGCCGATGCCCGCCGGCCCGACGGTTCCCGGCGAGCCCTGCGGGTCGGGCTCGGCGGTCCCGTCGGATCCGGCAAGACCGCCACCGTCGCCGCGCTCTGCCGGGCCCTGCGGGCCGAACTGTCCCTCGCCGTCGTGACCAACGACATCTACACCCGTGAGGACGCCGAGTTCCTGCTGCGGGAGGCCGTACTGCCGCCCGAGCGGATTGCCGCCGTGGAGACGGGAGCCTGTCCCCACACCGCCATCCGGGACGACATCTCCGCCAACCTCGAAGCGGTGGAGGACCTGGAGGACGAGGTCGGGCCGCTCGATCTGATCCTCGTCGAGTCCGGCGGGGACAACCTCACCGCCACCTTCTCCAAGGGACTCGTCGACGCGCAGATCTTTGTCATCGATGTCGCGGGCGGCGACGACATTCCCCGCAAGGGCGGCCCCGGGGTCACCACCGCGGATCTTCTCGTCGTCAACAAGACCGATCTCGCGCCGTACGTCGGGTCCGATCTCGCCCGGATGGCGGCCGACGCGAAGGCACAGCGCGCCGAACTGCCCGTCGTCTTCCAGTCCCTGCGGACCGAGGCCGGCGTCGGTGACGTGGCCGACTGGCTGCGGGCGCGGCTCGCCGCGTGGACGGCGTGACGACGGGGGTACGGGCCACCGCGCGGATCGTGGCCCGGGACGACGGCCGGGGCGGCACGTCCCTGCCGGTGCTGGCGGGCGAGGGGCCGCTCGCGCTGCGCCGGACACGGGCGCGCGGTGCGGAGGCGCGGGTCATGCTCGTCGGCGCGATGAGTGGGCCGCTCGGCGGTGACCACTTCACCGTCGAGGCGGCCGTGGGCAGTGGCGCCCTGCTCCATGTGGGATCGGCCGCCGCCACCATCGCCCTGCCCGGGCAGGCCAAGGGCGAGGCCCGCTACGACATCCGGCTCGATGTCGCCGCGGAGGGCGAACTGCACTGGCTGCCGGAGCAGTTGATCTCGGCCCGGGGCAGCGAACTGTCTGTCTCCACGCGGATCGACCTCGCGCCCGGCGCCCGCCTCGTGTACCGCGAGGAGCAGGTCCTCGGCCGCGTCGGAGAAGAGCCCGGACGGCTCACCAGCCGTCTCACCGTGACGCTGGCCGGGCGCCCGCTGCTGGACCAGGAGGTGGCCTGCGGACCGGGCGCCCCCGGCGGATGGGACGGGCCCGCCGTTCTGGCGGGACATCGCACGATCGGGCAACTCCTCGTCGTGCGACCGGAGTTCGAAGCGCGACCGACGGAGGCGGGGATACTGGGGGAGGATGCCGCGCTCAGCCCGCTCGCCGGGCCCGGTGTGCTCGTCACCGCGCTCGCGCCGGATGCGCTACGACTGCGCGGAGTGCTCAACGAGGCCCTGAAAACGCTGACTTGACCAATCCGCCCGCTGGGCGGAGCGCCGTGCACCGGTTATCGGATTGGTAAAGAAGCCAAGTCCCCTCTGTTCTCAGGGATCTCACAGCAGCAAGGATCCCCGTACCTATAGCAACCTTGTACGGGGAGGTCCCACTTGAGGGGAATCAGACCGACGAGACGAGCGACCGCGCTCGGCTCCGCGGGAGCGCTCGTCACGGCGACGCTGATAGCCGGCGCCATGGCGGCACCGTCGGCCGCCGCCGACTCGCGCCACGGTCAGGACCGGGAGGCCCGTGGTGCGGCGATCGCCGCCGCGCGCGCGGCCAAGGCCGGGATCGACTGGAAGGACTGCCCGGCGGACTGGGGGCTCGCGAAGGCCGTCCAGTGCGGCTGGGTCACCGTCCCGGTCGACTACGCCCACCCGGACGGCAAGCACATCAAGCTCGCCGTCGACCGCGTCGGGAACACCGGCACCAAGCAGGAGCGCCAGGGCGCCCTGATCTACAACCCGGGCGGCCCCGGCGGCTCCGGGCTGCGCTTCCCGCTCCGGATCACCACCAACAACCCGCTCTGGACCAATGTCGCGAAGGCGTACGACTTCGTCGGCTTCGACCCGCGCGGTGTCGGCCACTCGGCGCCCATCTCCTGCGAGGACCCGCAGGAGTTCGTGAAGGCGCCCAAGGCGGACCCGGTCCCCGACTCCGAGGCGGACAAGCGCGCTCAGCGCAAGCTCGCCCATGAGTACGCGCAGGGGTGCCTCGACCGCACCGGCCGCACGATGCTGCAGCAGATGACCACCCCCAACACCGCGCGCGACCTGGACGTCATCCGGGCCGCCCTGGGGGAGAAGAAGATCAACTACCTGGGCGTCTCGTACGGCACCTACCTCGGCGCCGTCTACGGCACCCTCTTCCCGGGTCACGTCCGGCGCATGATCGTCGACAGCGTGGTCAACCCCTCGCGGGAGAAGATCTGGTACCAGGCCAACCTGGACCAGGACGTCGCCTTCGAGGGCCGTTGGAAGGACTGGGAGGACTGGGTCGCCGCGAACGACGCCACCTTCCATCTGGGCACCACCCGTGACGCGGTGCAGGCCAAGTGGCTCCAGCTGCGCGCCACGGCGAAGAAGAACCCGATCGGCGGCGTCGTCGGCCCGGCCGAGCTGATCTCCTTCTTCCAGAGCGCCCCGTACTACGACTCCTCGTGGGTGCCGGTCGCCACCGTCTTCAGCAAGTACGTGGCCGGTGACACCCAGGCGCTCGTGGACGCGGCCGCGCCCGACCTGTCGGACACGGCGGGCAACATCGCCTCCGAGAACGGCAACGCCGTCTACACGGCGGTCGAGTGCACCGACGCCAAGTGGCCGACGAGCTGGCAGAAGTGGGACCGGGACAACACCCGGCTCAACAAGGGCTACCCCTTCATGACGTGGGCCAACGCATGGATGAACCTGCCGTGCGCCACGTGGCCGGTCAAGCAGCAGTCCCCGCTGAACGTGAAGACGGGCAAGGGCCTGCCGACCGTCCTGATCGTGCAGTCCACGCGTGACGCCGCCACGCCGTTCGACGGCGCCGTCGAACTGCACAAGCGCTTCAAGGGCTCCCGCCTGATCATCGAGAAGGACGCGGGCTCCCACGGTGTGACCGGTCTGGTCAACCCGTGCATCAACAGCCGGGTGGACACCTACCTGCTCACCGGCAAGACGGACAAGGCGGACGTGACCTGCACGCCGCACGCGACGCCGAAGCCGTAGGCGCGGACGCGTAGGGCGGAGCCCTGCGCGCGCCTCGCGCCCCATGCGCGAAGGGGGCGGCCGGACATCCGGCCGCCCCTGCTCGCGTCCGGGCCACCTGGGCTCACCCCAGCGGCATCCGCGGAAATCTGGGCGCCCGCTCGCCCGTCTTCCCGGCCTCCTCGGCCTTGACGTCCGCCGCGTACCGGTCGACGTACTCCTGCTCCGAGAGGGACAGGATGGCGTACATGATCTCGTCGGTGACGGCGCGCAGCACCGCCTTCTCGTTCTCCAGGCCCTCGTAGCGGGAGAAGTCCAGGGGCTCGCCGAAGCGGATGGTCACGGGGTGGACGCGGGGAATGGTCCGGCCGGGCGGCTGTGCCTCGAACGTGCCGATCATCGCGCAGGGGATCACCGGGCACCGGGCCTTGAGGGCCATCACGGCGACGCCGACCTTGCCCTTGTACAGGCGTCCGTCGTGGGAGCGGGTGCCCTCCGGGTAGATGCCCAGCAGCTCGTCCTTGGCCAGCACACCGAGGCCCTCGCGGATCGCGGCCTGTCCCGCGTCCTTCCCCGAGCGGTCCACCGGGATCTGGCCCACGCTGCGGAAGAACGCGGCGGTCAGCCGGCCCTTGACGCCGGGCCCGGTGAAGTACTCGGCCTTCGCGAGGAAAGTGATGCGGCGTCTGAGGATCGCGGGCATCAGAAAGTGGTCGGAGAACGAGAGATGGTTGCCGGCGACGATCGCCGGCCCGTCCGCCGGTACATGGTCGAGGCCCTCGATACGCGGCCGGAAGACCAGTCTGAGCAGGGGGCCGAGAAGGACGTATTTGAGCACGTAATAGAACAAGGGCCTTGCTCCTCACTCCGGCGGATCGGCTCGACCGCCGTGTTCCAGCAGCTCAACCGGCATGTGACGGGGTGCCAGTGTAGGGTCGCGCGCGATCGGCGGGAACCGGGCGGACCCCACGCGTACGACACCCCGGACCGGGGGGCCGGGCCGGGGTGAGGGAAAGAGACCGCGAGCGCACGACGGACGTGAGCGCCGCCGCGCGGTCATGGGTCAGAGATAGTAGTCGTCCTCCTGCTGAGGGCGTGCGGGCGGCGACTCGTCGTCCCTGCGACGGGCCCGCTGCTCCTCCAGCCGGTGCTGGCGTTCCTGGCGCGCCTGCTCCTGGGCGCCCAGGGTCTCCTCGGTCATGTCCCTGAGGTGGCCCGAGTCGTCCTCGAACGGGTGGCGTTCCCGGTCGGTCATGGCGGCTCACTCCTCGACGAGGTGAGGCAGGGGGCGTGACTCCGCCCCCGATCAGCGTGGCATGACTCGTTCGGCCCTGCATATCGGCCGGTCGGGGGCGGGCCCCACGGCGGATCGGGAACAGGAGCGGGAGCCGGATGCCGCACGTCACGGCATACCTGAAGTCCCTTTCGTCATTTTGTGTTCCTGTACCTGGGCTTCTACGCTCGGCTTATGGGTGGAGTGCCTGAGCCGCACATCGGGTGGACGTTCCTCACCAATCACGCACGCGTCCTGGCCGCGATCGCCGACGACCGGACCACCCGGATCCGTGACATCGCGGCCCGCTGCCTGCTGACCGAACGCGCCGTCCAGAAGATCATCTCGGATCTGGAACAGGGCGGCTACCTCACCCACATCCGTGAGGGGCGCTCCAACACCTACCGCATCCAGCCCGGCACCCTCCTGAGGCATCCTGCGGAGGCGAGCCTGAGCGTCGCCGATCTGCTCTCGCTGCTCGCCCGGCACGAGCCCCGGCACATGTAGCGGCCTCGGCACGGGGCGGCAGCGGCCGTCAGGGTGTGCAGCTCCCGCGCGCACCGGGTACTCGCCCGTCCCGGTCATGAGAGGAGCAGCCAGTGAGCACCACAACGGGTAAGAAGATCGTGGTCACGGGCGCCACCGGCAATGCGGGCACCAGTCTCGTACGCCTGCTCGCCGAGGACCCGGAGGTGGACAGCGTGCGGGGCCTCGCGCGCCGCGTCCCCGACCTCGGCCCCGACCGGGTGCGGTGGTCGGCGGTCGACCTCACGTCGGCGGGGGCCGACATGGTGCAGGAGTTCGAGGGCGCGGACGCGGTCGTCCATCTGGCGTGGGCGTTCCAGCCGACCCATGATCCCGTCGCGACCTGGGAGACCAATGTGCTCGGCAGCGTCCGGGTCTTCGAGGCCGTCGCCGCCGCCAAGGTGCCCACGCTGGTGCACGCCTCGTCCGTCGGCGCCTACTCCCCGGGCCCCAAGGAACACGCCGTCGACGAGTCATGGCCGACGCACGGCTGGCCGGACGCCGCCTACACCCGGGAGAAGGCCTATCTGGAGCGGACCCTCGACGCCTTCGAGTACGAGCACCCCGACATCCGGGTCGTCAGGATGCGGCCCGCCTTCCTGTTCAAACGGGAGTCGGCGAGCGAACAGCGGCGGATCTTCGCCGGGCGCTTCCTGCCCGGACCGCTGGTCCGGCCGGAACTGCTGCCGTTCCTGCCGGACGTCTCCGGGTTGCGGGTCCAGGCCCTGCACACCGACGACGCGGCCCGCGCGTATCAGCTCGCCCTCCGCCGTGATGTGCGCGGCGCGTTCAACCTGGCCGCCGACCCGCCCCTCGACGCCGCCGTCCTGAGCGAGGTCATGGGGGCCCGCCCGGTACGGCTGCCCCGCACCGCCGCACGGTCGGCGATCGCCGCCGCGTGGGGGCTGCGTCTGCTTCCCGCGTCCCCGCATCTCTTCGACGCCGTGCTGCGCCTGCCGCTCATGGACTGCACCCGTGCCCACACCGAACTGGGCTGGCAGCCGCGACTGACGGCCACCGAGGTCCTGGAGGAGTTCCTCAAGGGACTGCGGGAGGGCGCCGGCGCGGCGACCGCGCCCCTGCACGGCCGCAAGGCCGGCTGACGGCGGTATCGTGCGCGCGGAGGTGGCGCGGCATGGCGGTGCAGGTGGCGGTGTGCGGGCCGGCGCGGTGCGGGGAGCGCGAGTGGGACCTCGCCCATGAACTGGGACGGCTGCTCGCGGAGCGAGGTGCCGTGGTGATCTGCGGCGGACACGGCGGGGTGATGGCCGCCGTCGCGGCGGGCGCCCGGACCCGCGACGGGCTGGTCGTCGGAGTCCTGCCGGGGGCCGACCGGGCCGGTGCCGGGCCGGATCTGAGTGTCGCGATCGCCACCGGCCTCGGGCAGGCACGCAACAGTGTGATCGTCCACAGCGGGGACGCCGTCATCGTGGTCGGCGGCTCCTGGGGCACGCTCTCGGAGCTGGCCCTGGCCATGCGCAGGGGCGGTGTGCCCGTGGTCCAACTCGGCGACGGCTGGCGCCTCGTCGAGGCCGGCGGACACGAGGTACCTGGCGTGCGGCACGCACGGACACCCGCCGAGGCGCTCGACCTCACGGGACTGTGGCCCTGACCGGCACGCCGACGTCGTAGGACTCGATGGCGGACAGCGGCACCCGGGATGCGTGCTGCTCGGGCTCCCGGGTGCCGCGAGCGCCGGTCCTCAGGCGGTCAGGACGCGCTCCAGCGCCTCCAGGGCCGATCCCAGCTCCTCGCCCGTGATGGTCAGCGGCGGGGCCAGACGGATCGTCGAGCCATGGGTGTCCTTGGCCAGGATCCCCTCCCGCATCAGGCGCTCGCTGATCTCACGGCCGGTGCCGATCGCGGGGTCGATGTCGACGCCCGCCCACAGCCCGCGCGAGCGGAATCCCACGACGCCCTTGCCGAGCAGCGCGGTGAGACCGTCCCGCAGCACCACGCCCAGCTCGGCCGCCCGGCGCTGGAACTCGCCCGTCTCCAGGATCCCGACGACCGCCGAGCCGACCGCCGCGGCCAGCGGGTTGCCGCCGAAGGTGGAGCCGTGCTCGCCCGGCTTGAGAACGCCGAGGACCTCACGGCGCGCGACCACCGCGGACACCGGCACGATGCCCCCGCCGAGCGCCTTGCCGAGCAGCACCGCGTCCGGCACGACCCCCTCGTGGTCCACGGCCAGCGTGCTGCCCGTGCGGCCGAGGCCCGACTGGATCTCGTCAGCGATGAACAGGCATCCGGCGCGGCGGGTCAGCTCGCGGACCCCGGCGAGATAGCCGTCGTCGGGGATGATCACGCCCGCCTCGCCCTGGATGGGCTCGATCAGCACGGCCGCCGTCGTCTCGTCGACGGCCGCCTCCAGCGCGGCCAGATCGTTGTACGGCACGATCCGGAAGCCGGGGGTGAACGGGCCGAAGCCCGACCGAGCCGTCTCGTCCGTGGAGAAGCTGACGATCGTCGTCGTACGGCCGTGGAAGTTGTCGGCCGCCACCACGATCGTCGCCCGGTCGGCGGGCACGCCCTTGACCTCGTACGCCCACTTGCGGGCCACCTTGACTGCGCTCTCCACGGCCTCGGCGCCCGTGTTCATCGGCAGGACCATGTCCAGGCCGGTCAGCGTGGCCAGGGACTCGGCGAACTCGGCGAGCTGGTCGTTGTGGAACGCGCGGGAGGTGAGGGTCAGACGGTCCAGCTGGCGGTGGGCCGCCTCGATCAGCACCGGGTTGCGGTGCCCGAAGTTGAGGGCCGAGTAGCCGGCGAGCATGTCGAGGTAGCGGCGGCCCTCGACGTCCTCCACCCAGGTGCCCTCGGCGCGCGCCACCACCACGGGCAGCGGGTGGTAGTTGTGCGCGAGAACCGGCTGCTCGGCGCTGATCAGCTCGTCGGACGAACGCGTACGGGCGGGTGCGGTCATGAACGGATCTCCTGAGTGCAGCACTTGATGCCGCCGCCGGCCTTGTGGAACTCCGAGAGGTCGACGGGGACGGGGTCGTAGCCGTGGTCGGCGAGCCGGGCGGCGAGCACCTCGGCCCGGGGAGCGATGAAGACATGGCGCCCGTCGGAGACGGAATTGAGCCCGAACACCATGGCGTCCTCGCGGGTCGCGAGCACCGCGTCCGGGTACAGCCGGGCGAGCACCTCGCGGCTGCCGGGCGAGAACGCCTCCGGATAGTAGACGATGTTGTGGTCGTCGAGGACGAACAGCGCCGTGTCCAGGTGGTAGAAGTACGGGTCCACCAGGGTCAGGCTGATGACCGGGTGACCGAAGAACTCCTGCACCTCGCGGTGCGCGTCCCGCGTCGTACGGAATCCGGTACCGGCCAGGAGGTAGCGCCCCGTCCAGACCAGGTCGCCCTCGCCCTCGCAGACGGATTCGGAGCGGTGCACGTCATAGCCGGCCGCCTTGAACCACGTCTCGTAGTGGTCGGACTCGGGGCGGCGCTCGGGGGCGTGGAAACAGGAGCCGAAGACACGGCCGTCGACGACGACCGCCGAGTTCGCGGCGAACACCATGTCGGGGAGGCCGGGGACCGGGTCCACGGCGTCGACGGTGTGTCCGTGGTCGCGGTAGGCGCGGATCAGCCCCTGCCACTGCTCCCGGGCCAGGTCGACGTCGACCGTCGTGTCGGGATGCATCCACGGATTGATCGCGTACTGCACGGCGAAGTGTCTGGGTTCGCAGACGAGGAAGCGCCGCCGGCGCGGCACACGGGAGTCGGTCACAGAGGGGTTCCTCCGCTTCCTGGGGTGTCGAGTGAGGGTGACACAAAGGTAGAAAGCGACGGAGACGCGCGACAAGAAACAATGGCTGCGTGTTCGCGCAGCAACGCTGCGTTTTCGGGCTGCTCAGCGCACGTCTGCTGCGCCGTCCGGGGCCGCCTGGTTGGCGCCTGCCTCCGGGCTCTCCGGCAGCAGGTGGGACAGGACCATCACGCTGATCGTCTTCCGGATGAAGGGTTCCGTGCGGATGCGCTCCAGCACCTCCTCGAAGTGGTCGACATCCCGTGCCCGCACATGCAGCAGCGCGTCCGCCGCGCCGGTCACCGTCATCGCCGCAGTGATCTCCGGATGGTTGCGTACGACCTCCGCCAGGCGCCGGGGCGGCGCCGCGCCCTCGCAGTACACCTCCACATACGCCTCCGTGCGCCAGCCCAGCGCCGACGGCTTCACCGTGGCCGTGAACCCGGTGATCACGCCCGTCTCGCGCAGCCGGTCCACCCGGCGCTTGACCGCCGTCGACGACAGGCCGATGGCCGCGCCGATCTCGGCGAAGCTGGTCCTGGCATTCGCCATCAGAGCGGTGATGATCTTCCGGTCGAGTTCGTCGAACGGCGCTGGCCTGCTGCTCATGCGGGCACTGTATCCAGCAGGAACGTCCATGTTCCGCACATGTCCAGGCGTACGGAATGCTCCTACACTCCACGTTCATGCTGCGCGCCCTCGCCGTCGACGACGAACGCCCTTCGCTGGAGGAGCTGGTCTATCTGCTGCACGCCGATCCGCGGATCGGCAGCGTGGAGGGCGCGGGCGACGCGACCGAGGCGCTGCGCCGTATCAACCGCGCCCTGGAGTCCGGGCCCGGCGGCCCCGACGCGATCGACGTCGTCTTCCTCGACATCCATATGCCGGGGCTCGACGGCCTGGAGATGGCCCGCTTGCTGACCGGCCTCGCCGAGCCGCCGCTCGTCGTGTTCGTCACCGCCCACGAGGGATTCGCCGTGCATGCCTTCGACCTCAAGGCGGTCGACTACGTCCTCAAGCCCGTGCGGCGCGAGCGGCTCGCGGAGGCCGTGCGCCGGGCCGCGCAGCTGCGCCGGACCGCACCGCTGATCCCCGTCCACGAACCCGACCCCGACCACATCCCGGTCGAGCTGGGCGGCGTGACGCGGTTCGTGCCCGTCGAGCACATCACCCATGTGGAGGCACAGGGCGACTACGCCCGACTGCACACCTCGCAGGGCAGCCACCTCGTCCGGATCCCGCTGTCCGCCCTGGAGGAGCGCTGGCGCGGGCGCGGCTTCCTCCGTATCCACCGCCGCCACCTCGTCGCCTTACGGCACCTCGACGAACTCCGCCTCGACGCGGGCACGGTGAGCGTCCTCGTAGGATCCGTCGAACTCCAGGTCAGCCGTCGGCACGCCCGCGAGCTGCGCGAGGTGCTGATGCGCCGGACCGCGAGCCGGTGAGGAGCGGCGTGCCCCAGGACCCCACCGAGCGCCGGGTCGTCGTCACCGGGCCGCCCCGGCACACCCGCCGCGCCTTCGGCTACTCCCGCCCGCGGACCGAGATCGACGAACAGACCACCCTCGGCCACACCTACGTCCGCTCCCTGATGCGCAGTCAACTGCGCGCCTCTCTCACGGTGTTCACCGTGCTCGTGCTGCTCGTGGGCCCGCTGCCCCTGGTCTTCGCCGCCACCCGCAACAAGGGGCTGGAGTGGGCCGTCCTCGGCTTCTGCCTCTACCCGCCGCTGGTCCTGCTCGCCCGCTGGTACGTGCGTCGCGCCGAACGCAACGAGAAAGACCTCGTGCGTCTCGTCGAGGACCGCTGAGGCGCGGCCCGTGAACCAGAACTACGCCGTCCCCGCGGTCGCCCTGGTCGTCCTCGCGACCGTTCTCGTCGGCGCCTTCGGCCTGCGGGTCTCCCGCACCACCTCGGACTTCTACGTCGCCTCCCGCACTGTGGGCCCCCGTCTCAACGCCGCCGCGATCAGCGGCGAGTACCTCTCCGCCGCCTCCTTCCTGGGCATCGCCGGACTGGTCCTCGTCCAGGGCCCCGACATGCTGTGGTACCCGGTCGGCTACACCGCGGGCTATCTCGTACTGCTGCTGTTCGTGGCCGCCCCGCTGCGCCGCTCCGGCGCCTACACCCTGCCCGACTTCGCGGAGGCCCGGCTCGCCTCGCAGCAGGTGCGCCGGCTCGCCGGGGGTTTCGTCGTCGGGGTCGGCTGGCTGTATCTGCTGCCCCAACTCCAGGGCGCGGGGCTCACCCTGGCCGTGCTGACCGGCGCGCCCGAGCCGCTCGGCGGGGTCCTTGTCGCGGTGGTGGTCGTCGCGACCGTCGCCGCGGGCGGCATGCGCAGCATCACCTTCGTCCAGGCCTTCCAGTACTGGCTCAAGCTCACCGCGCTGCTTGTCCCCGCGCTGTTCCTGGCGGTGGCCTGGCAGGGCGACGGCGCGCCGCGCGCCGTGTTCGCGGAACCCCCGGCCTTCCGCGACCAGCGCGTCGTACGCATCGACGACACCCTCGACCTGCGGCTCTCCGGCCCGCTCGCGGTCACCGCCACCGGCACTGTCGACGGCCGGCGCTACGCGGCCCAGCGGGTGCGGCTCACCGCCGGCGTCCACCGCATCGGACACGGCACCCGGCTGACCTTCGACCCGGGCGACCGCGTCCCCGCCCCCGTCACCGACCGCGGCGGAGGCATCTCCGCCCCGCCCGACTCCGGCCGCGAGGAGCGCCCCCTGTACGCCACCTACGGACTGATCCTCGCCACCTTCCTCGGCACCATGGGGCTGCCGCACGTCGTCGTCCGCTTCTACACCAGCCCGCACGGGGTCGCCGCACGCCGCACCACCGTCGCGGTACTCGCCCTGATCGGCGTCTTCTATCTGCTGCCGCCCGTCTACGGCGCGCTGGGCCGGCTCTACGCCCCCGAACTCACCCTCACCGGGAACGCCGACGCGGCCGTGCTGCTGCTGCCCGGCCGGATGACCGGCGGTCTCGGCGGGGACCTGCTGGGCGCCCTGGTCGCGGGCGGGGCGTTCGCCGCGTTCCTGTCCACCGCTTCGGGCCTGACCATGGCGGTGGCCGGGGTGCTCACCCAGGACGTTCTGCCGACGCGGGGCGTGGGGCACTTCCGGCTCGGCACGCTGCTGGCCATGGCGGTGCCCCTCGTGGCGAGCGTCCTGGTGGGCGGGCTGCCCGTGGCCGACGCGGTGGGACTCGCCTTCGCCGTGTCCGCGTCGTCGTTCTGCCCGCTGCTCGTGCTGGGCATCTGGTGGCGGCGGCTGACCCCGCCGGGCGCGGCGGCCGGGATGGTGGCCGGCGGCGGCTCGGCGTTCGTCGCCGTCGCGCTGACCATGGTGGGCCACCCGGCCACCGGCACCGCGCACACCCTGCTCGCCTGGCCGGCACTCTGGTCCGTGCCGCTGGGATTCCTCACCATGGTGCTGGTGTCCCTGGCGACACCGGGCCGGGTACCGGCCGGGACGGCCGCGATCCTGGCCCGGTTCCATCTGCCCGAGGAACTGCGCGCGGAGGCGGAGGCATGAGCGGTTTTCTCGCGGGCCTGTGCGTGGCCGTACTCCCGCTGCTGGCCGCCGGGTTCTGGCTCGGGCGGCGCACCGCACGCCCCGAGACCCTCGGCGGGCTCGGCACGCCCGTCGAGCACGCCACGTTCCAGACCCTGCACACCGCCTCCCTGGCCGCCCCGCCCCTGCGCGCCGGGCTCACCGAGGAGACCGCCCGCAGGTCCGCGCGGCGGCTGCGCACCCTGCTCGGCACCGACGCCCTCTGCCTCACCGACCGGGAGTCCGTGCTGGCCTGGGACGGTGCGGGGGAGCACCACCGGGACGAGGTGCTCGGGCGGTTCGCCGGCCCGCTGGAGAACGGCCGGGGCGAGGCCTTCCGTCTTCACTGCGACGCCCCCGACTGCCCGCTGCGCTGGGCCGTCGTCGCCCCGCTCACCGTCGACGACCGGGTGCACGGAACACTGGTCGCCTGCGCGCCCCGTGAGTCCGCGGTCCTCGTCCGGGCCGCCGGCGAGGTCGCCCGCTGGGTCTCCGTACAACTGGAGCTGGCGGACCTCGACCGGTCCCGAACCCGGCTCATCGAGGCCGAGATCAAGGCGTTGCGCGCCCAGATCTCCCCGCACTTCATCTTCAACTCGCTCGCCGTGATCGCCTCGTTCGTGCGCACCGACCCCGAGCGCGCCCGCGAACTCCTCCTGGAGTTCGCCGACTTCACCCGCTACTCGTTCCGCCGGCACGGCGACTTCACCACGCTCGCCGACGAACTGCACGCCATCGACCAGTACTTGGCGCTCGTCCGGGCCCGCTTCGGCGACCGGCTCTCGGTCACCCTGCAGATCGCCCCCGAGGTGCTGCCGGTCGCCCTGCCGTTCCTGTGCCTCCAGCCGCTCGTCGAGAACGCCGTCAAGCACGGGCTGGAGGGCACCGCCGACAAGCGCCACATCAGCATCACCGCCCAGGACGCGGGCGCCGAGGCCGTGGTCGTCATCGAGGACGACGGCGCCGGGATGGACCCCGGTCTGCTGCGCCGCATCCTCGCCGGGGAGGCCGGGCCCTCCGGCGGCATCGGCCTGTCCAACGTGGACGACCGGCTGCGCCAGGTCTACGGCGACGGCCACGGGCTCGTCGTCGAGACCGCCCCGGGCGCGGGCATGAAGATCACCGCCCGGTTGCCGAAGTACCAGCCGGGAGTGCACTCGGCCGGGCGGCTGCCCCGGCTCTGAGAGCCGCGAACAAATGGGGCGCCCGGCCGAACCTCACGCGTCGCGGGTCAGGACCATGGCGAGGGTGATCAGGCCGAGTACGACCCAGCCGAACCACAGCCAGCCACTGCTGCCGAGCGCCACCGTGTAGGCCGTCACCACGACGAGCCCACCGACGGTCAGCACTCCCATCGTCTTCGTGGAACCGGGCATCGCAACACCCTCCTCATGGTTCGTCCTTCCCCATGGTGCCCCCGTTCTGCCGACGCACGGTACATACGACCAGATGAGTTCGGGACGCCCATGCGGCGTTTCCCGTCCAGGAGGCGGCCGTATAGCGGTTCGGGTCATAGCCGTGGTCCTTCGGCGGCACGTCCCGCGCGCACGCCTCGTCCGACAGGCCCTTCGCCTTGGCAAGGGTGATGTCCGGGGCCAGCCGGGTGAAGCCGAGCACCCGCTGGTCGTGCGGCCCGGCGCAGGAGACCAGCTGTGCCGCCGACCGGGACGGGGCGTCCAGACAGTCCTGTTTCTGCATGTTCGCCGTGTCCACGAACCTCATTCCCGGCTTGCGGCGGTCGCCGAGCGGCCCGTAGACCGGCCCGTGCGCGCCGAGCACCAGACACGCGGTGCGCCGCCCGGCCGCCGCGAAGCCCGAGCCGGTCGGGACCACCGCGTAACTGCGGACGTCCGCGAGCTTCCCGCGGATCTCCCGGGTGCGCTGCTCGCACAGGGCGGGCCCCTGTCGGCGCGCCTCGTCGGCGGACGTGCCGTTGACGAGGGCCATGACCTGCCCGTCCGGGCTCGCGTCGGCGCAGCTCGGATCCACCGTCAGCCGCGGAGGGGCGCCCTGGAACGGGCGCCCGGGCCAGACGGCGACGACACAGTCGCCCTCTTCGAGCGGTCGGCTGAGCGCGACGGACTTCCCGTACGGTGCCGCCGTGCCGCCGGACGCCGCGCGGTGCACGGCGTACCAGACCCCGCCCAGCGCGAGGACCAGCCCGAGGACGCAGGCGACCAGGGCCCGCACGACGTGCGCGCGCCGCGGATGCGGCTCGCTGCGGGCGAGTGGCTGGCCGACCCCCCCTTCCTGTCCGTACGAGGCGGTGGGCGCGGTGGGCGGCCCGGGCCGTGCCCAACCGGTCGGCGCGGCTCCCACGGTGGGCGCCAGGTCGACCCGGGTGCGCGGATGCGGTCGCGGGGCGCTGACCGCGGCCAGCGCGGCCGCGGTGTCGGCCGCCGTGATCCGCTGCGCCGGGTCCTTGGCCAGCATCGCGGACAGCAGTGGCGCCAGCGCCCCGGCCCGGAGCAGAGGCCGGGGGTCCTCCAGGACCACCGCGGTGACCTCCGCGAGCTGTGTGTCGCGTTCGAAGGGACCACACCCCTCCGCCGAGAAGTACAGCGTGCAGCCCAGCGAGAACAGGTCGGCGGCGGCGGTCGGGGGCCCGCCCGTGGCGCGCTCCGGCGCCAGATAGCCCGCCGTCCCGACCAGCGCGGAGGCCAGCGTGTGCCGGGTCTCGGCCGCGTCCGGCTGCACCGCGATGCCGTAGTCGGTGAGCAGGACACGGGCGTACGGGGTGCCGGAGCGATCGGGCGCCAGCAGGATGTTCGCCGGTTTCACGTCCCGGTGCATGACGCCCCGCTCGTGCCCGGCGGTGAGCGCGTCCAGCACGGCGAGCCCGATGCGCGCGCACTCGGCGGGGGCGAGGGGGCCGTGCCGGTGGACCCGCTCGCGCAGGTCGAGGGCGCCCGGCACGTACTCCATGACGATCCACGGCAGACCCTCGTGCTCCAGTACGTCGTGCACGGTCACCACATGAGGGTGGCCGCGCAGCCCGGCCGCGTGGCGGGCCTCCGCGCGGGCACGGGCGACCCGGGCGGTCCGTTCCTCGGTCGCCTCGACCTGATTGCGGAACGCCACCTCCTTGAGGGCGACCTCGCAGGCCAGCCGCTGGTCGTGGGCGCGCCACACCTGGCCCATGGCCCCGCTGCCGAGCCGGTCGAGCAGACGGTAGCGGTCGGCGATGACCCGGCCCACTCCGGACTGCGGTGTTCCTGCTGCCATCCCTTCACTCCCGAATCCAGGTCGTGCCGGTCGTGGGCGAGGCGCCTGCCCCGCCCGTCATGGCGGAGGTCGGGCGGAGGGCTGTGGGGGAGCTGCCCGCCGTGGCGGAGGCCGGGCCGCCGTGGGGCGTCGTAGGGGAGATGCTTCGGGCGGTCGGGGACGAGCCGTCTCCGGACGTGGGGGATGAGTGGGTCGACGGGGACGAGCGGGTTGTCGGGGAGAAGCGCGGGGCCGAGGGCGAGCCGCCTCCGGCTGTCGGGGAGGAGCGGGCCGACGGTGACGAGCGGGCGGTCGAGGACGAGGCCCCTCCGGTTGTTGGCGACGAGTGGCCCGACGGTGACGAGCGGGCCGTCGAGGACGACCCCCCACCGGCCGTCGAGGACGAGTGGCCCGACGGTGACGAGCGGGACAGGGACGGTGACGACGAGCCGCTTGACGTCGGTGTCGTCGGCGGCGGAGAGGAGACCCGCCCGCTGTCGCTCGGCGTGGCCGAGGAGGCGCCCGACTTCCTCGGCGTCGGGCTGCCGGGCGACGGGGAAGAGGTCCCGCCGCCGGTCCGACCCCGGCCGGTGCCGCCGTCGGTCGGCCCCGCCCTTCCCGTCTCCGACGAGTCGGAGGCGCCCGGTGCCTGGGGGCCGTCTGTCTCGCCCATGTCCACCGACAGCGTCACATACCCTCCGAACGCCAGCTCGGTGCCGGGTCCGGGATCCGAGCCCGTGACCGCCGCGTCGTCGGGCGGCGCGCCCCGGCCGGCGTAGGCGACCGCGAGTCCCTCGGCCGTGAGCCGCCGTACGGCCTCCGCGTACCGCAGTCCCGTCACATCGGGCACCTTGTGCCGTACCCGGGTGTCGAAGGAGGAGTCGTGCCCGCCGGCCGTGCCCACGGGCCGGTCGAGCCCCCGGTCCGGGTCGTCGACGTCGACGAGCGCGAGCCGGGTCAGCCGCTTCGGGGCCGGGTGGATCACCACCACGGAGGCCGGGTCGTACCCGGCCCATTTCTCGTCGGCGCCCTCGAACTTGACGGAGACACGGGTGGTGTCGCCCCGGAAGGGGCGCAGCGGATTGCCGCAGGAGCACTTCACCGTCGGCTGCCCCCGCTCGTCCGCCAATACCGCGATTCCAGCCTGGAGCAGGGAGTCGAAAGGTGTGGCCTTGCCCTTCTTGAAGTCGTGATTCTGTACGAGGGTGTCGTGACGCAGAAGGACGGGTGTGAGCCGGTCCAGATAATCCGGGATCTCCGGCTGGACAATACCCTCGACCTGCGCCCACACCTTGGCCTTCGGGTCGTTCCGCGGATCGGTGAGGAATTCCTTCAGCCGGGCGACGTCACAGACCGTCGGGGTGCGTGAACCGCCGTAGAGCCCCGGTGTGTCGCCCGCCTGCAGGCCGCCGGGTGCCCGGCCCGCCCGGACGGTGGTGTCGCGGCCGAGACCGCTGCGCTCGTCGAAGAAGGGGGCGAGCGACGGAACCCCCGCGGCGACGGCCTTCACCGCGTACAGCTGTGTGTTTCTGCCGCATCCGCTGAGGATCAGCACGACGGCCAGAAGTAATCCGATCCTCCGGATCGCTGATTTTCCGGTCCTTCGCAGGAATACACGACGTGTCATCACCGCTCCCCCCGGCGGTCCCCCTGTGCCCTGCCGAGCGGAGGCAGGGCGCCGGGCACCAGGTTACCGAATGCGGGAGCATTTCAGGCGGCTTGAAAAGACTTGGAAGAAAAGGGAATTCAGCGCTGTGGCGGAACTCAGTGGCCGCGTGTGTTGAGTGAGGCCAGATAGGCGTTGTATGCCGCGAGTTCCTTGTCGCCGTCGCGGTCCGCGGCACGGTCCTGTCGCTTGGCCTGCCGCTGTTCCGAGCGGTACCACTGGAACAGCAGCGCGAGAAGCACCAGTACGGAGGGGACCTCGCTGAACGCCCAGGCGATGCCGCCCGCCGAGGTCTGGTCCGCGAGGGCGTCGATGCCGAGCGAGGCGGGCGGGTGCCGGTAGGTGTCGACCATCGGCGTGGACGCCATCATCAGCGCGATCCCGAAGAACGCGTGGAACGGCATGCCCGCGAACAGCTCCAGCATCCGCATCAGATAGCCGGGGCGGTGCGGACCGGGGTCGATGCCCATGATCGGCCAGAAGAACACCACGCCGACGGCGAGGAAGTGCACCATCATCGCGATGTGTCCGGCCTTGGACTGCATCAGGAAGTCGAAGAGCGGCGTGAAGTACAGCGCGTACAGGCTCGCGATGAACAGCGGGATCGTGAACGCCGGGTGGGTGACGACCCGCACATAGCGGCTGTGCAGCAGCATCAGCAGCAGTTCGCGCGGCCCCTTGCGGCCGCGGCCCGCCGTGGGCAGCGCGCGCAGCGCCAGCGTGACGGGGGCACCGAGCAGCAGCAGGATCGGCGAGAGCATGCTGATCACCATGTGCTGCACCATGTGCACGCTAAACATGACCATGCCGTAGTCGTTCAGCTTGGTGCACATGACCAGCAGCACCGTCAGCACACCGATGACGTACGACACGGTCCGGCCCACGGGCCACTTGTCCCCGCGCCGTACCAGCCGGGCCACGCCCCATCCGTACAGCCCCAGTCCGACCAGGCAGGCGACGAGGAAGAACGGGTCGGCGGACCATTCCAGGCCCCTCCCCAGCGTGAACGGCGGCAGATCCATGGTCATGCCGTGCCCGCTGTGATCCATCCGCCGGCTCCTGATTCGTGGGGGTTGTGCGCTGTCTGTCCGCACCAGAGTAGAACCGCCCCCGGTCGCCGCTGCGACCGGGGGCGGACTCTCCGACTCCGTACGCGATCAGTCCCGCACCGCACAAGACCGGTCCCGTGCTACAGCACGCACTCGGCCTCGGCGTACCTGTCCTCCGGCACCGTCTTCAGCGTCTCCACGGCCTCCGCCAGCGGCACCGTCACGATGTCCGTGCCGCGCAGCGCGGTCATCTTCCCGAACTCGCCGCGGTGCGCCGCCTCCACGGCGTGCCAGCCGAAGCGGGTGGCGAGCACGCGGTCGTACGCCGTCGGCGTGCCACCACGCTGGACATGCCCGAGGATCACCGGGCGGGCCTCCTTGCCGAGCCGCTGCTCCAGCTCGATGGAGAGCTGGCGGGCGATGCCGGCGAAGCGTTCATGGCCGTAGATGTCCTTGCCGCCCTCGTCGAACTCCATGGTGCCCGGCTTCGGCTTGGCGCCCTCGGCGGCCACCACGATCGCGAACCGCTTGCCGGCGTCGAACCGTGCGCCGACCCGCGCCGTCAACTCCTCGATGTCGAAGGGCCGCTCCGGCACGACGATCGCGTGGGCGCCCGCGGCCATGCCGGAGTGCAGCGCGATCCAGCCGGTGTGGCGGCCCATGACCTCCACGATGAGCACGCGCTGATGGGACTCGGCGGTGGTCTTCAGCCGGTCCAGGGCCTCGGTCGCCACGCCCACGGCCGTGTCGAAGCCGAAGGTGACGTCCGTGACGGCGATGTCGTTGTCGATGGTCTTGGGTACGCCGACGATCGGCAGCCCGTTGTCGGACAGCAGCCGGGCCGCCTTGAGCGTGCCCTCACCGCCGATCGGGATGATCGCGTCGATCCCCAGTTCCTCGACGTGGCCCTTGGCCCGCTCGACTCCGTCCCGCAGATGCTCCGGGCGCACCCGGGAGGAGCCGAGGATCGTGCCGCCGCGCGCCAGGATGCCGCCCACGGCGTCGAGGTCGAGCTTGAGGTAGTCGCACTCCAGAAGGCCCTTCCAGCCGTCCCGGAAGCCGATGACCTCGTCGCCGTGGTCGGCGACGGCGCGGTGCACGACGGACCGGATGACGGCGTTCAGGCCGGGGCAGTCGCCGCCGGACGTGAGGACACCAATGCGCATAGCCCGAAACAACCTTCTCCACGTGAGCCGGGACCGGACCACGTTGTCCGGCTCGATCCCCGCCAGCCTACCGGCGGCGGGGGGCGGGGCAGCACTGTGCGTCCGCCTGCTGGACGCACCCGCTCACCTGTGCGGACGAGGTGCCAGACGGGCCGGTTACGCCCGGAGGACCGAAGGGCGTACGGACCGCCGGGCGGCCTCCGCAGCAGCGCTTCGGGAGCGCTTCGCCGGGGCTAGGCCGGCTGCTGCGCGGCCGTGATCCGCTCGTTGCGCAGCGCCTCGTACCAGCGGTCGTCGACCGGCGGCAGGGCGTTGACGTCGAGCGCCAGCTTGAGCAGCAGGTCCGCGATCAGCGGGTTGCGCGCGAGCACGGGACCGTGCATGTACGTACCGAAGACGGTCCCGTTGTACGCGCCCTCCGTGCCGTCACCCGTGCCGTTGCCGTTGCCCAGCCGCACCTGCGCGAGCGGGCGGGCGTTCGGACCGACGTGCGTCACGCCCTGGTGGTTCTCGAAGCCGGTGAGCTGGGGCAGGCCCAGTTGCGGGTCGATGTCCCCGAGCACGTCGCCGACGCACCGCTCGCCCTCGCCGCGCACCGAGACCACGTCCAGCAGGCCGAGGCCCGGCTCGCGCTGCCCGAGGTCGTTGATGAACTCGTGGCCGAGGATCTGGTAGCCGGCGCAGACGGAGAACACGATCGCGCCGTTCTCCACGGCCCGGTACAGACCGCCGTCACGGCGCAGCCGCTCGGCCGCGAGCCGCTGCGGACGGTCCTCACCGCCGCCGATCAGATAGATGTCGCCGGACGTCGGGATGGGCTGGTCGCTGCGCACGTCGAGCCGGGCCACGTCCAGGCCGCGCTGGCGGGCCCGGCGCTCCACCACGAGCGCGTTGCCCTGGTCGCCGTAGGTGCTCAGCAGGTCCGGGTAGATCCACACCAGACGCAGGCTGTTGTCACTCATCGATGATCGTCCTTCGTGGTCAGTTGCCGACTCGGCGGCGCAGGTCCTGGAACGCGGTGTAGTTCGCGATGACCTCGATCCGGCCCGGCGGAGCGAGCTGGACGGCCTGGTCGAGGTCGTCGCAGACCTGGAAGGACTGGTTCGCGACCTCCAGGCGCACGGCGAGGTCCAGCTTCCGGTCGCCGACGACGAAGATCGGGTGGCCGGTCAGTCGCGTGTAGTCGACGTCCCACAGCCAGGAGGTGTCGGTGCCGTCCGCGCCGCGCGCGTTCACCGACAGGATCACCGGGGTCGGCGGCGGGTCGATCAGGGAGAACGTCTCCAGCCAGCCGGCCGGGTTCTTCGCGAGCAGCAGACGCAGGTCGCGGCCCTGGAACTGGACGACGTCGTAGCGTCCGGCCACCGCCTGCACCTGGTACATGCGCTCCAGCGCGACCTGCGGGGGCACGCCGAAGACGGCGGCGACGGCGGCCGAGGTGGCGGCGTTGGCCTTGTTGGCGCGGCCCGGCAGCTGGAGGTGGATCGGCCAGGCGGAGCCGTGCGGGTCGAGGACGTGGTCACCCGAGAGCACCCAGGACGGGGTCGGCCGGCGGAAACCGCACTCGCCGCAGAACCAGTCGTCGCCGGGGCGCTGCATCACACCGCCGCAGGAGGGGCAGGACCAGGCGTCGTCCTTCCACATCTGGCCGGCCGCGACCCAGATCACATTCGGCGACGACGAGGCGGCCCACACGACCAGCGGGTCGTCGGCGTTGGCGACAATCACGGCCTTGGAGCCGGCCAGGCCCTCACGCCAGTTCTCGGCGAGCATCCGGGTCTCGGCGGCGCGGTCGAGCTGGTCGCGCGAGAGGTTGAGCAGCGCGATGCACTTCGGGTCGGTGTCCCGGGCGACGCCGGCGAGGTACTTCTCGTCGACCTCGATGACACCGAACTTGGCGTCCGAGCCGCCGGCCAGCGCCGAGGTGATGCCGGCCGGCATGTTGGCGCCGAGCGCGTTGGAGACGACCGGGCCGGCGGCGCGCAGTGCCTCCGCGATCAGCCGGGTGGTGGTCGTCTTGCCGTTGGTCGCCGAGACCAGGATCACGTCCAGGTTCTGGGCGAGCCGGGCGAGCAGATCGGGGTCGAGTTTGAGTGCCACTCGGCCGCCGATCACCGATCCGCTGCCGCGCCCCGCGGCGCGCGATGCCGCAGCGACCGCCTTGCCCGCGGTCACGGCCAGCTTGGCCCGCGGCGTCAGCGGGTCCGAGTTGCCTGCCATCAGTTCTCGATCCTCCTTGCATACGGCGCCGCGCCCAGTCCCGGCAACGTGTGGACCTCAGCCTATCGAGATCCGTTCACGCGCCCGAACCGCGGCACCACCCCGGCGCCCACGCGACCCTGACGACCGTACCCTTGCCGCCATGCGACACCGTTTCATCCCGGGTGCCCGAGGGCGCGTCCGGCCCCTCACCCTGCTCGGCGACCGGGTGCTGCGCACCCCGGGCGCGGAGGTCACCGACTTCGGCCCCGAACTGGCCCGTCTCGTCGAGGACATGTTCGCCACCATGTACGCCGCGCGGGGCGTGGGGCTGGCGGCGCACCAGATCGGCGAGCCGCTGCGGGTGTTCGTGTACGACTGCCCGGACGACGACGAAGTGCGCCATCTGGGACATCTGGTGAACCCGCGGCTCGTCGAGGCGGACGGTGTGGTACTGCGCGGACCGGAGGGCTGTCTGTCCGTGCCGGGCCTGGAGGCGGGCACGGAGCGCTACGACCGTGCCGTCGTCGAGGGCCGCACGATGGACGGCGAGCCGGTGCGGGTGGAGGGGACCGGGTGGTTCGCCCGGTGCCTGCAGCACGAGTGCGACCATCTCGACGGCAGTCTCTACGTGGACCGGCTCGGCGGCTGGCGGCAGCGCAAGGTGATGCGGCAATGGCGGCGCAGGGCGCCCCGTTAGGGAAGCGCCCGCGCCATCCTCCTCCACCACTACGACCACGACTAAGACGAGCCGTCGGGCGGCGGGGACCTCGTAACCCGGACCTCGTAACCCGGACCTCAGAACCCGGGTCCTCCGACGCGGTCCCCGGCGGCCGCGAGCCGCCCCCACAGCAGGTCCGCCAGGCTCCGCACCAACTCGGCCCGGGTGCAGGGCCGCTCGCCGAGCCACCAGTCGCCGGCCGCGTGCATCATCCCGACGATGCCGTGTCCCCACACCCGGGCGAGCTGATGGCTGCCCGGGCCGAGGTCCAGTCGCTCCTCGATGAAGACGGCCAGCTCCTCGCCCATGCGGCGCAGCACCGGGATGGAGTGCCGGCCGGTGTCGAAGCCCTGGTCGCTCTGTGAGCCGCCCTCCGCCGGATGCATCAGGAAGCGGTAGACCTGCGGTCGTGCCTCGATGGCCGCGAGATAGGTGTCCAGGGTGGCCTCCACCCGCTCCCGCCGTTCGGCCGGGGCGTCCAGCGCCGCCCGCAGCGAGTCGAGCAGCGCGTCCGTGTGGCGCTTGGCGAGCGCGGCGTACAGGCCGCCCTTGTCGCCGAAGTGTCGGTAGAGGATCGGTTTGGTGATGCCGGCCTCGGCGGCGATGGCGTTCATCGAGGCCCCGGGGCCGTCGCGCAGCACCACCCGGTCGGCGGCCTCCAGCAGCTCTCGCCGTCGGCGGTCGGCGGACCGCTGTTGCTCGGTCCGCTGCGTGGTGTCCATGATCTCTCCCCACCCGTGCTGTATCGGTGACGCCTGCGCAAACTAACACTGAAAGGCGGGTCAGTATCGAACGAGCTGCCGACCGCCCGTCGTGGAGGACCGCTACGGCCTGGGAGTTGACTTCTCCTACTGGTGAGTAACAGACTGAAGTTACCGCAAGTAACAGGCTGGCGCAGTGCTGGAGGGGACATGGCCGAGTTCACCATGGAGCTCAACGACGAACAGAAGGAGGTCCGGGACTGGCTGCACGGCTTCGCCGCCGATGTGATCCGCCCCGCGGCCGCCGAATGGGACGAGCGTGAGGAGACTCCCTGGCCGGTCATCCAGGAGGCCGCCAAGGTCGGCATCTACTCCCTCGACTTCTACGCCCAGCAGTACTTCGACGCCACGGGCCTCGGCATCCCCATGGCGATGGAGGAGCTGTTCTGGGGTGACGCGGGCATCGCGCTGTCGATCGTCGGCACCGGACTCGCGGCCGTGGGCGTCCTCGCCAACGGCACCGAGGAGCAGATCGGCACCTGGATCCCCCAGATGTACGGCGACACCAACGATGTCAAGGTGGCCGCCTTCTGCTCCTCGGAGCCCGACGCCGGCTCCGATGTCGCCTCCATGCGTACGCGGGCCGTGTACGACGAGGCCAAGGACGAGTGGGTGATCAACGGCACCAAGACCTGGGCCACCAACGGCGGCATCGCCAATGTCCATGTCGTGGTCGCGGTCGTCGACCCGGAGCTGGGCTCCAAGGGACACGCCTCCTTCATCATCCCCCCGAACACCCCGGGTCTCGCCCAGGGCCAGAAGTTCAAGAAGCACGGCATCCGCGCCTCGCACACCGCCGAGGTGATCCTCGACAACGTCCGCGTCCCCGGCTCCTGTCTGCTCGGCGGCAAGGAGAAGCTGGACGAGCGCCTCGCCCGCGCCCGCGAGAAGGCGAAGGCCGGCGGCGACCGTGTGAAGAACGCGGCCATGGCCACCTTCGAGGCCTCCCGCCCGGCCGTCGGCGCGATGGCCGTGGGCACCGCCCGGGCCGCGTACGAGGTGGCGCTCGACTACGCGCGGACGCGCGAGCAGTTCGGTCGGCTGATCATCGACAACCAGGGTGTCGCCTTCCAGCTCGCGGACATGCGGACCCAGATCGACGCCGCCCGGCTGCTGGTGTGGCGGGCCTCGTGGATGGCGGTCAACGGCAAGCCGTTCACGGCGGCCGAGGGCTCCATGTCGAAGCTGTTCGCCAGCGAGACGGCGAAGAAGGTCACCGCGCAGGCGATCCAGATCCTCGGAGGCAACGGCTACACCCGGGAGTACCCGGTGGAGCGGATGCACCGCGACGCGGCCATCTACACCATCTTTGAGGGCACCAGCGAGATCCAGCGGCTGGTGATCGCACGTACGCTGTCGGGAATGCCGATCCGGTAGTGCCGCCCCTGCCTGCCTGCCTGCCGGCCGGTCCCGTGCCCGCCACGCCCACTGCGTCGTGGCGGGTGTCGCGCCGTCAGCTCCTGGAGGGTGCCGTCGGCGCGGAGAGACGCACGCCGGGGTCCGGCTCACCGGTGTCTGAGCGGTGTGAGCTGCTCGATGTCGTAGCGCCTGCGCAGCGCCTCGATCGCCTCCTGGTCCGGCGGACCCCCGTCCGCGAGGATCTCCAGCAGTTCCTCGAAGTAGCGTTCGTGATCCGGCGGCGGAGAGGCCTGGAAGAACATCTTCGCGGGGGTCTCCGTCGGGTTCGCGAACGCGTGCGGGCAGCCCGGCGGTACGACGATGACTGTGCCCGGAGTCGCTCGCACCACCCGGCGGCCCGACCGCGACTCCCACTTCTGCCAGCGGTCGGGGGTCCGTACCCGGGGCTCGAAGGCCAGCACGTCCAGCTCGCCCTCCAGGACGTAGAACAGCTCCTCGCTGCGGGTGTGGACATGCGCGCCGACGTCGAAGCCGGGCGGCACGATCACCTCGAACGTGGATGCCATGCGCGAGTGCGAGCCGGTCACCTTGAACGTCACATGCTGCGCCGGCGTCCGTACGACGCGGCCGTGGCCGGGCGGTACGAACAGCCCCTCGGCCGCCGACACCCTGTCGGTCGTCGTCACGTTCCGTTCTTCCCGTTCCCGGAGACATGCCAGCGGCCCAGGGCCATCTCCGCCGTGATGCCTGGTCCGAAGCCGGCCAGCAGGCCCCGCGCCGTGTGATCGGCGCCGCCCGCCTCGAAGAGCCGGCGCAGCGCGTCCAGGACGACCGCGCTCGCGATGTTGCCGTACTCGGTCAGCGTGGCCCGGCTGAACCGGAACGCCTCCGGCGGCACCCGCAGGAACTTGCTCAGGTCGTCCAGAATCCGCGGACCGCCCGCGTGGATGATATAGAAGTCCAGGTCAGAGGCGTCCCAACCGTGCTGGCGTGCCAGCTCCTGCAGGGCCGGGGCGAGGGGTTCCATCGTGGTCGGCACCCGCTTGTCCAGCAGGAAGTGGAATCCGGTGGCCCGGACGTCGTACGCGATCCACTCCTCGGTCTTGGGGATCAGATACGACCCGTTGCGCTCCAGCCTGACGCCGGTGCCGCCCTTGCCGCGGACGACGGCGGCCGCGATGCCGTCGCCGAACAGGCCGTTGGACAGCAGCGAGCCGACGCCCAGATCGGTGGGCTGGTAGCACAGCGAGCAGAACTCGCAGGCCACGATGAGCGCGTTGCCGTCCGGGTAGGCCCGGCAGAAGTCGTGCGCCCGGTTGATGGCGGCGCCGCCCGCGGCGCAGCCCAACTGGGCGATGGGTATCTGCCGGGTGTCGGTGGCGAAGTCCATCGCGTTGATCAGCCACGCGGTCAGCGAGGGCATCATGAACCCCGTGCACGACACGTAGATGATCACGTCGATGTCCGTGGTGAGCAGCTCGGCGTCGTCCAGCGCCCGCTGGACGACCGCCGGCACCCGGGCCTTCGCCTGGGCCTCGTAGAGATTGTTGCGCTCCTCGAAGCCGGGGTGCTTCAGGGTCTCCTCGATGGGCTGCACGATGTGCCGGGTACGGACCCCGGTGTTCTCGATCAAGCGAAGCGCCAGCGGGAGTTGGGGGTGGTCCGCGTGGCGGGAGCGTGCCAGTTCGAGTGTCTCCTCCATCGTGATCACATACTCAGGAACGGAAACCGCGGGTCTGCACAGAGTGGCCATGGAGCGCGCCTTCTTTCGCCTTGGCGGGGGACTCGTCGTCCCCCGGCGGAAGGGGTTCACCCGTATGAGGGCTTCACCCACGATGGCCCGGCGGGGCTGCGATATCTCGTCGGGTTACTCCGCTTCAGTGATGTACGCACAGTGACATTCCGGGCATGCTCGGTGAGTCGGACGAGGCGGAGGAGGGGCGCCGATGGCGCGCACGGCCAGGGAACTGCTGCAGGAGGCCGCCCGGAAGCTCGCCCCGGATCCGCACGCCAACCGGTTGCTTCCGCTGATCGCCCGGGGCGCGGCCCAGCCGGCCACCCTCGCGGCGCTCGCCCTCGAACAGCGGGAGGTGATCGCCGCGGACCGCAGGGCGTTTCTGCATCTGTCCGGGCGGTCGCGGGACGAGCCCGCGAGCGCGGCCTTCTTCATCGCACTTGCGGAGGGCGAGGTCGTGGCCGAAGATCGTCTGGGTGACTTCGCCGCGGTCTGCCGGGCCGGCGAGACCGCGAACACCTACGAACCGCCGGCGGACTGCCAGGGCTACCCGGCCTACGTGGCCTGGCTCGCCCTGAACGGGGAACCGGCCGACGTCGTCCTGGCTCTGAGCGCCAACTTCGCGGCCTGGGGCGGCTACTGCGCGTCCATCGCGCAGGCGCTGCGCCACCACTACGGCTTCGACGACGCGGCCTGCGGCTTCTTCGACTACTTCGCCGAGCCGTCACCGGACCTGCACCGCAGGGCCGAGGAGGCCGTGCGGGAGGGCCTGGACACCGGCCGTCTGGACGAGGACCGCGCCCATCGCTACGGCCGACTGCTCCAGGGGTACGAGACCCGGTTCTGGCACGCCCTGTGGGAACTGGACGCGCGCACCTGACCGGCCCGCGGCGACGCGGGTCGGCGCCGCACCTGGGCATCCCTAGTGCAACGAGCCGCTGCTGTGCGCGATGCACGCCACATCGATCCGGTCCGCCAGCTTGGCCAGCTCGATGGTCAGCGCGGCCACGGTGTCCTCGTCGAGCCCGTCCTCGCCGGCCTCCACCAGCCGCAGCCACCGGCCGCCCACCGTGCGCAGCAGCTTGCTGACGTCCGCGGCCGCCACCTGCAACGTGCCATGGTCGTCGACGATCAGAGGCAGGGTCACTTCGCGGTTCACAGCAGGGATCGTAGCCGCGGAACGCTCACGCTCCGTGCCATACGGTGGTGATGTTGCAGAACTCGCGGATTCCGTGCCCCGACAGCTCCCGCCCGTAGCCGGACCGTTTGACCCCGCCGAACGGAAACGCCGGATGAGAGGCCGTCATCCCGTTGATGTACACACCACCGGCCTCAAGGTCCTGGACGAAACGGTCCACCTCGGTGCCGTTGTGCGTCCACACGTTCGAACTCAGTCCGAACGGCGAGTCGTTCGCGATCGCCACCGCCTCGTCGATGCCGGCCGCCCGGTAGAGGGTGGCGACCGGGCCGAACGCCTCCTCGTGGTGGATGCGCATCTGCGGGGTGACATCGGCGAGGACGGTCGGCGGGTAGTACCAGCCGGGACCGTCCGGGCGTTCACCGCCGCACAGCACCGCCGCGCCCCGGGCGGCCGCGTCCTCGACCAGTTCCTCCACGTCCGCGCGGCCCTGCTCGCTGGCGAGCGGCCCGACCTCGGTGTCCTCCTCCATCGGATCGCCGACCCTCAACGCCTTCATCCGGGCCGTGAACCGCTCGGTGAACACGTCGAACACATCGGTGTGCACGATGAACCGCTTGGCGGCGATGCACGACTGCCCGTTGTTCTGCACCCGGGCGGTCACCGCCACCTCCGCGGCCCGTTCCACGTCGGCGGACGGCATCACGATGAACGGGTCACTGCCGCCCAGCTCCATGACCGTCTTCTTGATCTCGTCCCCGGCGACCGAGGCCACGGACCGGCCGGCCGGTTCGCTGCCGGTGAGTGTCGCGGCCTTGATCCTCGGGTCGCGCAGGATGCCCTCCACCGCGCCGGAGCCGACGAGCAGGGTCTGGAAACAGCCCTCGGCGAAGCCCGCCCGGCGGAACAGGTCCTCCAGATAGAGCGCGGTCCGCGGAACGTTCGAGGCGTGCTTGAGCAGCCCCACGTTGCCCGCCATCAGCGCGGGCGCGGCGAAGCGGACCACCTGCCACAGCGGGAAGTTCCACGGCATGACGGCGAGGACCGGGCCGAGCGGCCGGTAGCGCACGATCACCCAGGAGGCGCCCGAGTCCTTCGCGTCGTACTCGGCGGGCTCCTCGTCGGCGAGCAGTTCCTCGGCGTGCTCCGCGTACCAGCGCATCGCCTTGGCGCACTTCGCGGCCTCCGCGCGGGCCTGCCTGACCGGCTTGCCCATCTCGGTGGTCATCACCCGGGCGATCTCCTGCTCGTCCTCCTCCAGCAGGCCGGCCGCCCTGTTCATCCTCAGGGCCCGTTCGGCGAACGTGGTCGTGCGATGGGTGCGGAACGCGGCCTCGGCGGTGGCGAGCCTGCGCTCGATCTCCTCCTCGGCCAGGGCGTCGTACGTCTCCAACGTCTCGCCGGTCGCCGGATTGACAGTGGCGATGGGCATGGCTGACCTCCTGGGAACAGGCTGTGCTACGACCTTCCCGCGCGGCGGCCTCCACCGCAACGCGGCTCTTGCGTCAGCCCGAGTGCTCCGCCAGCCGGTCGAGAAACGCGGCCTGTGCCGTCACGATCACGGCACGGGCCCGGTCGAGCCCGAACCACTCCACCCTGTCCAGCTCGGGGAACTCCTGAAGGCGCCCCGAGCGCGGCGGCCACTCCATCGTGAAGGTGCCCGGGACGATCGCCGCCGGGTCGAGGTCCGCCTCCAGGGCCCACGCCGTGACCACCTTGCCGCCCCGCTGCCGCACCTCGCCGAGCGGCACGGCCTCCCCGTCCGGCGGCGGCAGCCCCAGCTCCTCCCGGAACTCGCGGCGGGCGGCCTCCCAGGAGGGTTCCCCGGACTCGTACTCGCCCTTGGGCACGGTCCACGCGCCCTCCTCGCGGCGGGCGAAGAACGGGCCGCCCATATGGCCGAGCAGGACCTCCAGACCGTGATCGGTGCGCCGGAACAGCAGCAGACCGGCGCTGCGCGCCGGCCGCCCGCTCATGGCACCACCCCGGGGTGTGCGGCCAGCAGGGTCTCCAACGTGTCGGCCTCCTCGGGCCGCTTGTCCTCGCGGTAGCGCACCACCCGGGCGAAGCGCAGGGTGACACCGGCCGGGTAGCGGGTGGACCGCTGGAGCCCGTCGTAGGCGATCTCGACGACGAGTTCGGGTCGTACGGTCACCACCCAGCCGTCGTCCGCCACCGCCAGTTCGCCGAGCCGCTCGGTCTGCCACGCGAGCATCGCGTCCGTCATGCCCTTGAACGTCTTGCCGAGCATCACGAAGGAGCCGTCCGGGGTGCGGGCACCCAGATGCAGATTGGACAGCTTGCCGGAGCGGCGGCCGTGGCCCCGCTCGGCGGCCAGCACCACGAGGTCGAGGGTGTGCACGGGCTTGACCTTGAGCCAGGAGGCGCCTCGCCGCCCCGCGCTGTAGGGAGCGTCGAGGGCCTTGACCACCACCCCTTCATGACCGCGCGCCAGGGTATCGGCGAGGAACGCCTCCGCGGCGGCCGTGTCCGCGAGCCCCTCCACCACCGTGCGCCGCACCCGCATCGGCTCCGGTACGAGCCGGGCCAGCTCCGCATGACGGTCGGCGAAGGGCAGGTCCAGCAGATCGCGGCCGTCCACCGACAGCGCGTCGAAGAAGACGGGGGAGACGGGCACGGCCGCGGCGGCGGTCGCCACGTCCACCCGGGAGCCGACCCGCCCGGAGGTCTCCTGGAAGGACCGCGGCCGTCCGTTCTCGTCCAGCGCGATGACCTCGCCGTCCAGGATGAACCGCTCGCCCGGCAGCCCCAGGGCCGCCGCCGTGATCTCCGGCAGCCGGGCGGTGATGTCGTCGAGGGTGCGGGTGTGGATCCGTACGTCGTCGCCGTCGCGGTGGACCTGGACACGGATGCCGTCGAGCTTCTCCTCCACGGCGCACGCGCCGAGCTTCCCGATGGCCTCGGCGACGGACGGCGCGGTGTGCGCGAGCATCGGCAGCACCGGCCGGCCGACGGTGAGCCGGAAGGTGCCGAGGGCCGCCGTACCCTCGGCGAGCAGGGCCCGCGCCACGACCTGGAGCGATCCGGCGAGCATGACGGCCCGCCGGACGTCCACCGGGTCGGCCCCCGTCGCCTCGGCCAGTCCCTCGAGGGCCAGGGCGTCCAGCGCCCCCTGCCGCACCTCACCGGACAGCAGCCCGGTCAGGAACCGCTGCTCGTCCGCGGTGGCCGCCGCCAGCAACTCGCCGACCAGGCGCTTGCGCTCGGCCTGGGAGCCGGTGCCGGTGACCGCGCCGATCCGGCTCAGCCGGGCGTCCACGTCCCGCACGGTGAGCGTGGGCTCGGCGGCGGGCGCGATCCGCTGCCCGAGGAGCTTCCAGCCGATGCCGAGCCGCCCCTGGGGCAGCCGCCCGGCCAGATACGGGATGACGACCGGCACATCGTCCGCGTCGGCGTCCCGGAACAGCTCGCCGAGCAGCGCGATCTTGCGGGACCGCGCCGACGTGGCGGCGACTTCCTGGGAGACACGGGCCAGCCGGGCGAGGAGCATGCAGTCATGGTGCACCGCGGGCGGTGGCTCTACACCCGGGCGGCCGCGTCCAGATCCGTCATGAGCAGTTCCCCGTTGATCCCGGCCCCGGCCCGGTACCCGCGGCTGGCCGCGTTCACGATCTGCTCCGCGAAACCGATGGCGTTGCCCGCCGCCCACAGCCCGGGCACGGTCGTCAGCCCCCGCTCGTCGACCACCGGATAGCTGCCGAACGGGGTCTCGCTCAGCTCGGCGCCCAGCCGCTCGAACAAGCCGCTGCGCGGGACGGCGCGGGGCGCGACGAACAGCACGGAGCGGTCGTGGACCGTTCCGTCCGCGAGTCGGACCCCGGTGAGCCGGTCCTCCTCGGCCACCAGCCCCGCGACCTCGCCGCGCACCACACCGACCCCTGCCGCCGCGAGCCTGCGCAGATCGAGGTCGGACAGTTCGTCCTCGGCGACCGTGTGCAGGAACAGGGTCACGTCCTTCGACCACTGGGAGACCATCAGCGCCTGATGCACGCCCGACGGGCTGGTCGCGAGCACCCCGAAAGGCCGGTCGCGCACCTCCCAGCCGTGGCAGTACGGGCAGTGCAGCACATCCCGCCCGAACCGCTCGGCGACCCCGGGCACCGGGGGCAGTTCGTCCCGCAGACCGGTGGCGAGCACCAGCATGCGGGCGTGCGCGGACCCCCCTCCCGCGAGTGTCACGTCGAACTCGCCGCCGGAGTCCCGGACGGCGTCCACGGCCCGGTCCCGGACCAGCTCCACGCCGTAGCGCGCGATCTCCTCGCGGCCCGCCGCGAGGAGATCGGCGGGCGGCCTGCCGTCCCGGGACAGATAGCCGTGCAGATGCGAGGCGGGCGCGTTGCGCGGTTCGCCCGCGTCGACGACGAGCGTGCGGCGCCGGGCCCGGCCCAGGACCAGCGCCGCCGACAGTCCGGCCGGCCCGCCCCCGACGACGACCACCTCGTACGTCCGGCTGTTCCTCTCGGTCATCGTGACCGCCATGGTGACCACCTCCGCCGGAACCGTCGCCCGACCGCCACGGCATTGACAAACTCATTTGCCGGAACTGCAATGAGGTCCATGGGTACGGACGAGGTTCTCGCGGGCGTGGGCCCCAGGCTCCGGCGGCTGCGCAAGGAGCGGGAGGTGACGCTCGCGGGACTGTCGGAGGCGACCGGCATCTCCGTCAGCACGCTCTCGCGCCTGGAGTCGGGCCTGCGCAAGCCCAGCCTCGAACTGCTGCTGCCGATCGCGCAGGCCCATGAGGTGCCGCTCGACGAACTGGTCGGCGCCCCGCCGGTGCGGGACCCTCGGGTGCGCGGCGAGCCGATCGTCCGCGATGGCCGCACCCACTGGCCGCTCACCCGCCAGCCCGGGGGACTGCAGGCGTTCAAGGTGGTCGAGCCGCAGCGCAGGCTCGAACCGGACCTGCGGACGCACGAGGGCTACGAGTGGCTGTATGTGCTCTCGGGCCGGCTCAGGCTCGTGCTGGGCGAGCACGACGTGGTGCTGGCGGCGGGCGAGGCCGCCGAGTTCGACACCCGGGTGCCGCACTGGTTCGGCTCGACCGGGGAAGGGCCGGTCGAGTTCCTCAGCCTGTTCGGGCCCCAGGGCGAGCGGATGCACGTACGGGCGCGGCCCCGCCGGTCGTGACGCGGACGACTGTTCCCTGATCGGCAAGCGACCGCTTAGTATGCGGTCGAACCCGGTCAGCGAACACGACCAGCACAGCCCTCTGGAGGCCGCGCATGCAGGCATGGCAAGTGCACGAGAACGGCGAGCCGCGCGAGGTGATGCGACTCGCGGAGGTGGAGCCGCCCACGCCTGGCGACGGCCAGGTCCTGCTGAAGGTGCGGGCCGCGAACGTCAACTTCCCGGACGCCCTGCTGTGCCGCGGCCAGTACCAGATCACCCCGCCGCTGCCGTTCACACCGGGCGTCGAGATCTGCGCGGAGACCGAGGACGGACGGCGGGTGATCGCCAATCCGGCGCTGCCGTACGGGGGCTTCGCCGATTACGCCGTCGCCGATGCCGCGGCCCTCCTGCCCGCCCCCGAGGCCCTCGACGACGCCGAGGCCGCGGCTCTGCACATCGGCTACCAGACGGGCTGGTTCGGTCTGCACCGCCGGGCCGGGCTGCAGGCCGGGGAGACACTGCTCGTCCACGCTGCCGCCGGAGGGGTCGGCAGCGCGGCCGTCCAGCTGGGCAAGGCCGCGGGCGCCACCGTCATCGGCGTCGTCGGCGGCGCCGACAAGGCCGTGGTGGCCCGCGAACTGGGCTGCGACGTCGTGATCGACCGCCGCGCCGAGGACGTCATCGCCGCCGTGAAGGAGGCCACCGGCGGCCGGGGCGCCGATGTGATCTACGACCCGGTGGGCGGTCAGGCCTACGCCCAGTCCGCGAAGGTCGTCGCCTTCGAGGGACGGATCGTCGTCGTGGGCTTCGCCAGCGGCCACATCCCGAGCCCCGCGCTCAACCACGCCCTCGTCAAGAACTACTCCATCCTCGGGCTGCACTGGGGCCTGTACAACACCAAGAACCCGAAGCTGATCCAGCACTGCCACGAGCAGCTCACCGAGCTGGCCGCGCAGGGCGCGGTCAAGCCGCTGGTGAGCGAGCGGGTGCCGATGGGCGAGGCCGCGGACGCCGTGCAGCGTGTCGCCGACGGCGTCACCACCGGCCGGATCGCCGTCGCACCGGAGAACGGAGCCGCCGTATGACCGACGCAGCCGAACTGCGCGAGCGCACCCGCTCGTTGCTGGCCGCCCACCCGCCCGCCGGTACCGACCGTCTCGACTTCCTGCGGGCCCAGTTCGACGCCGGACTCGCCTGGGTGCACTACCCGGAGGGCCTCGGCGGCCTCGGCGCCTCGCGCTCGCTCCAGCCGATCGTCGACGCCGAACTCCAGGGCGCGGGCGCGCCCGACAACGACCCGCGGCGCAACGGCATCGGCCTCGGCATGGCCGCGCCGACGATCCTGCGCTACGGCACCGAGGGACAGCAGCGCCGGTACCTCCGGCCCCTGTGGACGGGCGAGGAGGTGTGGTGCCAACTGTTCAGCGAGCCCGGCGCGGGTTCCGACCTCGCGGCGCTCGGCACCCGTGCCGTCCGCGACGAGTCGGGAGACTGGATCGTCAACGGGCAGAAGGTGTGGACCTCCGGCGCCCACCTCGCCCGCTGGGCCATCCTCATCGCCCGCACAGACCCGGACCTGCCCAAACACCAGGGCATCACCTACTTCATCTGCGACATGACCGCCCCCGGCGTCGAGGTCCGGCCCCTGCGGCAGATCACCGGTGAGGCCGAGTTCAACGAGGTGTTCCTCACCGACGTCCGCATCCCCGACGCCCGCCGCCTCGGCGAGATCGGCGACGGCTGGCGCGTCGCGCAGACCACGCTGATGAACGAGCGGGTGTCCATCGGCGGCATGCGGATCCCGCGTGAGGGCGGCATGATCAACCCGGTCGTGCGGACCTGGCGCGAGCGGCCCGAACTGCGCACCCCCGACCTGCACCAGCGGCTGCTGACGCTGTGGGTCGAGGCCGAGGTCGTCCGGCTCACCGGCGAACGGCTGCGCCAGCAGCTCGCCGTGGGCCAGCCCGGCCCCGAAGGCTCCGGCATGAAGCTCGCCTTCGCCCGCCTCAACCAGGAGATCAGCGGTCTGGAGGTGGAACTCCGCGGCGAGGAGGGCCTGTTCTACGACGACTGGACCCTGCGCCGGCCCGAACTCGTCGACTTCACCGGCCGCGACGCCGGCTACCGCTATCTGCGCGCCAAGGGCAACAGCATCGAGGGCGGGACCAACGAGGTTCTGCTGAACATCGTCGCCGAGCGTGTCCTGGGCCTGCCCGCCGAGCCGCGCACCGACAAGGACGTCGCGTGGAAGGACCTGTCCCGATGAACTCGCAGCCGACGCAGCCCGATCTGCTGTACTCGGAGGAGGAAGAGGCGCTGCGCGCCGCCGTCCGTGACCTCCTGGCCGACCACTGCGATCCTGCGGGCGTCCTCGCCCGCGCCGAGTCGGACGCCCCGCACGACCGCGCCCTGTGGAAGGCGCTCACGGAGGGCATGGGCCTCGCGGGGCTGCTGGTGCCGGAGTCCCTGGGCGGACAGGGCGCCTCGCACCGCGAGACCGCGGTCGTCCTGGAGGAGTTGGGGCGCGCGGTCGCCCCGGTGCCTTATCTGACGAGCGCCGTCGTGGCGACCGAGGCCCTGCTCGCCTGCGAGGGCGACGAGGCCGCCGCGCTGGTGGCGGAGCTCGCGTCCGGCCGCAAGGTGGGTGCGCTCGCGGTCGGACTGTCCGCGGGCCCCACGGGCGCCCCCGGCGTCGTACGGCAGGACGGCGGGCTGCTGCACGGGGAGGTGACCGCCGTCGCGGACGCGGCCATCGCCGATGTGCTGCTCGTTCCGGCCGAGGACGGTGCCCTGTACGCGGTGGACGCGGCCGACGTGACCGTCACCCCGCACGTGTCCTTCGATCTCACCCGGCCCCTCGCGGCCGTCACCTTCGACGGGGCGCCGGGGCGCCGTCTCACGGAGGACGCCGGGACGGCCGTGCGACGCGCCCTGCGGGCCGGGGCCGGACTGCTCGCCTCCGAGCAACTCGGCCTCGCCGACTGGTGCCTGACCGAGACCGTGCGCTATCTGAAGGAGCGCAAGCAGTTCAACCGGCCCGTCGGCGGTTTCCAGGCGCTCAAGCACCGGCTCGCGCAGATGTGGCTGGAGGTCGTGGGCGCGCGGGCCGCCGCGCGCAACGCCGCCGACGCGCTCGCGACGGACAGCGCGGACACGGACGTCGCGGTCGCCGTCGCCGCGGCCTACGCGGCCCCCGTCGCCGTGCACGCCGCCGAGGAGGCCGTCCAGTTGCACGGCGGTATCGGTATGACCTGGGAGCACCCGGTCCATCTGTATCTCAAGCGGGCGAAGGCGGATGTGACCGCCTACGGGAGTGCCGGACACCACCGTGCGGCCCTGGCCGAACTGGTCGACCTGCGGCCCCCGTTGTAGCCGGCCGCGCAACGGGCCCGTCTCCCCGTGGGCGGCGGGCCCGTCGTGCGCCCGCCGCCCGGAGCAGCTGAACCCCCGATTCCGCAAAGCGGTTGGAGAACCACACGTTCGGGGGACACGTCAGCCGCCCGGACCAACCCTTCGCTACGCCACACTTGCGGCCGAAAGCCGCGTCATGGGCGCGGCGAAGGAGGGTGACGATGGCCGTATCCATCTCTGTGGTGCTGTTGCTCCTGATCATTGCGGTGATCTTCATCCGCAACGGCGCGCTGAAGATCTCCCATGCCCTGATCTGCATACTGCTCGGCTTCTTCCTGGCCGGCTCCAGCATGGCGCCGACGCTCCACCAGGGCCTCGCCGCGACGGCGCAGATCGTCGGCGGGCTGCGCCCCTGACCGTCGGAGATCGACCGTCAGGGGCGACTGTTCCGGGCCGAGCGTCAGGAGGCCGGGAAGACCCCGATCCCGTTGGCCACCGCGCGCTCGACGCCCCCGCTGGGATGGTTGCGCACGGTCACCGCGCTCTCGCCCTGAAGCCGGGTGACCAGCGTCGTGGAACCGCCGCCGTCCAGATTGAAGCCGTCGGTGGCGCCCAGCCGCCGTAGCGTGGAGGCGAGTTCGGCGAGGGTCAGACCGCTGCGGTAGGCGGCCGCGCCGTCCAGCGCGAGGAGCAGCAGGTGCCGGCCGCCGTCCTCGATGCCCACCGCCGTCCGCACGGCGGATGTCTTGTTGTCGAGGCCGGACGCCGGCACGCCGCCCCGAAGCAGCGGGAAGCCGCCGATGGCGAAGCGGTACGGGATCCCGGACGAGGCCGCCACCAGCTGCTGCCGCACCTGGACCGCCTCGCCCTTGTACAGCGTGCGCAGATACCGGGCCCCCGCCTCACGGCCGACCAGCACGGTGGTGCCGGCGGCGACGGGACCGCCACCGGGCCGGGCGGCGGTCGCGACGACCCGGTCCTTTCTGACCGTCACCTCGTAGGTGTCGGTGCTGCACGGCGCGGCCCGGTCGGTGTCGGTGCCGCACACCGCCCGCATCCGTGAGGCCGTGCCCCAGTCCGAGGTGTACGCCCCGATCGACCCCACCGGCAGCGCGTACTGGTTGAGCCCGCGCAGGGTCGTCCGTCCGTAGGGCGTGCGCACCGAGCCGCTCAGGGACAGCCGGTCCAGGCGGGCCGTGCGGTCGGTGCCCACGCCGAGCACGTCCTGGGTGTCGGCACCCGGCGGCAGGGCGGGCCCGAAGCGCTGCCCGTTCGGGACGGCGGCCTTGAGCTCGTGCCCGCCCGCGATCGCCGGGCCGTCGCTGGAGCCGGTCGCCTCGACCCCCGGGTGCTGGGTCTCGGTGATGTCGAAGAAGTCGCCGTTGATCCCCGCGACCGCGCCATGCGGGCCGGCGAGCCGCGAGACGGTGGCCCGGGCGGCGACGGCGCCCGGATAGAGCAGATCGACCCGCACGTGCGGATCCCGCAGATCGACCGTGACCAGATGCGCGCGGGCCGTCCCGTGGGCCGCTGGGATGTCGAACTGGCTGTACCGGACGCCGGGAGCCACCGTCCGGGTGCTCTGCACACCAGTGGCCGGCGCCGCCCCCACGAGGGCCGCACCGGCCAGTGCGCTCCATGCCACGAGAACCGTCAGTACCGTTCTGAGCCGTCTGTCGCGAGGCCTCATTCTTCCCCCTGATGACTCGTCAACGTGCGCAGGACTCAGGGGAAGTGCAGCAGATGGCGGTGTCCCGTGGGGTGTTCAGGCGTCTACGACGCGAGAACGGATGAGAAAACGCACTCCTTCGGGTGCTTCCAGGGAGAAGCCGCTGCCCCGGCCGGCCACGACGTCGACGATCAGCCGGGTGTGGCTCCACACCTCGTACTGCTTCCTCGACATCCAGAAACCGACCGGCTCGTCGAACCCGTCGACCTCCAGCTCCGCGAGCAGGACGTCCGAGTCGCCGGTGCGGAACTCGCCCTTGGGGTAGCACATCGGGGCGCTGCCGTCGCAGCACCCGCCGGACTGGTGGAACATCAGCGGCCCGTGGGTCTCCCGCAGCCGCCGCACCAGTTCGGCGGCCGAAGGGGTCAGCTCCACGCGCGGGATCATGTCCATGGTCACCCGCACAGTCCAGCGCAGGGCACGTTGCAACGACGTTGCGCACGTGGTGGCGCCGGTCGCGCACGAGGCGGAGAGCCCGGGGGAGCGCGCCCGCCGGAGACCTGGACGTGCCCCTGCCGCGCTGCCTACCGGGACACCAGATCGCCTCGAACGGTCGCGACCACCATGGGGCGGGTTGCGGTGAAGGTCACGCCCGCCGCTGGGGCGGGCGCCGTCGGAAGGAGCCAGAAGGCATGTGCGGAATCGCCGGATGGGCCGACTTCGAGCGCGATATTTCCGCCGAGCGGCCGGTCGTACGAGCCATGACGGACACCCTGGCCTGCCGTGGCCCTGACGGGGACGGCGTCTGGGTGAGCGCCCACGCGGGTTTCGGACACACCCGCAACGCGGTCATCGACATCCCCGGCGGCGGCCAGCCCATGGTCGTGGAGGAGGACGGACGGCTGCTGGCCGCCGTCACCTACAACGGGGAGATCTACAACTTCCGTGAGCTGCGTACGGAACTGGAGGCACGCGGCCACCGGTTCCGCACCCGCTGCGACACCGAGGTGGTGATCCGCGGGTATCTGGAGTGGGGCGAGAGGTGCGGAGAGCACTTCAACGGCATGTTCGCCTTCGGCGTCTGGGACGCCCGGAGCGAGGAACTCGTGCTGATCCGCGACCAGATGGGCATCAAGCCGCTGCTGTACAAGCTGACGCCCGCCGGCATCGTCTTCGGCTCCGAGGCCAAGGCGCTGCTCGCCCACCCCGACATCGCCACCGCCGTGGACGGCGACGGGCTGCGCGAGCTGCTCGCCCAGACCAAGTCCCCGGGCACCTCGATCTACGCCGACATCCGCGAGGTGCTCCCCGGCAGCGTGCTCCGCTTCAGCCGCAGGGGAGTCAGCGAGCAACGCTACTGGGAGCTGACGGCCCGTCCGCACACCGACGACCTGCCCACCACCGTCGCGCAGATCCGCGAGCGCCTGGAGGCCGTCGTCGCCCGGCAGCTCGTGGCCGACGTGCCGCGCGGCATCCTGCTCTCGGGCGGACTCGACTCCAGCGTGCTGACCGCGCTCGCCGCCCGCTGGGTCGCCGCGCACGACGAGCCGCAGCTGCGGACGTTCTCCCTCACCCTGACCGGCGCGGACGGCTTCCGCGCCGACGAGATGCGCGGCACCTCGGACGCCCCGTACGCGGCCGAGATGGCCCGGTCCGTCGGCGCCCTGCACGAGGAGATCGCGCTGCCCGCCGCCGAACTCGCCGCACCCGAGGTCCGGCTCGCCACCATCGTCACCCAGGACATGCCGACGATGTTCGGCGACATGGACGCCTCCGCCTATCTGCTGTCGAAGGCCGTGCGCGAGAAGGCCACCATGGTCCTGTCCGGCGAGACCGCCGACGAGATCTTCGGCGGCTTCTCATGGGTGCACAACGAGCAGGTGGTCTCGGCCGAGACCTTCCCGTGGATGGCCATCATGCACGTCTTCGAGCCCACCCACCCCGGCCTCGGCCTCGGGCTGCTCGATCCGGGCCTGCTCCAGAAGCTCGACCTGCGCGGCTATGTGGCCCAGCGCTATCGCGAGGCCCTCGCGGACGTGCCCGTGCTGCCCGGCGAGGACGCCCATGAGCGGCGTATGCGGGAGGTCATCCATCTGCATCTGACGCGCTGGCTGGGCGTGCTGCTGGACCGCAGCGACCGGCTCGGCATGGGACCGGCCCTGGAGATGCGGGTGCCGTACTGCGACCACGAGTTCGTCGACTACGTCTTCAACACCCCCTGGGCGATGAAGAACCACGACGGCCGCGAGAAGAGCCTGCTGCGCTCGATCGCCAAGGACCTGGTCCCGGCGTCCGTCCTCGACCGGCAGAAGAGCCCCTACCCGGTCACCCAGGACCTCGGCTATCTCACCGAACTCTGCCGCCAGCTGCGCGATGTGCTCGCCGACCCGAACGCCCCCGTGCGGCCCTTCGTCAACCTTCCGGCCGCGCGCGCCGTCGCCGCCGACCCCCAGCAGGTCGCGGGCCGCCCCGGGGTGTGGGCGTGGATCTGCCGGCTGGACATCGAGATGCTCCTCAGCCTCAACATGTGGCTGGAGCACTACCGGGTGCAGGTGAACCTCTGATGTTCGGATACGGACACCCCCTCGTGCCCCGGCTGCCCGAACCGCCCGACAACGCCGAGGACTTCCTGCACGCGGTCGTCCGCGACGACATCGAGTTCGTCCTCGCCCTGTTCGTCAACATCGACGGCAAGCCGTGCTGCAAACTCGTCCCCGCCGCGGCCGTCCCCGAACTGCTCGAGGAGGGCCTCGGCTTCGCAGGCCATGCCGTCGGCGCCATCGGCCAGTCCCCGGCCGACCCCGACCTGGTGGCGGTCCCGGACGTGTCCACGTACACCGTGCTGCCCTGGCGCACCGGCCTGGCCGCCGTCATGTGCGACCCGCACGTCGGCGGCGCCCCCTGGCCGTACGCCCCACGCGTGATCCTGCGGCGCCGGCTCGCCGCGCTCGCGGACCGGGGCATGCAGTTCAAGGTCGGCGCCGAACCGGAGTACTTCCTCGTCCGGCGCACCCCCGACGGCGGCATCGCGGTCGCGGACGACGAGGACACCGCGGACCTGCCGTGCTACGACGCCCGCGGACTCGGCCGCTCTCTGGACCATGTCGCGACCGTCAGCCGGGCCCTGACCGCGCTCGGCTGGGGCAACTACTCCAACGACCACGAGGACGCGAACGGGCAGTTCGAGCACGACTTCGCGTACGCGGACGCGCTCGTCACCGCCGACCGGGTGATCCTCTTCCGCTATCTGGTGCAGATGCTGGCCCGCGAGGCGGGGCTGCTCGCCACCTTCATGCCCAAGCCCTTCGGCCATCTCACCGGCAGCGGACTGCATCTGCACATGAGCCTGTGGGACCGCGCCTCGGGCACCGAACTCTTCCGCGGCGCCAACGACGCCCGGGGTCTCGGGATGTCCGACCTCGGCTACTCGTTCATCGCCGGGGTGCTCGCGCACGCGCCCGGGGTCGTCGGCTTCGGCTGCCCCACCGTCAACTCCTACAAGCGGCTCGCGGCGCGCGACGCGACCGCCTCCGGCTCCAGCTGGGCGCCGACCTGGGCGACGTACGGCGGGAACAACCGCACCCAGATGCTCCGGGTGCCCGCCCCGGGCCGGGTGGAGGCGCGCTGCGTCGACTCCTCCGCCAACCCCTATCTGGCCATGACCGCGCTGCTCGCGGCCGGCCTCGACGGTATCGACCACGGGATGGACCCGGGGGCGCCCAACGAGGCGAACCTGGAGCGCGACGGAGGGCGGGGCGGCGTTCCCGCGCACTCCGCGCTCCCCGCGACCCTGGCCGACGCGGCCGCCGCCGTCAGCGCCGACCCTGTTCTCAGGGAGGCCTTCGGTAAGGTGTCGGGCGGCGAATTCGTGGACTACTACGCCCAGTTGAAGCAGAGCGAGTTCGACACGTACCACCGGCGGGTCGGGGACTGGGAGATCGAGCGGTACCTCACCGCGTTCTGACGGCACACCGGTCGTCCGTACGCCTTCCCGGTCATCCGAACCGTCCTGTGCGCCCCGGTCCCGCGCCGCCCGCGCGGGGCCGGGGCCACGACGCGTGAAGCCGGCCGCCTGTCCGCGCCGGCCCCTGAACGGCCCCGACCACCGCAAGGAGTCACGCATGTCCGAAGGGTTCCAGCTGGACGCCGAGGGGAAGATCACCGCGGCGACCTCCTTCCTCATGATCCACCACGCGTTACGACGCGACGCCGCCCGTTTCCCCCACGCCCTGGCCGCCCTGAACCCGCACGACGCCGAGCAGGCGCAGCGCCTGGCCGGACACTGGGAGCTCTACCACTGGGCGCTCGCCGACCACAGCGAGAACGAGGACGACAGCCTCTTCCCGCTGGTCACCTCGCGCGCCGGGGAACTCGCCCCCGTCATGACCGAGTTGGAGGAGGACCACGCGGATCTCGACCGTGAACTCCGGGAGATCACGCGGCAGATGGAACGGCTGCCGGAGGCCGGCGCGATCGAGGCGGCCCGGGCCGCGACCGAGCGTCTGCACGCGCATCTCGACCGGCATCTCGCGCTGGAGGAGAAGCACATCGTGCCCGTCCTGGTGGACCGGGTCCGGCCGGAGGAGATCGCCGGCGGCCAGGGCGGCGGGGGCCGCGGCCAGGGCGGCGGCCCCGGCGGCGGACCGCAGGGTCCCGGCGGCGGACCGCAGGGTCCCGGCGGCGGCCCCCAGGATCCCGGCGGCGCGCAGGACGGTGACGGCGGCGCGTACCGGCCGCCGACCTGGCTGATCTCGGCCTGGACGGACGAGGGCCTGGACCCGGCCGTGACCGACGCGGCGCTCGCCGCGCTTCCCCCGAAGTTCCAGGAGCAGATGGGCGCCGCCCTCGTCGGCTGGCGCGGCGACTACCACCGGCTGGCCGCCGAGGTCTGGCGCGACGTCCCGGCCGACCTGGCACCCAGGACACCCTGACCCGGGCACGAGAAAGCGGGCCGGGCCGTCATGGGAGGACGGTCCGGCCCGCGTCGTGGATGACGGCGGCGCCCGGGGCTCAGTACGCCAGGGAGCGGTGGACCGCGTCCACCACCCGTTCCAGCTCCGGAAGGTAGGCCTCCTCCAGACGCGACGGCGGGTACGGGGCGTCGTACCCCGTCACCCGGAGCGTCGGTGCCTGGAGGGCGTAGAAGCAGCGCTCGCCGATCGACGCGGCGAGCTCCGCGCCCGGGCCGAGGAAGCCCGGCGCCTCGTGCACCACGACCAGCCGGCCCGTCCGCGCCACCGACGCGGCGACCGTGTCCGTGTCCAGCGGGGAGAGCGAACGCAGGTCGATCACCTCCGTGCTGTGCCCCTCCTGGGCGGCGGCCGCCGCCGCGTCCAGACAGACGCGGACCGTGGGGCCGTAGCCGACCAGGGTGACGTCACGGCCCGGCCGGGCCACCCGTGCCGTGTGCAGCGGCAGCGGGGCGCCGGCCCCCGGGTCGAACTCCTCACGGTCCCAGTAGCGGCGCTTGGGCTCCAGGAAGATCACCGGGTCGTCGCAGGCGACGGACTGCTGGATCATCCAGTACGCGTCGGCCGGGCTCGCCGGTGAGACCACTCGGAGGCCCGCGGTGTGCGCGAAGTACGCCTCGGGGGACTCGCTGTGGTGCTCCACCGCGCCGATGCCCCCGCCGTAGGGGATCCGCACGACGACCGGCATCGCCACCCGTCCGCGTGTCCGGGTGCGGATCTTGGCGAGCTGGGAGACGATCTGGTCGAACGCGGGATGGGCGAACCCGTCGAACTGGATCTCGCACACCGGACGATAGCCCCGGAAGGCCAGGCCCACCGCGGTGCCGACGATGCCCGACTCGGCGAGCGGGGTGTCGACGACGCGGTCCTCCCCGAAGTCCTTGTGCAGCCCGTCGGTGATCCGGAAGACACCGCCGAGCCGGCCCACGTCCTCACCCATCACGAGGACCTTCCCGTCGCCCTCGAGTGCCCTGCGCAGCCCCAGGTTGAGCGCCTGGGCCAGGGTCGTCGCTGTCATGCCGGTCCTCCGCTCGGCCAGGGTGCGTCCTCGAACTGGGCCTGGAAGGCGGTGAACTCCTCGCGCTGGGCGTCGAGGAGCGCGTGCGGGCCGGCGTAGACATGGTCGAAGATCGCCGTCGGGGGCGGGTCCGGCATCGCCCGGCAGCCGCCGCGCACGCGTACCGCCAGTGCCCCGGCCTCCTCGTCGACCTCCTTGAAGAAACCGGCGTCGGCCCGCCCGGTGGTCTCCAGATGCGCCCGCATCCGGACGAGGGGGTCCTGCGCCGCCCACTCCTCCACCTCCTCGCCCGAGCGATAGCGCGTCGCGTCGTCGGACGTGGTGTGCGGGGCCATCCGGTAGGTGACCGCCTCGACCAGTACCGGTCCCGCCCCCGAGCGGGCGTGCTCCAGGGCGCCCCGGGCCACCGCCAGACACGCCAGGACGTCGTTGCCGTCGACCTGGATCCCGGGGAAGCCGAAGCCCACGGCCCGCCGGTACAGGGGCACCCGGGTCTGCCGCTCCAGAGGCTCGGAGATCGCCCACTGGTTGTTCTGGCAGTAGAAGACCACGGGGGCGCCGTAGACCGCGGCGAAGGTGAAGGCCTCGTTCACGTCGCCCTGGCTGGTCGCGCCGTCGCCGAAGCACACCAGGACCGCGCCGTCCGCCCCGTCCCGCTGCATGCCCATGGCGTAGCCGACGCCGTGCGGGGCGTGGCCGCCCACCACCACCTGGTAGTTGGCCATGCCCGCCTGGTACGGGTCCCAGCAGCCGTGCGCGGTGCCCCGCCAGAACCCGAGCATCCCCACCGGGTCCACGCCCCGGCACCAGGCGACGCCGTGCTCCCGGTAGCTGGAGAAGACGAAGTCCCGCAGGTCCAGGGCGCGGCCCGCACCGATCTGGGCCGCCTCCTGGCCGAGCAGGGACGCCCACAGGCCGAGTTCGCCCTGCCGTTGCAGGGTCGTCGCCTCCGCGTCGAACCGCCGCAGAAGCGCCATGTCCCGGTACAGCGACCGCTCCTCCTCGGTGGACAGATCGAGGGGCCACCGGGGGTCCTCGACCCTGCGGCCCTCGGGATCCAGGAGCCGTACCGGGGGCGGCTCATCTGTCGGTCCGGGCAAGCCTGTTGTGATCACTTTCCGTCCTTTCGGCTGGGAAGCGGACCCCGTCGGGGCGCTCACCGGCGGACGCGGCGGGCCGCGCTGACCATGGCGGCGAGCGAGGCACGCACCAGGTCGGCGTCGATCCCCACCCCCCACGCCGTGCGCCCGTCCGCCGCGCACTCCACATACGCGGCGGCGCGCGCGTCACCGCCGGGCGCCAGCGCGTGCTCGGCGTAGTCCAGGACCCGCAGGGGCAGCCCGGCCCCGGCCAGAGCGCGGGCGAGGGCGTCGACGGGACCAGTGCCGGTGCCCGTCAACTCGCGTACGGCACCGGCGAGACGTACCCGGACGGTGAGCGTCACCCGGCCGTCCGGCTCGGCGAGCAGATGGTGGGCGAGCAGTTCGAGCCCCGAGGTGCCCGGGTCCCGCCCCGGCAGATACTCAGCGGTGAAGGCCGCCCAGATCTCGGCCGGGGTGACCTCGCCGCCCGCCACGTCGGTGTGCGACTGGATCACCCGGGAGAACTCGATCTGCAGCCGCCGCGGCAGCCTGAGGCGGTGCTCGGTGCGCAGCACATGTGCCACACCGCCCTTGCCCGACTGGCTGTTGACCCGGATGACCGCCTCGTAGCTGCGGCCCACGTCACGCGGGTCGATCGGCAGATAGGGCACCGCCCACGGCAGCCGCTCCACCGGTGTGCCGGTCGCGGCGGCCGTGCGGTCCATCGCCGCGAACCCCTTGGCGATGGCGTCCTGGTGCGAGCCGGAGAACGCCGTGTAGACGAGGTCGCCCGCGTACGGATGGCGCGGCGGCACCGGCAGCCGGGTGCACTCCTCGGCGACCCGGCGGATCTCGTCGATCCGGGAGAAGTCGATCCGCGGGTCGATCCCATGGCTGAAGAGGTTCAGCCCCAGGGTCACCAGGTCCACGTTCCCGGTGCGTTCGCCCTGTCCGAACAGACAGCCCTCCACCCGGTCCGCGCCGGCCAGCACCGCCAGCTCCGCCGCGGCCACCGCTGTGCCCCGGTCGTTGTGCGGGTGCACCGACAGGCACACCCAGGAGCGCCGGGACAGATGGCGGCTCATCCACTCGACCTGGTCGGCGTAGACGTTCGGGGTGGCGCGCTCGACGGTCGCGGGCAGATTGAGGATGATCTCCCGGCCGGGACCCGGCTGCCAGACATCCATCACCGCCTCGCAGATCTCCAGCGCGAAGTCGGCTTCGGTGTCGGTGAACAGCTCCGGCGAGTACTCGAAGCCCAGCTCGGTCTCGGGGCCGAGGATCTTGTCCGCGTACGCCATCACCTGCCGGGTGCCCTCCACGGCGATCCCGGTGCAGCCGGCCCGGTCGGTGTCGAAGACGACCTGCCGGAACAGCGGGGAGGTCGCGTTGTACAGGTGCACGGTGGCCCGGTGCGCGCCGGCCACCGACTCCAGCGTGCGCGCGATCAGCTCCTCGCGGGCCTGGGTGAGGACGGAGACGGTCACGTCCTCGGGGATGGCCGCGTCCTTCACCAGAGAGCGCACGAAGTCGAAGTCGGCGCGGCTCGCGGCCGGGAAGCCGACCTCGATCTCCTTGTAGCCCATCGCCACCAGCAGGTCGAACATCCGGCGCTTGCGGGTCAGGCCCATCGGGTCGATCAGTGCCTGGTTGCCGTCGCGCAGGTCCGTGGAGAGCCAGCGTGGGGCGGTACGGGCCGTCCGCGAGGGCCAGTTGCGGTCCGGCAGCTCCACCGTCGTGGGCGGCCGGTAGCGGTGGGCCGGCAGGGGACCGGGCCGCTGTCGGTCGGTCATGTCAGTGCTCCTTCGAGGTCACACGGCCACCCAGGCCACCGCGATCGCGTTCAGGGCCAGCCCCAGCAGTGCCAGCGCCGTCCGCAGGTGGTGCCAGCCGCGCCACAGCGGCCGGGGATCCTGCCAGCCCGCCGGGATGGTGCCGGCGTCGACGAGGGCGACCTGGCGGTTGATGGGGACGTTGCACGCGCGGGAGATCACCGAGACCCCGAGCAGCAGCACCCCGGACAGCGCGAACAGCACCTGGATCCAGGCCCGGTCCACCAGCACGGCCAGCACCCAGTCCCCGAGGATCGAGGTGATCACGATGATCGGCATCATCGGGTCGTAGTTGCGGCCGAGCAGTTTGTGCACCTCCACATAGCGGTCGACGGGCAGGTCCATGGCCATCGGGATGACGCTGACGGCCACGGCGAAGAAGACCCCGGAGACGATGCCGCTGCCCAGCAGCACCAGCACGCTCAGTCCATGGGTGAAGAAGGTGCTCAACGTCTATCGCCTCCTACGTCTTCGTCTCCTGGGTGCGGCAAGCGCCAGTCACCCTGGCAACGCCCGCTGGTGGGCCTCTAGGACCCGCCTGAACGCCCGGCACGGCCCGCTCTCCGGCCGCCTCCGGGTTCCGGGGCCGTACCTGCGCTTCCTTCAGTCGTGCTCGATGTCCCGTAGAGCCGCTTTGGAGACCATCGCCGAACGGTCGCCGTCCGTGGGCGGTCCGGACCGCGGCAGGCCCGGCCGGGTCCGCGCCGGACGGGGCCGACGTTCCCGAGGGAGAGGAAAGAGCGTGTTGCGAGCCAGTTGCCGCCAGGAGCCACGCTTCGGCCGCATCATCGGGGTCGGGGGCTACCGACCGCAGCGGGTCGTGGACAACGGTGAGATCTGCCGGTCCATCGACTCCAGCGAGGAGTGGATCGAGACCAGGTCGGGGATACGGCGCCGCCACTTCGCCACGCGCGAGGAGACCCACGCCGTGATGGGTGCCGCGGCGGCCGAGAAGGCCATCGCCGCGGCGGGACTCGATCCGCTGGACATCGGCTGCGTCATCGTGGCCACCACGACCCATCTGGTCTCGCTGCCCTCCGTCGCGGTGGACGTCGCCCACCGGGTGGGCGCGCGCCGGGCGGGCGCGTTCGACCTGAACGCGGCCTGCGCCGGCTTCTGTTACGCGGTCGGCACCGCCTCGGCGATGATCCGCGGTGGGGAGGCGGGCCATGTCCTCGTGGTCGGGGCCGAGCGGCTGACGGACCTGGTGGACCCGACGGACCGGCAGATCGCCTTTCTGCTCGCCGACGGGGCCGGCGCCGCGGTCATCGGACCGTCCGAGGAGCCCGGGATCGGGCCCGTGGTCTGGGGAGCGGACGGCGACCAGATGGAGGCCGTGGTCATGACCCGGTCCTGGGGCGACTACCGGCATGACGCCGCGGGCCCCCCGCCGGTGATGAGGATGGACGGACGACGTGTCTTCCGCTGGGCGGTCGACGAGATGGCGCGGACCGCCCGGCAGGCGATGAGCGCGGCAGGCGTGACCACCGACGACCTCGCCGCGTTCATCCCGCACCAGGCCAACATGCGCATCACCGAGGTTCTCGCCAAAGAACTGGCGCTGCCCGCCCATGTCGTGGTCGCGGACGACATCGTCACCACCGGCAACACCAGTTCGGCGTCCATTCCGCTGGCCATGGAGCACATGCTCACCAGCGGCCAGGCCGCGAGCGGGGACCTCGCGCTGCTCATCGGCTTCGGCGCGGGCCTCACCTATGCGGCCCAAGTGGTGCGGCTGCCATGAACGGACGCCCGCAGGACACGGATGCCGTGCCCGGTGCCACCACCGACGCGGGGATCCCCGTGGAGGCCGTGTACACCCCCGAGCGTCATCCGGTGCGCACGCCCGAGCCGCCGGGCGAGCCGCCGTTCACCCGGGGGGTACGGCCGCTGATGTACCGCGAGCGGCCGTGGGCCGTGCGCCAGCTGGCCGGGTTCGGCACACCGGAGGACACCAACCGGCGGCTGCGGCTGCTCCTGGAGCACGGGGCCACGGCCATCAACACGGTCTTCGACTTCCCCACCAACCGCGGCTACGACAGCGACGCGCCCCTGGCACAGGCGGACGCCGGCCAGGGCGGGGTCGCCGTCGACAGCGTGGAGGACATGCTCGCGCTGTACGCCGGGATCCCGCTGGACGAGGTGAGCGTGTCGATCGTGGTCTCCCACCCGGTCGCCGCCGGCGTCGTGCTGGCCATGTTCCTGGTGGCCGCCGAACGCCGCGGCTACCGGCCCGAGGCCCTCGCCGGCACCCTGCAGAACGACTTCATGATGGAGACGGTGGTCCTGACCGCGCCGAGCGTGCTGGAGCCCGCCTTCGCCTTCCGGCTGTCCACCGACGTCGTCGAGTACTGCCTGGAGCATGTGCCCCGCTGGAACGCGATCAGCTACACCGGCTACAACTACCGCGAGGCCGGCGCCGACGCCGTGCAGGAGGCCGCGCTGGTCGTGGCGCACGCGGTCGCCACCACGGAGGAGATGGCTCGCCGCGGCCATCCCGTGGACTCCTTCGCCAGCCGGCTGACCGCGTTCTTCAGCGCGGACAACGACTTCTTCGAGGAGATCGCCAAGTACCGTGCGGCGCGACGCGTCTACGCCAGGGTCTTCGCCGAGCGCCTCGGCGCCCGCGAGCCCCGCAGCCGGATGCTGCGCTACCACGTGCAGACCGCCGGATCCGCGCTCACCGCGCAGCAGCCCCTGAACAATGTGACCCGGGCCGCGTACCACGCGCTCGCGGCCGTGCTCGGCGGCGCCCAGTCACTGCACGTCAGCGCCTACGACGAGGCCCTGTCGATCCCTTCGGAGAACGCGGCGCTGACCGCCCTGCACACCCAGCACATCCTGCGCCACGAGACCGGAGTCGACCGCACGGCGGACCCGCTCGCGGGCAGCCACTACGTGGAGAGCCTCACCGACGCGGTCGAGGAGCGGGTGTGCGAACTGCTCGCGCGGATCGACGCGTTGGGCGGTCTGGTGGCCGCCGTGGAACAGGGCTGGGTGCACAAGCACCTGCTCGCCAACGCCTACGACCGCCAGCTGGCGATCGACGACGGCACCCGCACGGTGGTCGGCGTCAACCGTTTCCGCTCCGAAGAGCCGCTGCACATCGATCCGTTCCGGGTGCCCGCGACCCTGGAGCCGCAGCGGGACAAGCTGCGCCGGCTGCGCGCCGGCCGGGACGGGGCGCGGGTCCGGGCGGTGCTGGACGATCTGCGCGACGCGGCCGGCTCGGACCGCAACACCATGCCGCCCCTGCTGGACGCCGTACGAGCCGGGGCGACGCTCGGGGAGTGCTCGGAGGTCTTCCGCACCCTCCACGGCGGCTGGCGGCAGCCGCTCATCTGACCGTACCGGGCGGCGGCCGTCCGCCGCCCCCAGTCTTCGAACCGCCGTCGTCCCGAACCGCCGTTGTCTTCGGACCGGCGTTCCGCAGCGATATGAGGAGAGCCAAGTGGACCGCATTCGCGTCGTGATGGCCAAGCCCGGCCTCGACTCCCACTACCGGGGGACCATGGTCGTCAGCCGCTATCTGGTGCAGCAGGGCATGGAGGTCGTCTACGTCGGCAACCAGACGGCCGAGCAGATCGTACGGACCGTACTGGCCGAGGACGCCCAGGTGCTCGGGCTGTCCAGCCTCTCGGGCAACCATCTGGCGACCATACCGCCCATCCTGGCCGGACTGCGATCCTCCGGGCTGGACGACGTCCTGGTGGTCCTTGGCGGAATTGTGCCGTCCGCCGATGCGGAGGTGTTGCGCGCGGCCGGGGTGCACGAGATCTTCGGACCGGGAAGTGAGCTGGTCACCATCGCGCGGACGATCAGGGCCGAGGTCGCGCGGCGCGCGGCCCAGAAGGCTCCCGCCATTACCGAAGGTATCGCGATGGCCTGAGATGGCCTTTAGAACGCTTCCAGACGGCGGTGTTTCGATCGAGCTGCCTGGCCGGTCCGGACCGGATCCGCGTCCGCATCCTCCGGGCACCGGGAGCGAGACGTACACCGACGGGAGGCACGGGCCAGATGAAACACCTCGGGGGACGGGCGGAGCGTGGCGGTGGCGCGGCGGAGTCCTCGGGCGCCGCCGAGCCACGGCTGTTCATCTGGTCGGCGCCGGACGAGAAGGGAGAAACGGTCCTCCGGGAGGAACTCGCCGCCTGGTTGCGGAAGACGGCTCCCGAGAAGTTCGGCGACACCGCCGACGCGACGGTCCGCCGCTTCGGCGGGGCCCGTACCTCGCACCACACCGTGCGCGGCGCGGTGGTCGCACGGGACGCCGAGCGGGCGGTCGCCCTGCTGCGCTCGGCCCGCTCGGGGGCCCGTACCCGCCGGGGCTCCGGGCCGCGCCCGGTCGCCCTGCTCTTCCCGGGGCACGGCTCCCAGCAGCCGCGGATGGGGGCCGGGCTGTACCGGCGGGACCCCGCGTTCACCGCGGCCATGGACGAGTTCTTCGCCGGCTACGAGGCCGCCGGGGGCAAGCCGCTGACCGAGGAGTGGCTCGCCGAGGACCCGAGCGGCTCCATCGACTCCGGCGAACTGGGCCAGCCACTGCTGTACGCGGTCGGCCTGGCGCTGGCCCGGATGGTGGAGAGCTGGGGTCCGCGGCCGAGCGCCCTGCTGGGGCACAGCGTCGGCGAGCTGGCGGCGGCGACCGTCTCGGGTGTGCTCGGGGCGGACGACGGGGCGCGGCTGATGGCCGCGCGGTCCCACACCTACGCGCCGGTTCCGGCCGGCGGACTGCTCGCCGTCGCCGCCTCCGTCGAGGAACTCGCCCCCTACACGGTGGGCGAGGTGAGCGTGGCCGTGGTCAACGGACCGCGGCAGACGGTGCTGGGCGCTCCCGAGGGCCAACTGGCCGCGGTCGAGCTGAGGTTGCGTACGGACGGTTTCCTCGCCCGGCGCGCCCGCATCCCCCAGCCCTTCCACACCCCGCACGCCCTGGTCGCGGCCGAGCTGTTCGAACCGGCCTTCTCCGACGTGCGGTTGACGCCGCCCGTCGTGCCGCTGTACTCGTCGGCGACCGGGGCCCGGGTGAGCGAGGAGGAAGCGACCCGGCCGCGGTTCTGGGCGCGTCAGATGTCCGACCCGGTGTTCTTCGGGCCGGCGCTCGACACCCTGCTCTCCGACGACGAGGTCCTGCTGGTGGAGGCTGGTCCCGGTCGGGCCCTGACCACCCTGGCCCTACGCCATCCCGCGGTCGCGCGGGGCGCCAGCGACGCGCTCGCCCTGCTGCCCGCCAGGGGAGACGCCACCGGGAGCGCGGACCGCGAGGAGGCTCTCTGGGCCGCGGCCCGGCTGTGGACCGAGGGCCACTCCCTCGACTGGAGGGCGGTTAATGCCATGGCAAAATTCCGACTCCCGGTTTGAAGGTACTTCCTCCCTTTACTCAGGCCCTCTTGAGCGGTTGTTTTCCGTACGGATAGCCTGCGTAGTCGAATCTCCGTGGTTACCGGACGGTAGCACTCATCTATGTCTGCTTTTCGTCAGGAAATGTGGTTCAACGTTCATGAATCCCGTTACCGCTGCTGTGAACACGGCACGCCCCGCAGAAGTTGAGTGCGGCTCAGTGTCGGGAATGGATCATCCAATCCGGATGGGGGAAACATGGAGTTCGCGGTGTTGGGCACGTTGATGGCCAGAGAAGGGGACGTCGACTGCACTCCCAGTGCACCCAAACTGCGCAGAGTGCTGGCGACTCTGCTGCTGCGCGCCAACAAGCTGGTTCTCACGGAGACGCTGGCCGAGGAGCTCTGGCAGCACAACCCGCCGCCCACCGCGATGGCGACCCTTCAGACGTATGTCTATCAGTTGCGCAAATCCCTGGGGGCCGACGGTCGTGATCGGGAAGGAATGATTCGAACCCGAACCGACCCTTCCGGATATGTGCTGAACGTCGACCCCGAAAAAGTCGACTTGGTGCGCTTCCGCAGCCTGCTCGGTCAAGGCCGACGCGCCCTGGAAGAACATCGTCCGGAAAGGGCATCCGATCTTCTTCACCGGGCACTGTCGCTGTGGCAGGGGCCGGTATTCGGAGGCGTCCGCAGCGGGCCGGTGCTCGAAGGGCACGCGGCGTACCTGGAGGAGGAGCGGATGAACGCCCTGGAGCTACGGATCGACGCCGACCTGCGGATCGGCCGGCACCGGGAACTGGTCTCCGAGCTGAAGTCGCTCACGGTCACCCACCCCCTGCACGAGTGGTTCCAGAGCCGATTAATGATCGCTCTGCATCTGTCGTCCCGGCGCGGCGAAGCCCTGGAGACCTTCCACCGCTACCGCCACGTCCTTCAGGAAGAGCTCGGTCTTGAGCCCAACCACGAGATACAGCAGGTACAGAGGGACATACTCAACTGCGAGCCGACGAGCTGGTACGGGATAGACCGCGTCTACCCCTCCGTACGCTGACCCGCAGGTCACTCACTCACTCCGCCGCAGCACGGCAACGTCCCCACGCCGCTCGTGCCCCGCACGAGACACCCCTGCAGACACGAAGGCCCGCAGCCGTCCCAGGCGCGGGCCTTCTGGCGTACGTCTGCCCCGTCAGAACCGTTCCACCAGGAGCTCCCAGGCCCGGCGTTCGGCCTCGGTGAGCAGGGTGTCGGGCGGCGGTGCCGACAGCGGTGCGGGTGCCGGCCGCAGCGGGGCCCGACGGCCGCGTCGTACGCGGGAAGCCTTGCTGATCAGAGCCGCGAGATGGGCGGGCGGCACCGCGCCGTGGTACGCCCCGAGCATGATCAGCCCGTCGACGGCGGTTCGCCCCACGCTCCGCAGGGCGTGTACCAGCCGGCGAGGGCCGGGGATCGGCAGCATGGCAGGTCCTCCGATGGACGTGCGGAAGCCGGGGCGGGGTGATGGGTCATCACCTCCGCCCCGGGAGCGAGGAGTTCTCAGTAGGTCGCGCGGACCGCGTACATGTCCCAGGGACGGCGGGTGGGGTCCTGATACGGCCGCAGCCCGGCCGTCTGGCCCTTGTGGTCGGGGCCCTCGTCCCAGGCGTGGAAGGCCTCGAAGCTCTCCCACTCGCTCATCACCGCGAACGCGTCGTCCTCGATCAGCGAGTGCAGCAGCTCGTTGCCGAGCAGCCCCGGCGTGTCCGCGAGGGTCTTGCTGATCTCGTGGTACGCCCGCTCGATGACCTCCGGTCCCTCGGCGGGCGCCCGGCAGAACAGCAGGATCCGGATCCGGTCGCTCACCCGGTCACCGCCCGCGGCTTGTCCAGCGCGTGCACCACCGTCATGGTCCACATGGCACCGCCGGAACGGTGCGGGTGCAGCCTGGTGCGGTGCTCCAGGTGCTGGTCGCTCTGCTCGAACTCGCGGAAGCTCGGCTCGTCCACCCACTCGCTGAGGATGTAGTAGACGTGCTCGTCCTCGTCGCTCCGCATCAGCCACTGGCCCAGATTGGCGGGGTGCCCGGTGACCCCGGTCCCCACCTCCAGCCAGGTGCGCTCGAAGTCCTCCGCCATACCGGGCTTGATCTCGGCCCGCAGCAGGACCCGGAAGCTTCCGGCCGCCATGGCTCAGATCCCCCCGTCGACGTGCAGCGTCTCGCCGGTGACGTACGCCGACAGGTCGCTCGCCAGGAACAGCACGGCACCGGCGATCTCGTCGGGGCGGCCGAGCCGGCCCATGCCGGTCAGGCCCCGGTAGCGGGTCTGGACGCGTTCCAGCTCCTCCGGGGACGCCTTCTCGAACTCCTCGGTCTCGATGACACCGGGGGCGACCAGGTTGACCCGGATGCCCTTCGGGCCCAGCTCCTTCATCAGCGAGCGGGTCAGCCCGATCAGCCCGGCCTTGGCCGCCGTGTAGTGGGCGCGCAACGGGATGCCGACGACAGCGGCGCGCGAGCCGACGGTGATGATCGAGGAGCCTTCCTTCAGCAGCGGCAGCGCCTTCTGGATCACCAGGAAGGGCGCGGTCAGGTTGGTGTCGATCACCCGCCGCCACTCGTCCAGCGGAAGCTCCGCGAACGGCACATGGCTGATCACCCCGGCGTTGTTGACCAGCACGTCCAGCGCGCCGAGCCGCGCCTCCGTCTCGTCGACGAGCCGCGCCACGGCCTCCGGGTCGCTGACGTCCGCCTTGAGGACGTGGTGGTCGCCGCCGATGGCCGTGAGTTCCTTGACCAGGCCCTCGACCGCCTCGCCGTCGCTGCGGTAGCAGGTGACGACCTTGGCGCCGGCCCGCGCGAACGCCAGGACGATGCCGCGGCCGATCCCGCGGGTGCCGCCGGTGACGAGCACCCTCTTTCCGGTCAGATCGACGTCCATGATGATGCCTTTCTCGTGATGGTCGGTGCGGGGTCGTCGGACGCCGTACGGCGCCCGGTCACGGGACGGGACGGCACTCCAGGACCGTCCACCGGCCCTGGACGGGCTCGTTGACCAGGTCGAAGCCGGCGGCGGTGAGCAGTTCCCGCCACTCGGGCAGGGTCCGCTCACGCCCGCCGAAGCGGAGCATCATGTCGAGATCGAGGAACTTGCCCTGGTCCCACTCGTTCGGCGGGGCCAGCACATGATCGAGGACGATCAGCCGTGCGTCGGACCGGTCCCCGATCGCGGTACGGACGCCTCGCAGGATGCGTACGGCGTCCTCGGCACCCCAGTCGTGCAGGACCTGCTTGAGCAGATACGCGTCGCAGCCGGCGGGCAGCGGCCCGAAGAAGTCACCGGGCACCACCTCGACCCGGTCGGCGACCCCCGCCTCGGCGAGGTGCTCGGGCGCCCCGGCGACCACGGAGGGCTGGTCGAGGAGCAGACCGCGGGCCTCCGGCACGTTCTGCAGAACGGCACCGAGGAAGTACCCGCGACCGCCCCCGATGTCCGCGATGCTGGCGAAGCGCGTGAAGTCGTACTGCGACAGGAACAGATGCGTGGTGGAGCGGCTCATCTGGGTCATCGCCCGGTCGAACAGACCGCCCGCCTCGGGGTGTTCGGCGAGATGCTCGAAGAAACCCTGCCCGAAGACATGCTCGAACGACGGTTCCCCGGTGCGGACCGTGTGCAGGATCTCGCCGTACGGCAGGCGCACCGACTCGGAGCTGTTGTACAGGACCAGGTCGCGCACGCTGAACGGGATGTCGCTGCGCAGGCCCACCGTGAGGTCCGTCTCGGCGAAGCGCCGGCCGGGCTCCTCGGCGACCACCCCGAACGCCGCCGCACAGCGCAGCACCCGGTACAGGGAGTCGGCATGGGTGCCGGTCTTCTCGGCGAGCCGCTCCGCCTCCAGCGGCCCGTCGGCGAGATGGTCGGCGATCCGCAGTTCCGCCAGCACGTACAGCACCTCGGAGACCCGCCGCCCGTTGGTCAGCAGGACGAGCCGTACCGGGGCGGGCAGCGACTCCGGATCGGGAGGGCCACCGGTCATGGGTGCCACGCTCATGGGCGATCAGCCCTTTCTGAGAGGCCGTTGACGGACCCAGGGAGGTCCTTCGGGAGGGATGTCAGAGGAGGGTTCCGGTGACGGCGACGAGAACCGCGAGGGAGCACACCACCAGCGCGGTGCGCACCCGGTTCCAGTTGCTCCACCGCACCCGCGGGTCGACCTGCTCCCAGTTCGCGGGCAGCCGGCCGGGGTCCACGGTGGCGATCCACCGGTTGATCGGCACGTTCTTCGTCAGCGAGACGACGATCGCGCCGACCAGCAGCAGCGCGGAGACCGTGAACAGGGCGCTCGCACGCGCGGTGGGCGCCGCGAAGGTCAGCGCCACGTCGCACAGCAGCGCGGTGAGCATGCACGCGGGCATGAACGGGTCGAACCGGGTCACCATGAACTGGTGCGTGGGCACGTACCGTTCCGTCGGCAGGGACAGCAGCAGCGGCGCCCCGCCCAGCACCGCGATCATCAGACCTCCCGCCGCGAGGCCGTTGCCCATCAGGGCGAAGGGGAGCAGCACGCGTACGACGCCCACGATCAGTCCCGCCGCCAGGTGTAGAACGGCTGCGCCATCGCGTCCTTGGGCTCCGCCCAGGCCGGGTCGTAGGGGCGCATGTACTGGGCCAGCTTCTCGTGGATGTCCTGGTAGAGCGGGTGGCTGCGGGCCTTGTAGAGGTCCGGCTGGATGTCCTGGTCCGACTCCACGAGATGGAAGTACAGATCGTGGAAACGGAACAGGGTGCGCCCCCTGGCGCCGATGAGGCGCGGCAGATCCGTCGCGTCCGACTCGGCGAATATCTTCGCCACCGCGGGGGCGTCGGCCGGATCCATCCGGGCGACGATCAGCGTCCGGTCGGTGTGTTCCATGGGCGATCTCCCTCTCCAGGCCCGCGGCGTCGATCGGCGACCGGTCCCCGGAGCGCCGTGGCCAGCGGGCCGTGCGGTCAAGGCGCGAGGCCCCGGCTGTGGTCGGGCGCCATCGTGACAACGCGAAGTCCAAGGGTTCTCAAGAGCGTCTGAAGCGACACCTACGTTCTGACGGTTGCGGGCGCGGGCGCCTCGCGGCGGGGGTGGGGTGCGACCTGTCCGGCGGGGCTCGGCGGCCGGGTCTGCGGGGCTCGGCGGCCGGGTCTGCGGGGCTCGGTGGCTGGGTCTGCGGTTGTCGGCCGTGCCCGCGTCACTCGGGCCTAGGCCCCGGCCGGCTCCGCGGCCCCTCGCCCGACCACCGGCTCCCGACCACCCGGCTGTCCTCGCGGCCGTCCCCCGCCCATGCCGCGCCCTGGCCGCCTTTGCCGGCCGTCGATCGGCTTTGCCGCAGTCCTGGCGTCCATGCCGTCAAACCGTCGCCGAAGCCGTCCTCCGACCGTCTGAGCCGTCCCCCGACCGTTTTGGCCGCCCGCCGACCTCCCCGCCGGGTATGTGCCGACGGGTGTGCGGGGCATTGGGTTCGTGTCTGGGGGGCGTTGCCTGGGGGAGCGTTGCGGCCTTCAACGCCAGGGGCGTGCCCCGGCCCCGCTCCACCACCCCGTCGGCCGACTCGCAGCCGCCCACCCGGCCCCAGACCGCATCCGGCCGCGGTTCAGCCCGTCCTCCGGCCGTCGTCGCCGTCCCTGGACCGCCTTTGCCATCCTTCAGCCCTCATTGCCGTCGGGAGTCCGGCCACGGCGTCGCGCGACCGTCTGAGCCCTCCGCCGGCCGTGCAAGCCATCACCCAGCCGTCTGACGCATCCCCGACCATCCGGCCGTTCCTTCGGCCTCCCCGGCCGGCCCCCGGCTGTCCGCGCGTCCGCTTCCCGACTCCCTTCGGCTGTCCCCGCGGACGTCTCACCGCGTCCGGCTGTGCCAGGGCCGCTTCCCCGGCCGTTTCCACGGTCCGTCGATCGCTTATCGCTTTTGCCGTCCATCAGGGGGCATGGCCGCACGACGTCTGGCCAAGACGTCTCTCGGCCGTCTTCGCCATCCGGCAACCGGTCAAGCCATCTCCCAGCCGTCTGATGCATGCCCCGATCGTCCGGCCGTCCTTCGACCTCTCGGTCCTGCCCTGGCTGTCCCTGCGGCGTCCCACCGCCTCCAGCCGTGTGCTCGCCGTCTCTGCCGTCCTTCAGACGTCTTGGCCGGACAAGCATCGGGCATGGCGTCCTGCCAACGTCATAGCCGGTACTCAACCGTCCAGGTCATCTCCCAGCCGTCTGACGCATCCCGCGACCGCCCGCCGTCCCGCCCTCCCCGGCCGAGTCTCCGCGTCCGCCTCCGGCCGTGCCCGGGCCGTCTCCGTCACTCATCGATCGCCTTTGCCGTCTTTCAGGCGACTTTGCCGAGCAATAGCGCCATAGGCGACCTGCGAACGACTCAGCCGTCCGGCCGCCGTCCACGTCATCTCCCAGCCGTCCGGTGCAGGCACCTCCCGACCGTTTCGCCGTCCTCCGGCCTCCCCAGCCGGGGCCTGGCCCTCTCCCGCTGTCCCTCCGGCGGCCCCCCACCGTCCCCGCAGCGGCCCTCGGCCGCCTCCCGACCGGCGCCCGTCACGGCGAACCGGCTCCGCAGCCCCAGGCGGCAAGGGTCCTCGCTAGGCAAGGCTTCGGCGTGTGCCCCGTGTTCGGGAGCGGAGCGGCGGGGCTTCAGACGTTTCCGATCGTGCGTGGACCGCGCGACTGCACGATCCGTCACAGACAAGCCCACCGGCGGACAGGGAGCGTCATGGCTTTCATCGCGATCAGCTACAAGGTCCGGACGGGCCACGAGGAGGAGATCGCCGACATCTTCTCCGAGCGGAACTTCAAGCGGGTCGACTCCGCCGAGTACCACGACGGAGAGGGCCGCTCGGCCGGTCGCAACGTCTCCACCGGGCTGTTCATCCGGGGCGAGTTCATGACCCGAGTGGTGCAGTTCGAGGGCGACCTGCGGCAGATCGGCCCGCACATGGGCGCCCAGGAGGGCGTGAAGGAGGCGGAGCGCCGGCTCTCGCCCTATCTCCAGGTGGAGCGCGACACACAGACCGTGGAGGGGTTCCGGGAGTACTTCCAGAACGCCCTGATGCAGTGCGTCTTCCAGGAGGCCCGTGCCGAACGCTCCGCGCAGCTGGCCGCCTGGACGTACCGCGTCACCCCCGGCCACGACGACGCGCTCGGTGAGGTCTTCGAGAAGGCTCAGGGGAACGTCTTCGACGGGACCGCCGGGCCGCTGCTCGCGTCGGCCGCCTTCGTCAAGGACGAGTACCTGGTGTGGGCGGTGCAGTACGAGGGCGAACTCGACGCCGTCGTAGCACAGTTGACCGGTAGTGGCATCGCCGCGCAGACCCACGAGGGCTTGCTGCCGTACCTCGCCGACCGGCGGGACACGACGGGGCCCGAGGAGTTCGGCGCCGCAACCATGCGGCGCCTGCAGATGCTCTCCGCGGATGTCTCATAAGGACCCGCGGACCGAGCGTCCCCACCGCCCGTCGCAGGGAACCATGGCGACGGGCGGTGGGCTGTGCTGTGCGCGGCCGAGGGGCCGTACGGTGTCACAGGGCGAGGCGGACACCGTACTCGGTGAGCCACAGGTGCAGTTGCAGGACCATCTCGATGTTCGTGCGGCTCAGCCAGTGCGCCCCGCCGCGCCCCTCGGCCGCCGCCGCCCGGGCGGCCACCGGGTCGAGCAGCGGTGCCACGGGCGAACCGGGATCGTCCAGCACCCGGGTCAGCTCGCGCCGCAGCACATGGGTGTACGCGGGGTCCTGGTTCACCGGGAACGGGCTCTTGCGGCGCTCCACCACCGACCTGGGCAGCAGCTCGCCCACCGCGGACCGCAGCAGGCTCTTCTCCCGGCCGTCGCAGGTCTTCAGCTCCCACGGCACGTTGAAGAGGTACTCCGCCAGCCGGTGATCGCAGAACGGCATCCGCACCTGAAGACCGGCGGCCCGACTGAGCCGGTCGTCGCGGTCCAGGAGCCGGGGCAGCCAGCGTACGAGGTACAGATGGCACACCTCCCGCAGGCGCCGGTCGCGGTCGCTCTCGCCGTCCAGCCGGGGCACTTCGGCCACAGCCTGCCGGTAGCGGTCGGCCCCGTAGGCGGGCAGGTCCAGTTTCCCCAGCAGTCCCCGGTCGAACAGGCCGAGGCCCAGACCGTGCCGGGACGCCTCGTGGGAGCGCTCGTACGCCACCCACGGGAACTGCTCGGGGCCCGCCGTCTCCAGCTCGGACATCCCGGTGAAGCCGCCGAAGATCTCGTCGGCGCCCTCGCCGGAGAGCGCGACGGGGGAGTGCTCCCGGGCCGCCCGGAAGATGAGCAGCCCGGCCACGTCCATCTCGGCGAACGGGGTCGGCCTGTCCTGGGCCCGCAGCACCGCCCTGCGCAGCCGTGGATCGAGCAGGTCCGCCGTGCCGAGCACGACGTCGGTGTGGTCGGAGCCGATATGCCGGGCGACCTCGGCCGCGTACGGGGCGTCCGGGGTGGTGCGTACGTTGTCCGGGCGGAAGTTCTCCGCGTAGCCGATGAACGTCGCGGTCGCGGTGCGCAGCCGGCCCCGGTCCCCCAGGGCGTGGGCGGCGAGCGCGGTGATCGCACCGGAGTCCAGCCCGCCGGAGAGCAGCGAGACCGGGAGGATGTCGCCCGACACGGCCCGGCCGACGTTGTCGGCGAGCAGTGAGCGGACCGTGGCGACCGTGGTCTCCGGGTCGTCGGTGTGGGCGCGGGCCTGGAGCGTCCAGTACGGCCGCTCGACGACCCGGCCCCCGGCGGCGTCGAGCAGATGGCCGGGCCGTACCTCGGCGACGCCCCGGAAGACGCTCGCGCCCGGCGTCTTGGCCTGGGAGAACAGCTCGCGCAGCCCGTCGGCGTCGAGAACCGGCTCCAGCAGGGAGCCCGCGAGGAGCGCCTTGGGCTCCGAGGCGAAGTACACCGTGCCGTTCAACCGAACGTAGTGCAGGGGGCGTACGCCGAGCCGGTCGCGGACCAGCAGCAGGCGGTCGCGCCGGAGGTCGAACACGGCGAACGCGAACGCGCCGTCCAGGTACGCGGCACAGTCGTCGCCCCACACGAGATAGGCGTGCAGCGCGGCCTCCGCGTCCGTGCCGTGACGGGGGCGGTGCCCGCGTGCGGCGAGCGTGGCGCGCAGCGGGGCGGTGTCGTGGAGCACACCGTCGAAGACGACGGCCACGTCCGGTCCGTCGCCTTCGACGGCCGGAGCCGCCCGCTGTTCGGCGGTGCCGCCGGGTGCGGCGGCGGACGCCGCGCGCGTCCCGCGCCAGGTGTGCAGCTCGGCGGGGACGTCCCGGCTCGTGGTGGCGGCCATCGCGTCCAGCACCGACCGTGTGTGTCCGGGTCCGGTGCCGAAGCCGATCCAGCCGGCGATACCGCTCATGCGGAACTCCTTGTCGCGAAACGCCTGGTGGGATGCCCGGCACGGGGAGGACCCGGCACATGGCCGGCCCTGCGACCCGCGGCAGGGCGATACCCGCACAGTGTGGATTCGGCCGCTGGGAGGCGGGTCGAGCACGTCTGAACACGACGCGGTGCCGTGGGACGCCGGGCCGGACGCGTACGGCGGGTTCGGGTTCACGACGTCCCCCGGCGGGCCGCGTACCGCGCACGCGCCCCGCTCTCAGACGTTCTCGATTCCTGCACCACCGGCCCCGGCCACGCTGTGGGCACATCGGTCCGCACGGAGAGGTGTCCGTCCATGGTGTCGACTTCCGCTCACGCGCCGAACCGCCCCGCGCCGCACGGCATCCCGCACCACCGGGTCGCCGCGATCGGCGCGGGCCCGGCCAACCTGAGCCTCGCGGCCCTGGCCGAGGACGTCCTGCCCCACGACGTGGTGCTCTTCGACCGGCGTCCGGCCCATGCCTGGCACCCCGGTCTGATGCATCCGGGGGTCCGCCTCCAGACCTCGTGGATCAAGGACCTGACCACCCTGGTCGACCCCCGCAACCGTCTGTCCTTCCTGAACTACCTGGTCACCACCGGCCGCGTCTACGCCTTCCTGAACGCGCAGTTCGACGCCATCCCGCGGCTGGAGTACGACCGCTATCTGTCCTGGGCCGCCGAGCAACTGGCGAACATCCGCTACGGCGTGGACATCAGGGACGTCCGGTTCGCCGGGCCGGGCGTGGGGTTCGTGCTGTACGACGCCGACGGCCCGGTCGCGAGCAGTGACCACCTCGTCGTCGGCACCGGCACCCGGCCCCATGTCCCCGACTGCTTCCGGGACCGCCCCGTCCCCGGTGTGCTGCTCGCGGAGGAGATCGGCGAGCACTTCGAGACATGCCGCTGCGCGCCGTACGAGCCCGCGGTCGTCGTCGGCGGGGGCCAGACCGGTGCCGAGGCGGTCCTCGCGCTGCTCAGCTACGGACTGCGGGAGATCCGCTGGATCGGCCGCCGCCCCTGGTTCGCGCCGCTGGACGACTCCCCGCCGGCCAACGACTTCTTCCGCCCGGCCTATCTGCGCCACTTCCAGGCCCTGCCGGGCCAGGTCCGCGAGCGGCACGTCGCCGAGCAGATCCTCACCAGCGACGGCGTGTCGATGTCCACCCTGCAGGAGCTCTACCAGGCCAACTACGAGACCTGGCTCAGCGAGGGCCGGTCCCCGGTGATGATGCTCCCCGGGCGGGACGTCGTGGAGGCCGCGCACCAGGACGACCTGGTGGTGCTGCGCTGCCGCCGCGCGGCCGGCGGCCACGAGCGGCACACCGCCCGCCATGTCGTCCTCGCCACCGGGCGCCGCCCCGCGCCCCTGCCCCTCGCACCGGACGTCCTCGATCTGGAGCCCGGCGAGGAGCCGTACGTCGAAGCCGACTACTCGCTGCGCTGGAAGCACGCCGACCGCCACAAGGTCTTCGTGCAGAACCGCGCCCAGCCCAGCCACGGAGTGGCCGACCCGAACCTCAGCCTGCTGTCGGTGCGCAGCGCGGCCATCCTCAACTCCCTGCTGGAACGCGAGGCGTTCCCCATCCGCGACGAGCAGGTGCAGACGCTCTGGGCGTGAAGGCCGCACGCCCCGACGCCCGCACACGACCCTCCCTAGCCCTCAACACCCCTTGGAGGAACAGCAGATGCAGGACGAACGGACCCAGGTCCTCGTCGTCGGCGGGGGCATGGTCGGCCTGTCGGCCGCGGTGTTCCTGGCCTGGCGCGGAGTGCGGCCCCTGCTCGTGGAACGGCACGCCGAGACCCTGATCCACCCCCGGGCCCGCGGGATCAACGCCCGCTCCGTCGAGCTGTTCCGCCAAGTCGGCCTGGAGGACGCCCTGTTCGCCCAGCGCGGCGAGGGCATCGTCGCCTCCGACGAGGACTCCTCGCGGATGCTCGTCGCCGAGTCCCTCGCCAGCCACGACCACGACTTCGTGGACCTGGCGACCGGTGAGGCGGAGGGCGCGAGCCCCTGCGAGTGGTGCCCCATCGACCAGGACCGGCTGGAGATCGCGCTGCACGGCCGGGCCGCCGAACTGGGCGCCGTGATCCGCTTCAACACCGAGTGCGAGGAGCTGACCCAGGACGCCGACGGTGTCACGGCCGTGCTGCACGACCGCGGCACCGGCGAGCGCCGCACCGTACGCGCCGCCTACGCGATCGCCGCCGACGGCCAGCGCAGCCCGATGCGGCACGCGCTCGGCATCCCAGTCGAGGGTCCGGGCATCCTGCTGCACACCCTGTCCATGGTCGTCGAGGCCGACATCGACGCCGTCCTGGGCGGCCGCCGCTTCGGCTTCGCCTACCTCGACAGGCCCGAGAAGGGCTCGGTCATCTTCCCGCACGACGGCGTCAAGCGCTGGTGCTTCGGCGTGCCCTACCACCCCGACCAGGGGGAGACCGTCGAGGACTACCCCGAGGAGCGCTGTCTGGAGTTGTTCCGCCAGGCCGTGGGCATCCCGAACCTGACCGGCCGTCTCGTCCCCCAACTGCCCAGCGACGGAACCACGGTGCTGCCCTTCGTCATCGGCGCGCACTGCGCCGAGCGCTTCGCCGAGGGGCGGGTCTTCCTGGCCGGCGACGCCGCCCGGATCGTGCCCCCGACCGGCGCGTTCGGCGGCAGCACCGGCATCCAGGACGCCCACAACCTCGCCTGGAAGCTGGCCGCCGTGCTGCGCGGCGACGCGGGCGAGGACCTCCTCGCCACCTACGACGCCGAACGCCGGCCGGTCTCGGAGTTCACCATGGAGCAGGCCATGGCGCAGATGGTGGGCCGCACCGGCAACCGGGCGGCCGACGTCGGCGGTGTCCAGGTCCACGACTGGTGGTCGGTGATCCTCGGCTACCGGTACCGCTCGGCAGCCGTCCTCTCCGAGGACGACGACGACCGCCCCGCCTACCCGCCGCATCTGCTCACCGGACTGCCCGGCACCCGCGCCCCGCATCTGCCGCTGGAGCGCGGCGGCGAGAGCGTGTCCACCCTCGATCTGTACGGCCCGCGCTTCACCCTGGTCGCCGGAGCGGCGGGCGAGGCCTGGGGAGCCGCGGCGGCCCGGGCCCGCGAGACCCTCGGTGTCGACCTCGATCTGTACCGGGTGGGCACGGACGTCCACGACCCCCTCGGCCACTGGGCCGGCCGGCACGGCGTCAAGGAGGACGGCGCCGTACTCGTACGCCCGGACGGGTTCGTCGCCTGGCGCGGCACGGACGACACCGGCGCGGACGACCGGCTCACCGACGCACTGGCCCGGGTGCTGGCCGTCAAGCGATAGCCGGCGCCCCGCCGAAGAGCACACCCCGCACCCTTCCACCCAGCTCCCAAGGAGATTCGCCATGTCCGACCTGGCCACACGGTTCGCGGAACTCGTCACCTTCGTCGACACCACCTCCAAGGACGACCTGGAGAAGCTGCTCGCCGAGCGGCCCGGCGGCGTCGACGCGGCCCTCGACACCGTCTACGAGAAGCTGGCCTCCACCTTCAACCCCGCCAAGGCGGGCGGCGAGAAGGGCACCTTCCAGTACGAGGTCACCACCGCCGAGGGGACCAAGGAGTACTACCTGCACGTCGAGAACGACACCTGCGCCGTCGGGCACGGTGTCCGGGAGGGCGCCGACGTCGTCATCGGCATCAAGCTGGTCGACATGCTGCTCCTGGCCACCGGGAAGCTCAGCGGTCAGAAGGCGTTCATCACGGGCAAGCTGAAGCTGCGCGGCAACGCGTTCTTCGGTATGAAGCAGGGCGAGTGGTTCGACTGATGCTGCGCACCGAACTCGCTTTTGCCGCCGCGCCGTTGCTGGGGAAGATCAAGGACCACCCGTTCTTCGCCGGGCTCCGGGACGGCACGCTGGACGGGGCCGCGCTGCTGCACTTCGCGCGCCAGGACGCCGACTTCCTGCTGCCGGCCTACGGCCGCGCGCTCGCCCGTACCGCCGCCCTCGCCCATGACAACGCCCATGCGATGGTGCTGGCGCGGATGGCGGTCGGCACCCTGGAGGCCCGCCAGGCCATGGCGATGGGCTACGACATCATGGCGGCCCAGCTCGGCGACGGGGACGGCTCCTGGCGTACGGCACCGGCCGACCCGGTCACCCACGGCTACACCTCGTTCTTCTCGTCGGCCGCCGCGAGTTCGCTCGTCGAGGCGATCGGGGCGCTGCTGCCCTGCTCCTGGTTCTATCTGAGCATCGCCGACGACCTGAAGGAACGGCACGACCCCGCCGCCCGCTACGCGGACTGGGTGAAGGCCCTGCACCCCGGTGACGACTACCGCGAGGTGCTGGAGGAGTTCCTGACCGTCGTCGACGAGGTGGGCGAGCGGCTCTCGGCGGACGACCGGGACCGGCTGACAGGGACCTTCCTCACTGCCGCGCGCTACGAGTGGTCCTTCCTCGACGCGGCACTGCACCGACTCGGCTGGCCCGTCTGACCGCCCGGCTCCCGAACCGTCCTACTCGCAGATCGGAGGGGCGCATGCGCCTAGGACTCAACCTCACCAACTTCAGCTGGTCCGGCTCCCCGGAGAACCTCGGCCCGGTGCTCGGGCGGATCGCCCGCACCGCCGAGGAGGTCGGCTTCGACAGCTTCTGGGTGATGGACCACTTCTTCCAGACCCCGCTCAACCGCGGGCCCGAGGGTGCCTGTCCGGAGGCGTACGCGACCCTCGGCTTCGTCGCCGGGCAGACCTCCCGCATCCGCCTCGGCACCCTGGTGACGGGCGTCGTCAACCGGCATCCCGGGGTGCTCGTGAAGACCGTCAGCACGCTCGACGCGCTCAGCGGCGGCCGGATGTACTTCGGCATCGGGGCCGCCTGGTTCGAGGACGAGCAGCGGGGCCTCGGCATCCCCGTCGTACCGAAGGCGGAGCGTTTCGAACGCCTGGAGGAGGCCGTCCTGATCGCGAAGCGCATGTGGGCGGGCACCACCGAGCCGTACGAGGGCCGGCACTACCGCCTGGAGCGGCCCCTGAACGAGCCGAACTCCCCGCAGCGCCCGCACCCGCCGATCCTGATCGGCGGGCAGGGTCCGAAGAAGACCTTCGGACTGGTGGCGCGGTACGCCGACGCCTGCAACGTCTACGAGCTTCCCGACCCGGACATGATCCGGGAGAAGCTGGCCAAGCTGCCGCCGCAGCACCCGATGCGCCGCAACGCGCACATCAAGCCGACCGAGGTGATCCGCAAGCAGTTCGCGGTGCTGCGTGAACGGTGCGAGGAGGTGGGCCGGCCGTACGGCGAGATCGAGCGGACCACGCTGGGCACGGGCGCGCTGACCAGGGACGGCGCCGACGGCTCGTACACCGTCAAGGGCGCGATCGAACGGTTCCACCAGCTCGCGGAGCTGGGGGTCGACCACGCGATCGTGGAACCGCCGGACCCGGCGGAGGAGGGCGCGCTCGACCTGTGGGCCGAGGTGGTGCCCGAGATCGCGAAGATCGTCCCGGCGGGGCGGTAGCGGCAACCGACGGGAACCGGGGCCGGAGCGTGCGCCGCACGCTCCGGCCCCGGTCGTGTCAGGACTCGGGTACCTCGCCCTCGGGGTCGGGACGGCGCCGGCCGATCCGGCGGCGGACCGCCGCGCCCCACCGGTCTATCCTCTCCCGGCCCACACCCAGGTAGCGCAGTACTCCCAGCAGCAGGAGCAGCAGAGCGAGTGTCACGGCAGAGCCTCCCTCGGTGTCTGCGTCGTCAGAAGCCGTCGGAAGTCGTCAGTCATGGCCGGAACATGCCGGAACGTGTCAGAACTCGCCGCTGACCGTCGAGGCCAGATAGCCCGCCAGGTCCGGCGTCCCCGGTTGCACCACATGCCGCACCCAGGCGTCCCGCTCGTGCGCCATCGCGACCATCTCCCAGATGCACGCGGTGGCGCCGTGGGGCGCCGGCTGCCAGTCGGCCGGGTCGTCCCAGGTCGACAGCCAGGTCCGGGTGTGCAGGATGACCTTGTTGCGGCTCCACCAGCCGACGACCGCGTAGCAGCCGTCGGGATCCTCGTGCAGCACGCTGTAGCCGTACGCGAGCGCGTCGCCGTACGCCTCCGGCAGCGTCCGCTCCACCGCGGCGCGCGCCGCCTGAACCACCTCCTCGGGCGGGGCCGGCCGGGTGGCCGAGATCCCGTATCGCTTGACTATCCAGCCCCGTGCACGGTCGGGCGCATAGGCCACCATGCGGCGGGGCGCGTACACCAGCGGAACTTCTCCCACAGTCATGGCCCGCAGGGTAGGCGGCGCTTCTCAGGACCCGCTGGTGACGGCCACAAGTCCGGCCGCGCCCGGCCGCGCTGACCATGAGCGGCCTTCGAGATGCCCACCAGCGCGCTGGGCCACGATGAGCCCGTCCACCGACAACGAGCACGTCCACCGACAAAAGGATGGTGCGAAGTGCGCAGGCTGAGCAGCGAATCCGCGGTTCTCACCGACGAGTACGCGATACGGATCGGACGGTGGAGCCAGTACGCGGGCAGCGAGGCGCTGCCCTTCGGCGCGATGTGGTGTGTCGTTCCGCCCGGCGGCAGCAGCGCCCCGGATCGCCACCCGGAGGTCGAACTCGCCGTCGTCGTCGGCGGACGGGCGGCCTTCGCCGTCGAGGGCGGGGAGCCTGAGCCCACCCCGGTCGGTACGGCCGTCCTGCTCGACCCCGAGGAGCGGCACGTCATCCACAATCTGTCCGACACGGAGCCGGTGACGCTGCTGAGCATCTACTGGCTCCCCGAGGACCCGGAAGCCGCGACCGCCGGGGATGCCGAGGTGGCCCGTGACGCCCGCTGACGACGCGCGGGGGCCGGTCGCCGTGCTGAGCCCGCCGCCGACCCCGAACGGCCCGCTGCACCTCGGCCATCTCTCCGGGCCCTACCTCGCCGCCGACATCGCCACCCGGGCGGCCCGCGCCCGGGGCGAGCGGGTGCTGGCCGTGTGCGGGACCGACGACCACCAGAACTACGTCGTCACCAAGGCCGAGCAGCTGGGCCGCAAGCCCGACGAAGTCGCCGACGAATACCGGGAGTTGATCCGGCAGGCGTTCACCCTGGCCGGCATCGGCCACGATGTATTCACCGCACCCCGCACCGACGCCGGCTACCGGTCCGCGGTCCTGCGGTTCCTGGAGGAGCTGCGCGAGAGCGGGCTCGTCCGGGACGGCTCCTGGACCATGGCGGTGTGCGACGCGTGCCGGCGCACCCTGCACCACGCCTATGCGACCGGCGGCTGCCCGTCCTGCGGCGCGGCGATGGGCGGCGGCACCTGTGAGGGCTGCGGCTGCTTCACGACCGCCGCCGGCCTCGCCGATGTACGCTGCGCCGGCTGCGGGGGCGTCCCGCGCCGGGTGCGGCACCGCGGACCGGTGTTCGCACTGGGTTCGTACCGGGAGGCGCTGACCGAGATCTGGTCCCGGGCGCACATCCCGCCCCGGGTGCGCGCCCTGCTGGCCCGGCTGCTGGAGCAGGGACTGCCGGACATCCCGGTCACCTACCCCACGGACTGGGGCATCGAGACACCCGACGGCACCGAACGGCTCGACGTCTGGTTCGAAATGGGGCTGGCCTACCTGTATGTGATGGGACGTCACCTCGATCCGGAGGCCGTGAGCCTGGCGGACCACGCCCGGGCCTTCGGCGGGCTCGGCGCCCTGTGGTCCTTCCTGGGCCTGGACAACGCCTTCTACTACGCGGTGCTGTTCCCGGCACTGGCCGTGGCCGTCGAAGTGCCCCGCGACAAGGCGCTGACCGGGCTCGTGGTCAACGAGTTCTACCGGCTGGACGGGCGGAAGTTCTCCACCAGCCGCGGCCACGCCGTCTGGGCGCACGAGACGCTCGCCGAGCGGGACCCGCGCGCCGTACGGCTCTTCCTGTCCTGGGACCGCCCGGCCCCCCATGCCAGCAACTTCACCGCCGACGCCTTCGAGGCGAACGTACGGCGCTGGCCGCTGCACGCGACCGGGGCCGGTACCGGCGGTCCCCGCCAGGACCCGGCGCTCGTACGCGCCGAGCTGGACCGGGCCGAACAGGCCCTGTGCTGGGAGTCCTTCGACCCCGCTCTCGCCGCCCGCTGTCTGCTGCCCGCGGCGCTGGACACCGGGCACGCACGGGCACAGCAGCTGCTGGGTCTTCTCACCGGCCGCTCCGGCGGCCCCGGGCGCTGAGGGAGAGCCGATGCGGATCTGTGTCGTCGGTACGGGCATCGCCGGCACCCTGCTGGCCTGGCATCTGCTGCGGGCCGCCCCGAAGAGCGAGGTGGAGCTCCTGGCCGCGCCCGGTGAGCTGCCCGGCGAGGCCACGACGGCCTCCGGCGGGCTGGTGCGCGGCTACGAACCCGACCCCGCCGCCTGCCGGCTCGCCTGCGAGAGCCTGGCCGAGCTGCGCTCCGACCCCCGGCTCGCCCGGTGGGCGGATTACCGCGAGGGCGCCTCGGTGTACGCGCATGACGGGCGGGAGACCCCGCAGCCGGTCGAGCAACTGGCCCTGATCGACAAGTATGTGACGGGTTCCGCGGAACTCGCCGATGCCGCGGCCCTGGAGCGTGACCACGGCATCGCCGTCCCCGAGTACACGTATGCCGTCGTCGAGCGGGCCGCCGGCCACATCCGGCCGGCCCGGCTGCGGGAAGAGGTCACCCGCGATGTGCTCGACCGGGGCGGCACCCTCGTCACCGGGCTGGTCCACCGAGTCGTGCCGTCCCCCGACGGGGGAGTGGTGGTCGACTGTCCCGACGCCGAGCGCCGCTTCGACATGGTGGTCCTGGCGACGGGCTGGCGCACCGGTGCCCTGCTGCACCGCAGCCGACTGCCCGTCGGTGAGCTGCGCGTCAAGCTCATCCAGTACGACCTGTACACCGTCACCGGCCGCCGGCCGCCGGGCTTCGTCGACGAGACGAGCGGCCTGTACGGGCGGCCGGACGGCACCGACGGCATGCTGCTCGGCGTGCCGAGCGACAGCTGGGACGAGGAGGCGGAGCGGCTGCGGTTCTCGCCGGGACAGCGCGCCCGGGCCGAGGGGCACGCCGCGACGCGGCTCCCGGGTCTCGGCCTGGTCGCCCACCGGCGCAGCGCCGTGGCTGCCGACGCCTACTCCGCCTCGGGGCTGCTGGGGCTGCGTCCCACCGCCCTGCCGCCGCTGTTCACCTTCACCGGCGGCAGCGGCGGCGCCGCCAAGTCCGCGCTCGCCGCGGCCAGGCGGGCGGCCGGAGCACTGCTCGACGGCCCGCCCCACGACTGACCGCCCGCCCTGTCAGGACGCCAACCCCAGTGAGGAGTCGCCATGGCCCGCGCCGCGCGCCGCACCCTGGCCGGCATCTGCCCGGACCGGGTGATCACCCCGGACCATTCCCGATACGACGCCACGCGTCTGCTCTTCAACGGCATGTACGACCACCGTCCCGCGCTGATCGTGCTGCCCCGCACCCCCGATGAGCTCCAGGACGTGGTGCGCGCCGCACGTGACACGGGGCTGCCCGTGGCGGTGCGCGGCGCCGGCCACAACATCGCCGGCTCCGGCGGGGTGGAGGACGGTCTGGTGATCGACCTCAGGCTGCTGGACCGGGTCGAGCTCGATCCCGGCACCCGGATCGCGAGGGTCCAGGGCGGCGCCACCTGGGCGCAGTTCGACGCCACGGCCGCCCGGCACGGCCTCGCGGTCACCGGGGGCACGTTCGACACCACCGGCGTGGGCGGGCTGACCCTCGGCGGCGGGATCGGGCATCTGATGGGCAAGTACGGGCTGTCCTGCGACAACGTGCTGTCGTACGCCCTGACGACGGCCGAGGGCAGGCGGCTGACCGTGGACCCCGAGTCCGACCCCGAACTGGACTGGGCGCTGCGCGGCGCCGGGCACAACTTCGGCGTCGTCGACGAGTTCACCTTCCGGCTGCACCCCCTGGAGCGGGTGCACGGCGGCATCGTCGTCTACCCGCAGCACGAGATGGCTGCCGCCGTGCGGCTGTTCCGGGAGCTGATGACCGAGGCGCCCGATGAACTGGTGTGCATCCTGCTGCTGGAGCGGTACGGACCGGCGCAGATCCCGACCGCGGTGATGAGCGTCAGCTACTGCGGCACCGACCCCGAGTACATCGCCTCGCTGGAGAAGCGACTGCGCGGCCCCGAGGTCCTGGACTGGCAGATCCAGGAACGGCCGTACATCGCGATGCAGCAGATCCTGGGCCGGCTGCGGTACGGGCTGCGCCACTACTGGAGTGCGCGCTGCACCGACGAGCTGCCGGACGAACTGGTGGAGACGCTCGTCCAGCGGTTCAAGGCGGGCAAGTGGCGCGGCGACTTCAACGACACCGTCTATCTGGAGGCTTTCCACGGTGCCGTGCGCCGGGAGCCCGAACGGCCCTCGGCGGTCCCGTTCCGCGGCGCCCGCTTCAATGTGACCGGCATGGCGATCTGGGAGCCGGCCTGGGCCGACGAGGAGCAGATCGCCTGGGCGAAGTCGGTGTCGGCGGCGGCCGAGCCGTGGGCGGTGTCCGGCGACGGCTACATCAACTACGTGACGGACGGCGGCGCGGGCGGCGCAGGCGCCGCGGACCGGGCGGTGCGGACGTACGGCGTCGAGGGCCACCGGCGGCTGACGGCGCTGAAGCAGCGGCTGGACCCGGACAACTTCTTCCGGTCCAACTACAACATCGAGCCCGCCCGATGACCGCGTCGGCCGGGGGAGCCCCGGACTACAACAACCGGTTCTTCGTCTCCAGCGCGGCCGAGACGGCGGGCCCCGACCACGAAGTGCCGGTGGGGCACTACCACCAGGCGGGGCCGATCGTGTGGGCCGAGTTCCGCGGCGGGAAGGTGCTCATCGGCCGGATCGTCGGCACCTGCGACCCGGACGGCACCCTCCATCTGGCGTACTGCCAGGCGCTGGACGGCGGCACGGTGGTGGCGGGGGAGTGCACCAGCACACCCGAGTTCCTCCCGGACGGCCGGATCCGGCTGCGGGAGGAGTGGCGGCGCCTCGATGCGGCGGGTTCGTCGGGCGTCTCGTACATCGAGGAAGTGACCGCCGCGCAAGGGGCCGTCCTGGCGGAGACGGCCCGGTCCCCCGAGGGTGCCTAGGTCAGAGGCCAGGGCGGGGCGCACCGGAGGAGACACCAACGCGCCGCCGGGGATCTCCCACCCCGGCGGCGCGTTCGTGTGTCCGGCCCGGTCAGGTCCCGGCGGGCTCGTCCGCGCCGTCCACGGCCGGGTCGTAGACGTACTGGCTGCGGACGGGGACGCCCGCGAACTTGCCCAGCAGCCGGGCGAAGTCCTGGCGGTCCCTGGCGGACCAGTCCTGCATGATCTCGCCGAAGTACTCCTGGCGCACCTGGTGCGCCAGGGCAGCGAGGGCATGTCCCGCCTCGGTCAGTTCCAGGCAGGCGCGCCGGCTGTCGGCCTGCGACGGCACCCGCCGCACATAGCCCGCCTCGACGCTCGCCGCCACCAGCCGGCTCGCCCGTGAGGGGTCCACGGCGAGGCGCTCGGCGACCAGCCCCACCGTCACCTCCTGGCCCGGCTCCTCGGGTTCCTCCTCGACGGCGTCGACCACGACGGTGTGCGTCAGGTCGATGGACCGGTCGAGACGACTCGTCACGAAGCGGCCCAGGGTCCGCTTGGTCTGGTTGCGCCGGATGCGGACCATGGCGCGCTCTACGGCGACCAGCGCCGGATCCGGCTCGTGGTCGGTCAGGGGGGCCGTGGGGGCAGCCTCGGAGGCGTCGGAGGAGGAGGTCGAGTCCACGGGCTTGGTCATGTCCCCCATGGTAGCCCGTTGACGTGTGACTTAGGCAGTTCTATGCTGAAGGCATGTAATTGACTTTGGCACGTATGTGCAATTGTCAAATAAATCCTTCGTTCCAGGGGGCTGCCCGTGTCCACCGCCCACGAGGCGCGCGACGGTGCCATCGCACCGCAGGCGACGCCGACCATGACCCATCAGCAGGTGATGCTCGTCTACTTCGGTCTGCTGTTCGCGATGCTGATGGCCACCCTCGACTCCTCCATCGTGGCCACCGCGGTGCCGACGATCGTCGGCGACCTCGGCGGACTCGGCAGCATCGGCTGGGTCGGCGCGGCCTACATCCTCGCCACCAGCGCGGTGATGCCGCTCGCCGGCAAACTGGGCGACCTCCTCGGCCGCAAGCCGGTGTTCCTCGCCTCCACCGTCGTCTTCCTCGCCGGCTCCGCGGCCTGCGGCGCGGCCCAGAGCATGACCCAGCTCATCGTCTTCCGGGTGGTGCAGGGCATCGGCGGCGGCGGAGTGATGGCCGCGATGTTCGCCCTCACCGGCGATCTGTTCAGCCCCCGCGAACGCGCCAAGTACCAGGGGTACTCGGCAGGGGTCTTCGCCCTGTCCGCCATCGGCGGCCCCCTCGCGGGCGGCTTCTTCTCCGACCACCTCACCTGGCGCTGGGTCTTCTACGTCAACCTGCCCATCGGCGCAGTGGCCTTCGCGCTGGTCGCGGTCTTCCTCAAGGGCCGTACGCACGCGGAGCGTCCGCGCATCGACTACCTCGGCATGCTGCTGCTCTCCGGCGGCCTCGTCGCCCTCGTCCTGGCCGCCAACTGGGCCGGCACCAAATACGCCTGGGGCTCCCCGGTGGTGATCGGGCTCTTCACCGGCGCCCTCGCCTTGCTGGTGGCCTGGGTCCTCGTGGAGCGCCGGGCCGCCGAACCCGTCATCCCGCTGCACCTGTTCCGCGACTCGACCTTCGACATCTGCAACCTCGTGTCCCTGGTCGCGGGCCTGACCGGCTTCGGTCTCGTCTTCTTCCTGCCGCTCTATCTGCAGATCTCCTCGGGCGCCACGGCCACCAACTCCGGCCTGCTGCTGCTCCCGATGATGTTCGGCCTGATGATCGCCTCCTTCGGAGTCGGCGGCGCCGTCGCCAAGAGCGGCCGCTACAAGTGGTTCCCGGTCGCCAGCATGGCCGTGTCCGGCATCGCCGCCTACCTGCTCTCCACCATGGATGCCGACACCGGCAGAGTCACCTCAGGCTTCTACATGTTCCTGCTCGGCGTGGGCGCCGGCCTGTCCCAGCAGGTGGTCGTCGTCGCCGTGCAGAACGCCGCGCCACCCCGCGACATGGGCGCCGCGACCTCCACGGTCACCTTCAGCCGGATGCTCGGCACCTCCTTCGGTGTCTCCGTGTTCGCGACGATCCTCAACCACCGGCTGAGCCACGAGATCCCCCGGTATCTCACGCCGAAGGACGCGAGCCGTCTGCCGTCGGGCGGGTCCATCGGCCCCGAGTGGCTCAAGCACCAGCCGCACAGCCTGCGCGACGGGCTGGCCCAGGCCTACGCACACGCCCTCAGCCCGGTCTTCCTGACCGCCGCGGTGATCCTCGCCGTGGGCTTCGCCGCCTCCCTGTTCCTCAAGGACGTCGTGCTCGAACAGCGCGGCTGGGGCGGCGCCGACACCGAGACCCCCGCCGAAGCCGCCGGCTGACCGGCGGGGGTCCACCCCGCCGTCCCCTCCCCGCCGTCCCCCGGGCGGGGAGGGGACGGCCCAGCCGGCTCGCACCTCCCGTACCTGCCTCGCACCTTCGCACCTTCGTACCTCCACAAACCCGCCTCACCGGGCGGGCCGGGAAAGGAAACACCATGCCGGTCTGGAAGCGGCTCGCGGTCTGGCCCGCGGGCTCCCGCACCAAGTGGGCGGTCCTGCTGCTGTGGCTCTTACTCGCCTTCGTGGCGGGGCCGCTGGGGTCCAAGCTCACCTCGGCCCAGAGCAACGACGCCACCGCATGGCTGCCCAAGAGCGCCGAGTCCACCCTCGCCTTCGAGGCGGGCAAGCACCACTTCGGCGTCGGCAACACCCTGCCGGCGGTGGTGGTGTACTCCCGCGACGGCGCCGTCACCGCCGAGGACCGGGCGAAGGCCGACGCGGACCGCGCCCGCTTCACCCACTACAGCGACGGCGCCCTCGCGCCGGTCGCCACCTCCCAGGACAAGAACGCGCTGCTTCTGACGGTCCCGCTGACCATGCACGGCGACGACGGCTTCAACCAACTCGTCGACCATGTCAAGGACATGCGCCACCAGGCCCGTACGGGCGCCCCCGGCGGACTCCAGGTCGATGTCACCGGACCCGGCGGCTCGGCCGCCGACCTCGCCGGCGTCTTCGGCGGTGTCGACGGCCCGCTGCTGCTGGCCACCATCGCTGTCGTCGCCCTCGTCCTGCTGCTGACCTACCGCAGCCCCGTCCTCTGGCTCGTCCCGCTCCTCTCCGTCGGCCTGAGCGCGGCCCTGGCCAACGCGGTCGTCTATCTGCTGGCCACCCACGCCGGACTCGTCGTCAACGGCCAGAGCGCGAGCGTGCTGACCGTCCTCGTCTTCGGCGCGGGCACCGACTACGCCCTGCTGCTCATCGCCCGCTACCGCGAGGAACTGCGCCACCACACCAACCGCCATGAGGCGATGGCTCTCGCGCTGCGCCGCTCGCTGCCCGCGATCCTCGCCTCCGCCACCACCGTCACGCTCGGCCTGCTCTGTCTGCTCGCCGCGCGCATGAACTCCACCCGCGGCCTCGGCCCGGTGGCGGCCGTCGGCATCGTCGTCGCCTACCTCGCCATGACCACCCTGCTCCCCGCCCTGCTGGTGATCCTCGGACGCTGGCTGTTCTGGCCGTTCGTGCCGCGCGCCGGCGCCGACACCACGACGGACGCGGAACACGGCACCTGGGGACGCATCGCCCGCTGGGTGGCCCGCCGTCCGCGCACCGTCTGGCTCTGCGGCGCCGTCGCCCTGGCCGCCTGCGCCCTCGGCGGCCTCGGTCTGCGCACCGGACTGACCCAGGCGGACTCGTTCACCACCACCCAGGAGTCCGTCGTCGGCCAGAGCACCGTGGCCCGGCACTTCCCGGCCGGCTCGGCCGCCCCCTTCGACGTCTACGCCGCCGCCGACCGCACCACCGAGGTCACCGCGGCACTCGAACACACCCACGGCGTCGCCCGCGTCCTGGACCCGCAGCGGTCCGGAGACTGGGTGCACCTCAAGGCCGTGCTCGCCGACCCGCCCGACAGCAAGGCCGCCGAACACACCATCGAGCAGGTCAGGGACGCGGTGCACGCCGTGCCCGGCTCCTCGGCCCTGGTGGGCGGCGACACCGCGACCCGGCTCGACACCGCCCGCGCCTACACACATGACGAACGGACCGTCATCCCGCTCGTCCTCGCCGTCGTCTTCCTGGTGCTCGTCGCCCTGCTGCGGGCCCTGGTCGCGCCGGTGCTGCTGCTCGCCAGCGTGGCGCTGTCCTTCCTCGCCGCCCTCGGCATCTCCGTCCTGCTCTTCCGCGGTCTCGGGCATCCGCGCTCGGACGAGTCGCTGATCCTGATGGGCTTTCTGTTCCTGGTCGCCCTCGGCGTCGACTACACCATCTTCATGGTGACCCGGGCCCGGGAGGAGGCCGCCGTACGGGGTCATGCGCCCGGTGTGGTGCGCGCGGTCGCGGTCACCGGTGGCGTGATCACGAGTGCGGGGCTGGTGCTGGCCGCCACGTTCTCCGTGCTCGGTGTGCTGCCCGCGGTGAGCATGCTGCAGATGGGACTGCTCGTCGCCGTCGGCGTCCTGTTCGACACCCTGCTGGTGCGCACCCTGCTCGTGCCCGCGCTCGCCCTGGACGTCGGTCCCCGGCTGTGGTGGCCCAGCGCACTCGCCCGCCAGGCGGCGGTGCCGGCGGCGGCCCGGGGCGCTGTCCCGGTGCCGGGACCGGCGCGGTCGGGGGAGTCCGGAGCCTCGGAGTCCGCCGCGGCGCGACCCCGCCACTGAACCTCGCCCGACTCCCGTACGAGCCCCGTACGACCCCGTCTGCGTGCCGTACGACATCGGGAACGACTGCCAAGGAGGCACGGTCACCATGGCCGCACCCATCCATCACCGCATCGGCGATCAGGAGCGGGAGGCCGCCGCACAGCAACTGGGCGAGCACTTCGCGAGCGGCCGTCTGACCAAGAGCCAGCTGGACGAACGGCTCGGCGTGGTGCTCGCCGCCGAGACCGCGCCGGCCCTGAACGAGGCGCTGCACGACCTGCCGGACCCTTCCGCGGCACCGTCGGATCAGCAGCGCCGGGGCCGGTGGGCCGGTGTCGCCGCCCGTCTGAAGTCGCGGCGTGGCACACGCGCCCTGGCCCTGGCCGTCGCCGCCTGGGCGGCCGGCGGGGCCCTCTTCGGCGCGGACTGGCTGCTGTCGTGGCCGGGCCGGCTACTGCTCGTGGGCGGGATCGCGGTGGCGCTGCTGGGCGGCCGCCCCCACCGCACCGGCCACGACCGCCGTCCGGGCCGCGTACGGGGCGGCCCGGACGGCCATATCCCGGGTGGAGCCCGGCCGATGGGCCACGGCGGACCCTTCGGTCACGGCGGCGGACGCCCCGGCCGAGGCGGCCGCGGGCATGGCTCCGACCCCCGACTCCCGTCAGTGTGACATCCCCCGCGCACTGACGGGCCACGTGGCCCGGGGAGCACGTCCGACGTGCTCCCCGGGCCACTCTCATGCCGCCGACGCCCCGGCACGACCTGCCGGAACCGCGCAACCGGAACGCCCGGCCGGTACCCGCCCCCACGACGGGCCCGGCCGGGCGCGATCCGTTGTCCCCCGGCCCGCTCAGCCGGCCGGCGCGGCCTCCGTGCGGGCCGCCTGCTCGATCCGCTCCTTGATGGCGCTCATCTGCACCTTGGTGTTCTTCAGCAGATGCTCGGCCATCTCCGGGTCGCCGTAGGGCAGTTCGTCCCGGACGTGGAAGTCCTGCACCCACCGCATCTCGACCCCGCCCGAGGGGAGCGCCCGGTACTCCCAGAAGATGTTCATGTACGCGAAGGGCCCGGTCTCGATCCGGTGCGCCCGCACCGTGCGCGTCCGCACGTCGGTGGTGCGCTCCGAGACCCACGACCGCTGGATCCCCTCCTCGTCCGGATGCATCGTCAGCCGGAACCGCACGGTGTCACCGTCCCGGTCGAGGATCTGCACCGACGCGTACTCGGTGAACAGGTCCGGCCAGGACGCGACATCGTTCGTCATCCCCCAGACGAGGTCCATGGGGGCGTCGATCACCACGGTGGACTCGGTGTGCCCGGCGGCCATGGTCACGCCCCCGCCTTCTGCGCGGCCACGTACTCGACCAGCGCGCCCGGTGTCTCGATGTCGTTGAGCGCCTCGTCCGGGATGGCCACGCCCAGCCGCCCCTGCACCTGGGTCACCACCTCGAGGACGGCCAGCGAGTCGTACCCGAGGTCGGTGAACGCGGTGTCGCCGATGTCGCCGTCCAGGTTGACCGATTCACCCGTGCCCACACAGTGCCGCATGATCTCGCGGAGGCCGTCGAGGGTCAGTTCGTCCATGTCTGTCTCCGTTCCAAGACGAGTCGTTGAGGACGTTGAGGAGCTGAGCGGTTGCCGGGGCACGGGGCGGGAACCGTCGGCTCCCGCCCCGTGCCCTGCCGCCTGAGCCGGCCGGTCAGGCGACTGCCTTGACCACCACGGCCGCGTTGAACCCGTTGTGGCCACGGGCGATCACCAGCGCCGTACGCGCCCGAGCCTCCCGGGGATCCCCGAGGATCAGGTCGACCGGGCAGTCGGGCGAGATGTCGGTGACGTTCAGCGTCGACGGGATCACCCCGTGCCGCAGGGCCAGCAGCGCCGCGACGAGGTCGACGGTCGGCCCCGCCGCGTACATCCGGCCGGTGGCCGTCTTCGGGACGGTCACCGGCACTCCGCCGGGCCCGAACACACCGGCCAGTGCCTCGCACTCCAGCCGGTCCAGACGCGGCACGCCGTAGCCGTCGGCGAACACCACGTCCACGTCCTCGGGGGCGGTCCGCGCATCGGCGAGGGCGCCCTCGATCGCACGCCGGAGGTTCGGCCCGCGCCCGGTGCGCGGATGCGGGTCGAAGGCGGTGGCGTACCCGGCGATCTCCCCGTACGGCCGCACCCCGCGGGCCTGTGCCGAGGTGGCCTCCTCGACCAGCAGGATCGCCCCGCCCTCGCCCGGCGTGTACCCGCGGGCCGCCACGTCGAAGGGGAGATAGGCACGGTCGGGGTCCGTGCCCAGACTCACGAGACCCGGCGGGATCTGCCCGACCAGACCGGAGGGGGAGAAGGACGAGTCGGTGCCGCCCGACAGCGCGAACGTACTGCCGTTGCGGATCACCCGCCGCGCCTGCCCGACACAGTCGAGACCGCCGACCTGGTCGGTGATGAACACCCCGCTGGGCCCACGCATCCCGTGCCGGATGGAGATCTGGCCGGAGTTGGCCGCATAGAACCAGGCGATGGCCATGTACGCGCCGACCTGGGACGGCCCCTTGGCGTACAGGTTCTGCATCTCCCGCTGGCCGAACTCGGCGCCGCCCGTCGCGTTGGCGGTGACGACGCTCATCTCGTACTCGGGCTGCTCCCCGGGGTCCAACTCGCCGTCGCGCAGCGCCTCGTCGGCGCAGACGAGCCCGAACTGGGTCATCAGCGCGGTCTCGACGACCACCCGGCTGGGCAGCAGATCGCCCGGCACGAAGTCGGGCACCTCGCCGATGACCTTGATCGGATAGCCGGAGGGGTCCATGCGCGTCATCGGGCCGAGCCCGCTGCGGCCGTCCAGCGCGGCCGCCCAGTACGCCTTGGTCCCGATGCCGGTCGGCGTCAGTACGCCGAGCCCCGTCACCACCGCTCGGCGTGTCATGCGTACGTCCTCTCCGGTGCGGCCACCACGATGGCGCTCTGGAAGCCGCCGAACCCGCTGCCGACGCTGAGCACCGCGTCGGTGCGCTGTTCCCGGGCGGTGACCGGCACATAGTCCAGGTCGCACTCGGGGTCGGGGGTGGACAGGTTGGCGGTCGGCGGGATCGCGTCGCGGTCGATCGCCAGACAGCAGGCGGCGACCTCGATGGCGCCGATCGCGCCGAGCGAGTGCCCGATCATCGACTTGATGGAGCTGACCGGCGTGTCGTACGCGTGATGCCCCAGACTGGCCTTGAACGCGGCCGTCTCGTGCCGGTCGTTCTGCTTGGTGCCCGAGCCGTGCGCATTGATGTAGTCGATGTCCTCCGGGTTGAGCCGTGCCTGGCCCAGGGCGACCCGGATCGCCTCGGCCATCTCCCGCCCGTCGGGCTTGAGTCCGGTCATGTGGTAGCCGTTGGCCCGGCTCGCGTAGCCGCGTACCTCGCAGTACACGCGGGCGCCGCGGCGCAGGGCGTGCTCCCGCTCCTCGAAGACCATCACGGCCGAGCCCTCGCCGAGGATCAGCCCCTTGCGGTCGCGGTCGAAGGGCCGGCACGCGTGCTCGGGGTCGTCGTTGGCGGTGGACTGGGCGCGCAGGGTGTCGAAGCACGCCACCGTGACGGGCGAGACCGGGGCGTCCGTGCCCGCGGCCAGCACCACATCGGCGCTGCCCTCCCGGACCAGTTCGAAGCCGTGCCCGAGCGCGTCGATGCCCGAGGTGCAACCGGTGGACACCAGCGCCACCGGGCCCTCGGCGCCCACGGTCCAGGCGACCTCGGCCGCCATCGAACTCGGCACCATCACGTCGTACAGCTGGGGCACCGCGTACTCCGGGTCCACCAGCCACTTGCGACCGCCGTCGCTGAGGACGACGTACTCACGCTCCATCAACTCGGTGCAGCCGATGGCGTTGCCGAGCGACACGCCCACCCGGGACGGGTCCAGCGCGTCCGTGTCCAGACCGCAGTCGGCCAGCGCCTCCCGCGAGGCGACCAGCGCGAGCTGGCCCGCCCGGTCCAGGCGGCGGGCCTCCTGCGGGGAGAGCCCGTGCGCCGCCGGGGCGAAGTCGATCTCGGCCGCGACCTGGCAGCGGAAGCCGGACGGATCGAAGTGGGTGATCCGCCGGGTCATCGAGCGGCCGGCCATCAGGGTGTCCCAGAACGCGGGCACGCCCAGGCCGCCGGGGGCCGCCACGCCGATGCCGGTGACAACGACACGCCGCTCGCTCATGCGCGCCCCCCGACCTGGGGGAGGCCGCCCTCGCCGGGCAGCTCCTCGGTGTCCACGTGCCCGAGCTCGGGGCGCGGGGCGAGGGGGCCGAGGAAGAAGACCGCGAACAGGTCCTCGTCGCCGTCGTTGTCCATCCGGTGCCGTACGTTCTTCGGCACCATGAACGAGTCGCCGGCCGACAGCTTGACCGGCTGTCCGTCGAGGCGGAGCGTCATCTGTCCGCGCACGATGTAGAAGAACTCCTCGGAGTACGGGTGATAGTGCTCGGAGACGAACTCCCCGGGCAGCAGGGTCCCCGCACCCATGAAGCCGGCGGTGGCGCCGCAGGTCTTCGGGCTCAGGAGGACGCGCAGGTCGCCGCCCCGGCGACGATTCGGCTCCACGTCGGCGAACGCGACCTTCCCGGGTTCTGTCCGCGGGGCTGGGGGCATGGCAATCTCCTTCTCCGACCAGGTGGGGCCCCGTCCACACAGCGGCACGCCAGGGCCGAGTCGAAGAATGACAACGGGCTCTCCAAGGAGCCTGGGGAGCATCTGAAGACCACCGGCCACCGGCTCCCGGCTCGCCGGCGGGCGCGGGGCGTGCAGGCAGGCCGGGCGCGGTGCGTGCCGTCCGCCATCGGCCGGACGGGCGCGCTCCGATGGCGGCGTCCCCCGTGCGACGCGACGATCCGAGGAGGGACTGTCCGGCTGTACGACCTGAGGGCTGTTGGTGGAGCTGCCATGCCGCTTCCTCCGTCCGGCGGACACCGGGATCCGCCCCCGGGGCCGCTGGCCCCGAACGGCGACCCCCTGCTGGCGGCACGGTTCACCGTGCCCACCCCGCCCCGCGCCTATCTGCGCAGGCCACGCCTGACGGAGCGGCTGGAACGCGGCGTCGAAGGACCCCTGACGCTGGTCAACGGCCCCGCCGGCGCCGGCAAGACCCTGCTCGTCGCCGACTGGATCACCGCCGGGGGCGCCCCGGGCCGCACGGCATGGCTGACGGTCGCGGCCGACGACAACGCGCCCGGCGTGTTCTGGACCTACGCCCTGGAGTGCCTGCGCCGCCACGGCCTGGAGGCCCCCGAGGACATCGGCAGTCCGGCCCGCCCCGGCGAGGTGGACCAGTCCCTGCTGACCAGGCTCGCCGCGCGGCTGAGCCGGCGGACACAGCCCCTGATCCTCGTCCTCGACGAGTTCGACCGGATCGTGACCTCGACCGAGGTCGCCGAGCAACTCCAGTTCGTCCTCCGTCACGCGGGCGGCGGACTGCGCCTGCTGATCGTCAGCCGTACGGAGCCCCTGCTGCCGCTGCACCGGTACCGGGCCGCCGGCGAGGTCACCGACATCCGCGGCGCCGACCTCGCCCTCGGCCCGGAGGAGACCGCCGAGCTCCTGGACCGCCACGGCATGCGGCTGTCGGAGGCCGGCACCCGGGCCCTGACCGAGCGGACCGGTGGCTGGGCGGCCGGTCTGAGGCTGTGCATCCTCGCGGCCCAGGGCGCCCAGGACCCGGAGACCTTCCTGAAGGACTTCGAGGCGGGCCGCAGCACCCTCGCCGACTTTCTGCTCGCCGAGGTGCTCGACACCCAGCCGGCCGAGACCCAGGACCTGCTGCTGCGCACCAGCATCCTCGAACAGATCCACCCCGGGCTCGCGGCCGCCCTCACGGGCCGTGACGACGCCGAACGGATCCTCGCGGTACTGCAGCGCGCCAACGCCTTCGTCGAGAGCATCGGCGGCGCCTGGTACCGGCTGCACCCCCTGTTCGCCGAGATCCTCCGGGTCCATCTGCGGGTCAGGCACCCGGGCCTGGAGCCCGAACTCCACCGAAGGGCTGGGCGCTGGCTGAGCGAGGCGGGACTGCTCACCGAGGCCCTCCCGCACGCCGCGGCGGCCGGCGACTGGGAGCCGGCCACCACCCGGTTCATCGCGGAACCGGCGATCGGACGGCTGCTCACCGGACTCGACGCCGAACGTCTCGACGCACTCTTCTCCCGGATGCCGCCGAACGCCCGAGGACCGGCCGCGGACCTGGTGCGCGCCGCCCGCGCACTGGCCTCGCACGACCTCGACCGTGGCCTTGGCCATCTGTACCGCGCCGAGCGGCACCTGCCCGGCGACGACGCCCCCGACTCCGCCGCCCTGCGGCTGAGCTGTGCCCTGCTGCGCGTCCTCGCCGCCCGCACGACCGGCTCGGCCGACCTCGCCGAGGCCGCAGCCCGGGACGCGGAGACGGCCCGGCGCGCCCTGCCCGCCGACCGGCTCGCCCGGCATCCGGAACTGTCCGCGCTGCTGCTCAGCGACCTGGGATCGGCCCAGCTGTGGGCGGGACGCCTGGAGGCCGCCCGGTCCGCCCTGAGCGCCGCGGCACAGGTGGACGACGGTCCGCAGACCGCGCACCTGCGGCAGGAGTGCCTCGGCGGGCTGGCCCTGATCGACTTCCTGCACGGCCGGCCGGGCCGCGCCGAGACCCACGCCGGGGAGGCGGTCGCGGAGGCCGAGCGGGCCGGTCTGCCGCCCGCCGCCCGGGCCGGCGTCGCCCGGCTGGTGCTGGCCGCCGTGGCCATCGAGCGCGACGACCTGGCCGTCGCCCGTACCCACCTCGACCACGCCGTCGCGGCGGCCTTGCGCGAGCCGCTCGTCACCGCGGGCCTGGCCCTTCTGCGGTCACGTCTGCTGCTCGCCCGGGGGAAGGCACGGGCGGCACTGCGGCTGGTGGCCGCGCTGGGACCGTCGGCCACCGTCGAACCCTCGCCCTGGCTGCAGGAGCGTGTGGCCTTGGCGATGGCAGCCGCTCATCTCGCCGAGGGCCGTACCGAGGCCGCGTCCCGGGTGCTGGAAGAGGCCCTGGGTGAGCGAGTCGGGGGAGCGGAGACCCTGGTGGCGGCGGCCCGCGCCCATCTCGCCGCCGGCGATGACGAGGCGGCGCAGGCCCTGCTCGCACGGCTCCCTGTCGGCCGGGGCGAAGGGCCGGGCATCACGGTACGGGTGCTGCTCGCGCGGGCCCAGGCCGCCGACGCACGGGGCGACGACGCGGAGGCCCACCGCCTGGTCGTCCGGGCCCTGGCGGTGGCCCGGCCCGAACGGCTGCGGCGGCCGTTCCTGGAGTGCGGCACCTGGCTGCGGCGCCTGGCGCGGCGCCGGAGCGCCCTGGCTCAGAGCCACGACTGGCTGGGGGCCGGGCTGACGGGCCACGCCCCGGTGCGGGACGCCCCCGGGGACGGCGTGCCCGCCCCGGTGACGGAGTCGCTCAGTGAGCGTGAGCACGAGGTGCTGGAACGGCTGGCCCAGCTGATGTCTACGGAGGAGATCGCCGCCGACCTGTATCTGTCGGTGAACACCGTCAAGACCCATCTGAAGAGCCTCTACCGCAAGCTCGCGGTCACCCGGCGCAGCGAGGCCGTTCGCCGCGCCAGGGAGCTGCATCTGCTGTGAAGGCTGCTGTGCTGGCGAAGGCGAAGGCTGTTGTGCAGGAGGCCCCGACCCGGGCGGGGCGCGGATCACCCCGGCAGCTGCCGCAGCTCCACCACCCGCAGGCCCAGCGACTGGCAGCGCGCCAGCAGGCCGTACAGCTGTGCCTCGTCGGTGACGTGGCCGAACAGCACGGTCTGGTCGGACACGGCGCAACTGTCCAGCTCCGGGAACGCCTCGCTCAGCGCCCTCGGCAGCGGTCCGTCGACCCGGATCTCGTAGCGCATGGCGACTCGGTCACCTCCGCCTGCAAGGGCCCGGAAAGGTCTTGCGGCCGGACACGCACAGCGCCCAGATGATGAGCCCGTACAGCATGATCAGAATGAGCGACCACTCCGGGTAGTACGGGGCGGACAGGACACGGACGGCGATGACCAGGGCCGTCAAGGCCACCCCGAGGACCCTCGCCCAGGCCGCTGCCGCGAGCAGCCCGAGGCTCACGGCCACAGCGAGGGCCCCGAGGCACAGATGGACCCAGCCCCACCCCGTCACATGGAATCTGAAGACATAGTTGCGAGTGGCGACGAAGACGCCGTCCTGGGTGATCGCCATGATGCCGCGGTAGATCGCGAGAACGCCGGAGCAGAACAGCATCACGGAGGCGAACAGCGTCAGGCCGATGGCTGCCGCCGCCGTCAGAGCGCCGGGCGAGCGACGGGGGGACGGGGTCGTGGCGGCCATAGGGGGTCTCCTTTCCGTGTCCGGCTGCTCTGCGCAGCCGCTCTCCGGTCGAGCGTGCGCCGCCTTTGCCCGTGCGGTCCTCACCCGCTGGGGGTGACAACGGGATCCTCCAGCCGCCACGGCTCGGGCGGAACGGTCCCCGACGGGGCTCCACGACATGCGCGTTCCGCCATTCGGCCGCATGCTGAAACGGCCCACCACACCAGGCCGCACAGGCCGACCACCCACGGGAGGTCCTGTGATCCTGATTGCCCTCCTCGTGCCGGTTCTGATGATGGCCTTCCTCTTCGGAATGGCCGCCTTCGAGGAATTCCTCTTCCTACGCCCGACATCCACGGACGACACCAACCCTCCGGCCGACGAGGCGCAGACGCCCTCGCCCTGAGGGCGCCGAGGGACACATCCGGCCCCCGGACCCCGGTCTGCGGACGGCGGCGACTGTCGGTGATCCGTAGGCGACCTGTCGGCGGCCGCGCCCACCGTGAGTGACGGGCCGGTCCCTCGTGGGCGGCTCCGACCGTCGAGCCGCCCACCGAGGGAGCCCACCGCCATGCCGTCCGCATCACCCATGCCGTCCGTAGCTCCCTGGGACGTCCACCGGCTGCCGCGTGCCGACGGCGCCGTCTTCCCGGTCACCGGCGGCAACGCGGGCATCGGCTACTTCATCGCGGAGCAACTGTCCACCAGGGGAGCCACGGTGGTGCTGGGCAGCCGGAGTCCGGCAAGGGCGGAAGCCGCCCTGACCTCGCTCCGCTCCCGGGTCCCCGGTGCCCGGGTGTCCGCCCTGCGGCAGTCCCGTCGCCAGGGCAAGCACGCGGACGCATGGCCCGCGGTGAGAGCCGTGCTCGACCCGGGAGTGCGCGGCGGCGGGCTGTGGGGACCGCGCGCCTACGGTCTGCGCGGCAGGTCCGGGCCGGCACCGCTGTGGGCCCACCTGACCGACACCTCGGTCGCCGCCCGGCTGTGGGACGCCGGCCGTGACCTGACCGGTGTCGACCCGTCCCCGAGACCTGACGGCGGCCCCATGATCACGCGGCCCGGCCGTCGGCACCCACGCAGGTGAGGTCCCTCCGCAGGGTGCGGTAGGGTTTACCTGCGTGATCACGCGGAACACTGCGGACAGCGCAACGGGACGTGGCGCAGCTTGGTAGCGCACTTGACTGGGGGTCAAGGGGTCGCAGGTTCAAATCCTGTCGTCCCGACTTGTGAGAGTCGCAGGTCAGGGCCGGTTTCGGAGACATCCGAAACCGGCCCTGACTGTTTTCGGGGACCAGCCGGGGACCGGCGGCCCTGACCGGCGCCGGCGAGCGACGACGATCGGGCTCGGCAGGGGGCGCGGGGCGCGCAGCACGCTCAGGTGCGCCGAGGGTGCCGCCCCGGCCGCCGTGATCTCGTGCATCTCCGGGTGCAGGCAGCGCTGAGTGGTGGTCAGCGATCCGTGGTCGGCGATCGTTTGCGGGATGCGGACCGGGACTCCTGCGTCGGCGAGCCAAGTCAGGCGGAGACCGACGATCGGCCGGAGTGTGGCTCCCCGCGGCCTTTCTGACGCTCAGCTGTGCACAGCGCAGCTTGAGGCGACGCCGGTCGCGAGGCGCGCTGCTTCCGTTGTGCACACAAAGCGGAAGCATAGATTCCGATCGACTCCCTGGACTGCGACAGTATGCAGATCTCCTGAAACTTAGCTGGTCACATGATGTTTGGTGTCGGATTCCGGTCCAGTGGTGCGCTCAACGGAACTCTCAGATTTCCGTATTCGGCCCAGGCGGCGGAAACCCCGCGTTCACAAGAACGTCGCCATGGGACGGCTTGCTTAGGGGCCAGGTTATCTAGACAACTTTGCTCATCCGGGTGCCGCCACGGCGGTACCCCGGGCGGAGAGGACCAACCCCCGTGTCATCCCTCTCACAAGCCGCCGCATCCGGGAGCAGCATTGCGATCGGCTCCCCGGCGCAGCCCCAGCGCGGCGACAAGCTGACCTTCACCTGGGCGACGGACGCACCCGACCCGAACAACTGGATCGGCGTCTACGCCGGCGACGAACAGCCTGGCAGCGGGAGCAGTTCGCTGGTGTGGGCGTACGTGCCGGGCGCGTCCGGGCAGACGACCCTGGACACCTCCGGATTGAGCGACGGACCGTACACCGCCTACCTGTTGGCCAAGGACGGCTACACCGTCCTGGCCAGGACGGACCCGTTCAGCTTCGCCGGGGCGCTCATCGGTGACTCGGTCACGCTGACGACGCGGACCCCGCACGAGGGCGACAAGCTCTCCTTCCACTGGACGACGGACGCGCCCGACGCGAAGAACTGGATCGGCCTGTACGACGGCGACCGGCAGCCCGGGCACGGCTCCTCCACCGCCTGGCAGTACACCCCCGGTGCCTCCGGTGACGTCACCATCGACACCTCGGGCCTGAGCGGCGGCCCGTACACCGCCTATCTGCTGGCCAAGGACGGGTACGGCATCCTGGCCAAGACCGCCCCGTTCAGCTTCCTGGTCCGTCCCGTGATCCCGCGCCCGCACGCGGTGGTGGACGCCGTCACCACGGAACCGCAGACCGCGGGCAGCGACTTCACGGTGAAGCTGGGCGGCCTGTGGGTCAGGCCGCAGGGCAATGCCGCGGGCAGCGCGACCTTCCAGCGGGTCGCCGGCGACTCGTGGCTGTCGGTCGCCGCGGACGGCACCGTCAGCGGCAAGGTCCCGGTCCTCGCGCCGCGGGCGCCCGGCCGGATCGTGGTCGCCGTCACCGACAGCGCCGTCGGCGCAGACACCGTCACCGTCCAGGTGCCCGTGCGCGCCTCCTGGGACCGGCTCCGGCTGAAGGTCGCCACGCTGAACCTCTGGGACGCCGGCGCACACATCGACGGGTTCCTGGAGAAGCAGCTGCGGCTGGTGCTGACGCAGGGTCTGGACGTCGTAGCGCTCCAGGAATGCGGTGACAGCGGCGCGGAGCAGCTCGCCACGGCGCTGGGCTGGCAGGTGCACCAGGCCGGTGGGCTGGGCATCGTCAGCCGCTACCCGCTCAGCGACGTCGTCGCCCCGACCGAGGCGCTGCCGGCCGTCGCGGCGACGCTGCACCTGTCCGGTGGCCGCACGGTGCGGCTGTGGACGACCCAGCTGGACGAGGCCGACTACGGGCCGTACGCGTTGCTGGCGGGCCGGACGCCGGCGCAGGCCGAGGCGGCGGAGAAGAGGACGGCACGCTACCGGCAGACGGAGGCACTGCTGGCCGCGCTGCGGCCGGAGTTGGCCTCTCGCACACCCGTCGTGCTGGCGGCCGGACTCGCCTCGCCCTCGCACCACGACTGGACGAGCCGGACGGCGGCCGCGCACGGGGGAGCGGGCCGGGTCCGCTGGCCCGTCACCGAGGTGCTGGAGAAGGCCGGCCTCGTCGACGCCTTCCGCGCGGACCACCCCAATCCGGTGAAGGCGCCCGGCGACACCTGGTCACCGGTCAGGCCGCAGCGCGAAGGCGGTGGCGGGGCGGAACCGCAGGACCGGATCGACCAGATCCAGTTCGCGGGCCGGCTGAAGGTGCTGGAGGCGCACACCCTGTGCACCGGCTGGCCCCGCCCGGTGCCGAACACCACCGACAACGGCTGGCCCTCCGATCACGCCGCCGCCGTCGTCACCTTCTCCCTGCCCGCCCGCGGCTGACTCCCGACGAACCGAAGGACCTCTCTCCCATGACTCCCCTGCCCGAGATCAGCCGCCGCTCCTTCATCGGCACCGCCGCGGCCGGAGCCGCCCTCGCCGCCGGCATACCCGGCACCGCGGAGGCCGCGGGCGCCCGGCACGGCAGCATCGCCGACGTCAAGCACGTGGTCATCCTGATGCAGGAGAACCGCAGCTTCGACCACTACTTCGGCACCCTGAACGGCGTACGCGGCTTCGGTGACCGCCAGGCGACCGTCCTCTCGAACGGCGACTCGGTGTTCCGCCAGCCCGACAGAGGCCGCAAGGAGGGCTACCTTCTGCCCTTCCGCATGGACACCACGAAGTACAACGCGCAGAACGCGGCCGGACTCCCGCACGACTGGGACACCGGCCACACGGCCGTGAACGGCGGTGCCATGGACAAGTGGATCGCCGCCAAGGGCGAGCACACCATGGGCTACTTCACCCGCGAGGACATCCCCTACCAGTACGCCCTGGCCGACGCCTTCACCCTCTGCGACGGCTACCACTGCTCCCTGAACGGCCCCACCGACCCCAACCGCCTCTACCTGTGGACCGGCACCGCCGGCCCCGGTGTCGACGGCACCACCGGCCCGTGGACCGACAACACACCGGTCACGGGGAACCCGGTGGCCGACTGGACGACGTACGCCGAGCGCCTGGAGAAGTCCGGTATCACCTGGCGCGTCTACCACAACCCCGACGGCTCCGACGACCGGTACGGCGACTACGACGACAACGCGCTGTCGTACTTCAAGCAGTTCCACGAGTTCCCCAAGGACGACCCGCGTTACATCAACGCCATGACGAAGTGGGACCTCACGGCGTTCGACCAGCACTGCAAGGACGGCACGCTGCCCACCGTCTCCTGGCTGGTGGCGCCGTACCTGTTCTGCGAGCACCCGAACGCCAGCCCCGACTACGGCGCCCACTGGGTCAACACCGCGCTGCAGTCGCTGTTCTCCAATCCCGACGTGTGGAAGAACACCGTCTTCCTGCTCATGTACGACGAGAACGACGGGTACTTCGACCACGTCATCCCGCCGTACCCGGAGCCGGGCACCAAGGACGAGTTCGCGGGCGGCAAGCCCATCGGGCTCGGCAGCCGGGTGCCGCTGTGGGTCGTGTCTCCGTGGTCGCGCGGCGGCTGGGTCAACTCCCAGGTATTCGACCACACTTCGGTGGTGCGCTTCCTGGAGCGCGTCACCGGCGTGCAGGAGCCCAACATCTCCGACTGGCGCCGCACTGTCTGCGGCGACCTCACCAGCTGCTTCGATTTCACCAAGCCCGACTACAGCATCCCCCGGCTGCCCGACACGGTCGCCCTGATGGCCAAGGCCGACGCCGGCGACTCGCTGCCGGCGGTGCCGGTTCCGGGCCAGCAGTCCATGCCCGAGCAGGAGAAGGGCGCACGCCCGCACCGCGCCCTGCCGTACCGGCCGTGGGCCGATGTGCGGGTCGACCGGGCCACCGGCAAGGTCACCTGCACCCTCACCAACGACGGCAGCGTCGGCTACCACTTCACCGTGCTGCCGAACGTCGCCCTGCCGTTCACCGGCACCCCGTTCACCGTCCCGGCACGCTCCTCGCGCAGCTATGTGTGGGACGCCGCCGACACCGACGGCCGCTACGACTTCTCCGTGTACGGCGCCGACGGGTTCGTTCGCCGCTTCTCCGGCACGGTCGTCCGGGAGGGCCAGGACGACGTGGCCGTGCCGTCGGTCAAGGCGACCCTTCGGTCCCCCGGACGGCCCGAGCAGGCCACGGTCGAGCTGGAGCTGCGCAACTCCGGCGGCACCGACGTGGCGTTCACCGTCACGCCGAACGACTTCGCGGGCAAGGAACGGACCGTGTGGGTCGCCGCCGGCGACCGCACGCAGCTGACGTGGCGCACCGACGAGGGGCGCTACGACTTCACGGTCACCGCGGGGACGGGCACCCGCTTCGCCCAGCGATACGCGGGCACCGTGCACAAGGCGAGCTGACCCGGCACCGGGTGGGGCCGCGCGAGACACCGCACGGTCCCACCCGGTTGCGGCTGTCGTGGGCCGCGGACGTGTGCGCTGCCGGCGGCATCACTTCGTGCCGACGGCGAACTGGCCGGCGCCCATCACCGTGAGCAGGGCGAGTTTTCGTGGCTCTCCGTACCCGGGGTGGCGGTGAAGATGAGCAGCGACCGGCCCTCGTCGGGCTCCAGCAGGAGCTGGCAGTAGAGCTCCAGCGGCCCGACCTGGGGATGGACGAATCGTTTGGCGTCGCTCCACCGGAGGCCCACCTCGTGGCGTTCCCCCCGCTGGGCGAACTCCTCGCTGGTGCGGCGCAGGACGCCGGCCAGGTCGGCCGCGGGGGAGCCGGGTCCGTCGCGGGTGACAGCCTCGCGCAGCAGCGCGGCGTTGATCCGGCTCTTCGTGCCGTGCTCCGCGGGGTCGTACCGCTCACGGGCGGCCGGATCGGTGAACCAGCGGTACGGTGCGCAGCGTGCGTTGCCGGTGTAGTGCGTCTGGTCGCCGAGCAGCGCCATCGCGGACGGCGTCTGCAGCAATGTCTCGCCCAGCGGACCCATGACCTGTGCGGTGTTGCCGGTCAAGCCGTCCATGATCTGCATCAGCCCGGGGCTCACGTGCTGGGCCCGCAGACCGCGGCGGGCGGTGCGGTGTCCGGCGAGCAGGAACAGGTGATCGCGTTCGTCCGGGGTCAGTCGCAGGCCGCGGGCGATGGCCGCGACCATGGGCTCCGATGGTTGCGGCCCGTCGCCGCGTTCCAGGCGGGCGAAGTAGTCGGCGGACATGGTGCACAGCTCCGCCACCTCCTCGCGACGCAGGCCCGGAGCGCGCCGGCGTTGCCCCCGGCGCAAGCCGACATCGTCCGGTTGGAGTGCCGCGCGCCGGGTGCGCAGGAATGCGCCGAGGGACGAGCGGTCGAACGTACGGTCCGTGGTCACCATGGTTGGCCATCCGGTGTGCCTCAGCCACGACCGGTCATTCAGTGGTTGAGCGTTGTCCTTCCTGAGCCCGTGACGCGGTGCGTTCACTGGTGAGGCGATCGCCGGTCGACTCGAACCGCGAGCCACGGAGTCAAGACCCATGACCAGTTGGACAGCGAAAGACCTTCCGGACCTGATCGGCCGGACGGTGGTGATCACCGGCGCCGGCCGTGGCCTCGGCCTGATCACGGCGCGCGAACTCGCGCGCGCCGGCGCCCGTGTCGTACTGGGCGTACGGGACACCGGCAAGGCCCGCCGCGCTGTCGCAGGTCTGCCCGGAGACTTCGACGTCCGGCCGCTCGACGTGGCGGATCTGACCTCGGTGCGGGCCTTCGTCGGCGCCTGGTCCGGTGGCCTCGACATCCTGATCAACAACGCCGGTGTGATGGACATCCCCGCCGCGCGGACCAGGGACGGCCTCGATCTGCAGACCACCACCAACCACTCCGGTCCCTTCGTGCTGACGAACCTGCTGCTCGAGCACATCACCGACCGTGTGGTGCACGTCACCAGTCAGCTGCACCGTGCGGGGCAGGATCGACTTGAACGATCTCGACTGGCGCGCACGCAAGTACAACAGCATGCGTGCCTACGAGGCGTCGAAGCTCGCCTGCGTCCTGTTCTCCCTGGAGTAGCAGCGCCGGCTGACCGCCTCCGGCAGCCGGGTCCGCTCGGTGCTCGCCAGCCCGCGCATCGCCCGCACCGCACTGGCCGCCCACTTCCGGTCGAACGTCGTCAACCGGTTCACGTTCCTCACCAACGACCCTGAGCGCGGGGCGCTGTCGCTGCTCTACGCCGCCACCCAGGACGTCCCCGGCAACTCCTACGTCGGACCGGACGGCCTGGGTGGCCTCCGGGGCCACCCGGCCGTTCGCCGACAGGGCAAGGCCGGCCTCGACGAGGTCATGGCCGGTCGGCTGTGGGACGTGACCGCCGATCTTGTCGGGGCGGTGACCCGATGAGGTACCTGGACGCCGCGGACGGCGGACCGGTGGCCGGCCCGTCCCGTCACCCAGTTGCCGCCGCCGCTCGACGCGATCCCATCGAAACTGCTGGAGGCACACGGTCCTCGGTTGCCGAGGAACACGACCGGGTGAAGCATGGCATAGGTGCGGTTTCTCGCGCTTCGAGCAATAAGGGTGGGGTTTTTCGTCGGGGCTTGCACGTGCGACCTATGGAGGGCTCATGTACACGACTCGATCCCGTGCCCGTTCCGCCGCCGTCTGCGCCGCCACCCTGTGTGTCATGGGTGCCACGTCGCTCCCGGCTCTCGCTTCGTCGTCGCTCTCGCCGTCGCCGGTCTCCGCCCTGGACAAACAGCTCCTGACCGCAGCCCACCAGGGCAACCTGTGGGAGATTTCGGTCGGTCAGCAAGCTCAGAGCGCCGCGACCACCGACTGCGTCAAGCAGGTCGGCGCCCACTTCATCCGCGACCACCGCGCCCTTGACGCCGGTGTCGTCAAGACCGCGGCAGAACTCGACGTGGCACTGCCGTCCGGGCAGACGGACGGGCAGCTGAGGCAGACCGCCGCCCTCAAGTCCCTCGCCGGGACGCCCGCGTACGACGCGGCGTGGCTCAAGGCCCAGTACCCCGCCCATGTGCAGACCCTCGCGCTCATCGACAAGGAGATCGCCTCGGGCACCAACCCGCTCGTGAAGTCCCTGGCCAAGAGCGCGCGCCCGGTGGTCGCACGGCACACCCAGATGGTCAACCACGGCATGTGCCACGCGTAGCCGCCCCCGGCTCAGTGGTCACCCGGCGGCGCGGACGAAGACAGGCTTGAGGTGCTTCTCGGACAGTGCGTCGGGGAGTTGCTCCCAGTCCAGGACGTGGGAGACGACGCGTGCGGGGTCGACGCGGCCGGAGCGGGCGGTCCTCCACCAGGCCGCTCCTGCGCCGCTCGGACAGCGCACCCTCGGGCCCGTGCTGGCCGTCTCTGTCGAGGAGCCGCCGACCGACGAGGTTCCCCCGGCCTGACCGCACAAGGGCCCCGGCCCGGGCGCCGATCGTGGGTCTTCGAAGTTAAGCGGTGCGGAGGTGTCCGTGGGCCCGTCGTGTCGTGACGCAGCGTGTCCGTAGACGCTGGTTGTCGGGGGTGGCGCCTCTCCCTGCCAGGCCGCATGCCTATCCGTGGTGCGATGGCCGAGGCGGGGCCGGGGGGATGGTGTCCGTGCTGGGGGCGGGTTCGGGCCAGACGAGCAGGAGCGGGCAGGGGGCGTGGTCGACGACGAAGCGACTGGCGGGGCCGAGGCTGTGGGGCCCGAGACGGGTGCGGTCGCCGTCGCGGGCCAGGACGAGCAGATCGGCGCCTTCGGCGGCGGCCACGACTTCCCGTTCCACGCGGCCGGTGCGCTCCTGCCGGGTGCACGGCCGTCCCAGGCGTTGTGCCGACGCGGTCAGGAGGTGTTCGCCGGCGGCGGTGGCCAGGTGCTCCAGCGCGGTCCCGGGGTCGCGGGCGGGGTGGGCGCGGCCGAGCAGTCCGGCGAAGGCACCGTGGGCGGCGCCCGGCGCGCCGGGGTCGGCGACGTGCAGCAGCACGATGTCGGCGTCCTCGGGCGCATGGGTTCTGGCGGCGTCCACACAGGCGGGCCAGGTGCCTTCGACGATCCAGGCGATGACGGTCACGATGTTCGGCCTCCGATCCCTTGGGGCGAGGCCCACGGTGCCACCCGCGGGACCGTTCCCGCACCCGGCCCGCCGACCGGTTCACCTCCGGGCGTGCCGGGCCTCCTCGCCGGGGGCGGCCCACAGGCCCCGCACATGGCCCAGATGCCGCGTCATCACCTTCCGTACGGCCTCCTCGTCCCCGTCCAGCAGGGCGTCCAGGAGTTCGAGGTGCTCCTGCGCCGAGGCCGTCAGCCGACCGGCCTCCACGAGCGCCGTCAGCCCGTACAACCGGGACCGCTTGCGCAGATCGCCGACGACCTCCACGAGGTGGGCGTTGCCGGCGAGCGCGAGCAGACCGAGGTGGAAGCGGGTGTCTGCCTCGACATACGCGATGAGGTCCCCGGCGGCCGCGGCGGAGACGATCTCCCGCGCGGCTGGGCGCAGGGCCTCCAGCGAGACACGGTCCGCGCTCCCGGCCAGCCCGGCCGTCGTCGGGATCTCGATGAGGGAGCGGACGTGGGTGTACTCGTCGAGCTGCTTCTCGGAGACGGCGGTGACCCGGAAACCCTTGTTGGGGACGGTGTCGACCATGCCCTCCTTGGCCAGGTCGAGCATGGCCTCGCGCACCGGGGTCGCCGAGACGCCGAAGCGGGCGGCGAGGGCCGGCGCGGAGTGGACCTCGCCGGGGCGCAGCTCGCCCGCCACCAGAGCGGCGCGCAGGGCGTCGGCGACCCGCTCGCGATAGCTGCTCTTCTTCCCGCCCAGTGTGGGCAGGGCGGGCGCGGCGGACGGCGAACCGGTGCGCGGGGCGGCCATGGAGTCTCTCCTCGTACGGGCACCTGCGGGGTGCGGGAACCGGCATCGCACGGGCCGGTTCGGCAGACGGTGCAATGTCACGCACCACGAGTATCCCAGGCGGGGGAGCGGCTGGGGGTGCGGGCATGTGTCGGTCAGAGGACGAATCCCGCAGGGAAGGGGTCGCGTGGGTCCAGGAGGTACTGCGCCGTGCCGGTCACCCACGCCCGTCCCGTGAAACTGGGCAGCACCGCGGGCAGGCCCGCCACCTCCGTCGTGCCGAGCAGCCGCCCCGAGAACCGCGTCCCGATGAAGGACTCGTTCACGAACTCGGTGTGCAGGGGGAGTTCACCGCGCGCGTGCAGCTGGGCCATGCGCGCGCTGGTGCCCGTGCCGCAGGGGGAGCGGTCGAACCAGCCCGGATGGATGACCATGGCGTGCCGGGAGCGTCGCGCGGTGGCGCCCGGCGCGTACAGATGGACGTGATGGCAGCCGCGGATCGTCGGATCCTCAGGATGGACGGGCTCCTGCTCCGCGTTGACAACGTCCATGAGCGACAGCCCTGCCGCGAGGATGTCGTCCTTGCGGGAGCGGTCGAAGGGCAGCCCGAACTCCTCCAGCGGCAGGATCGCGTAGAAGTTGCCGCCGTAGGCGAGGTCGTACGTCACCGTACGCCCGTCCGGCAGGGTCGCCTTGCGGCCGAGACCGACGGAGAAGGACGGCACGTTCCTGAGGGTGACGGACAGGGCGGCACCGCCCTCGACGGCGACCTCGGCGACGACGGGCCCCGCCGGGGTGTCCAGGCGGATGGTGGTCACCGGTTCGGTGACCTCGACCATCCCCGTCTCCACGAGCACGGTCGCCACACCGATCGTGCCGTGCCCGCACATCGGCAGATAGCCCGAGACCTCGATGTACACGACGCCCCAGTCGCAGTCCGGGCGGGTGGGCGGCTGGAGGATCGCGCCGCTCATCGCCGCATGCCCGCGCGGTTCGTTCATCAGCAACCGCTTGATGTCGTCGCGGTGTTCACGGAACCACAGGCGCCGCTCGTTCATGGTGTCGCCGGGGATCGTGCCGATGCCCCCGGTGACCACCCGGGTCGGCATCCCCTCGGTGTGGGAGTCGACGGCGTGCAGGACGAGCTTGCTGCGCATGACCGGTCTCCTTCCGTTCGGTGTGCGCCGGTTCAGCCGAGTCCCGCCGCCACGGCCTGTTCCGTGGCGGCCCGGACGGCACTCTCCTGCTCGGGCAGCAGGGGGACCCGCGGAGGCCGCACGGGGCCGCCGTACCCTCCGACGATGTCCATCGACAGCTTGATCGCCTGGACGAACTCCACCCGGGAGTCCCAGCGCAGCAACGGGTGCAACTGCCGGTACAGCGGCAGCGTGCTGTCCAGGTCGCCCGCGACCGCCGACCGGTACAACTGCACCGCCGCCCGGGGCAGTGCGTTCGGATAGCCGGCCACCCAGCCCTTTGCGCCCGCGACCGCGAGTTCCAGCAGGACGTCGTCGGCGCCGATCAACAGGTCCAGTTCCGGGGCCAGTTCCGCGAGGCGGTAGGCGCGCCGGGGGTCGCCCGAGAACTCCTTGACCGCCTGGACGCACCCCTCGGCGTGCAGCTTCGCGAGCAGCTCGGGGACCAGGTCGACCTTGGTGTCGACCGGGTTGTTGTACGCCACGACCGGCACCCCCGCCCGCGCGACCTCCGCGTAGTGCGCGAGCACGGACCGCTCGTCGGCGCGGTAGGAGTTCGGCGGCAGCAGCATCACCGACGCACAGCCGGCGTCGCGTGCCTGCTCGGCCCAGCGGCGGGCCTCCGCCGATCCGTACGCCGAGACGCCGGGCATGACCCGGGACCCGCCGACCGCGGACACCGCCGTCTCCACCACCTTGGCGCGCTCCTCGGGGGTGAGGACCTGGTACTCGCCGAGCGAGCCGTTCGGCACGACGCCGTCGCAGCCGTTCGCCACGAGCCAGGCGCAGTGCTCGGCGAATCTGCCGTGGTCGACGGTGAGCCGGTCGGTGAACGGCAGCGCGGTGGCCACGAGGACACCGTGCCAGGGCCGGTGCTGCGGGACGGTCATGGGCGGTCCCCCTTGGATGATGTGTGACATAGTACTGATGCCAGCCTTTCCCTCGGTCCGTGCCTTCCCTCAACTGAGCCCATCCTGTTGCTGTCGTGGCTGTCTACCCTCCGACTGCCGCCCCTCCTCCCGCTGCTGCCCCTCCTCCGGCTCCCGGGCGAGCACACCCAACGGCACCGGCCGGGCGAAAGGCCTGCGTGTCACCGTCTCCTGGCAGCCGGCGACCCCCGCGACCGCGGTCCCGCACATCCGGCCCTGACACCACCCCATCCCGGCCCGGGTGAGCAGTTTGACGGTGCGCAGATCGCCGGCGCCCAGATCCTGTACGGCCTCCCGTACGGCCCCCGCCCGCACCTCCTCGCAGCGGCACACCACCGTGTCGTCGGTGATCCGCTCGGCCCAGCCGGCGCGGGGCGCGTAGGCACGGTCGAGTGCTGCGGCGAAGCTCCGGAGCGCGGCCCGGCGTTCGGCGGCGCGCTCCCCACCGCGCGGACCGGGCGCGGCGCCCGCGAGCCGTGCGGCGATCGACCGTCCGGCGAGGTGCCCCTCGGCGAGTGCGAGCGCCGCACCGCCGACCCCGGTGGCCTCGCCCGCCGCCCATACCCCCGGTACGTCGGTGCGCTGCTCGTCGTCGACGTGCACACGCCCGCCGTCGACCCGGCAGCCCAGGGTCTCGGCGAGATCGGTGTGCGGCAGCAGGCCGTGCCCGACGGCCAGGGAGTCGCAGGGGATACGGCGCCCACTGCCGGGCCGTACACGGCCGTCGGCGTCGAGCGCGGCCACCGTCACCGCCGTCAGCCGGTCGCTGCCCTCCGCCTCCACCACGGTGTGGCGGACCAGGACCCGTACCCGGTGGCGCAGCAGCCGTGCCCCGTACCCCGCCGCCTCGACGGCCTTGCCGGGCTCCGCCGCGAGGGCCCGGGCCTGTCGGGCGAACCGCCCGGGGTCGGCGGACTCCACCAGTGCGGCGACCGTCGTCCCCGCCGCGGCGAGCCCCGTCGCCACCGGCAGCAGCAGCGGCCCGGTCCCGGCCACGACCGCCCGGCACCCCGGCACCACGAGCCCGCCCTTGAGCAGGGCCTGGACGCCCCCGGCGGTGACGACCCCGGGCAGGGTCCAGCCGGGGAAGGGCAGCACCTTCTCATGGGCGCCGGTGGCCAGCAGTACGGCCGCGGCGCGTACGACGACCGGCTCCTCCTGCTCCGGACCGAGCAGCGCATGCACGGTGAATCCCTCGGACTCCCGCTCCACGCACCACACATGATGGTCCTTCAGATGGTGAGTGCGCCCGGCGGCGATGTGCCGGCCGAGTCCCTCGCGCAGCCGCCTCCAGGTGCGCCCCCGGTGCTGTGGTCCCCACGGGTGCCGTGCCCCGAGTCCGGCGGCGGGCTGCCGGTAGAACTGGCCGCCCGCCTCGGGCGCGGCGTCGACCAGTGCGACGCGTACGCCCCGCGCCGCCGCCGCGAGGGACGCGGCCAGCCCGGCCGGGCCCGCGCCGATCACCGCGAGGTCAGTGCGCATGCCCGGTCCCCTCCTGTGTACGGATCACATCGCCGGGCCGCACCGGCACCAGGCAGGCGCGCTGGTTCGGCCGGTCGTTGACGGTCACAAGGCAGTCGAAGCAGACGCCGATCCCGCAGAGGACCCCGCGCGGTCGGCCCTCGAACCGGGTGGTGCGCCAGGAGACGATGCCCGCCGCCCACAGCGCGGCGGCGACCGTCCAGCCGGGCCGGGCCTCGATCTCGCGGCCGTCGAAGGTGACCGTGAAGGCGGGGCCCGGCCGGGGCCGCGCCCGGTTCAGGGGATTCACCGGGCCTCCCGTTCGAAACGCTCCGGCCGGAAGGGCGCGAGGTCGAGTTCCGGCGCCCCGCCGCTCAGGAGCCGGGCGATCAGCTGTCCGGTGCCGGTGGCGAGCCCGATCCCGGCGCCCTCGTGACCGCAGGCGTGGAACAGCCCCGGGGCCCGCGGATCCGCGCCGATCGCGGGCAGATGGTCGGGCAGATACGGCCGGAAGCCCAGGTAGGAGCGCATCGCCCGCACCCGCTCCAGGAAGGGGAAGAGCCGGGTCGCCCCCGTCGCCAGCGCCCGCACGGCCGGCAGCGAGAACGACCGGTCGAACCCGACGCGTTCGCGGCTCGCGCCGATCAGGACGGGTCCCGCGGCCGTGCCCTCGACCACCGGAGAGGTCCCCAGAGCCGCGGAGTCGCTCGCCACGTCCGCGACATAGTCGGCCGCGTACACCTTGTGCCGGACCCTACGCGGCAACGGCTCGGTGACCAGGACGAATCCGCGGCGGGGCAGCACCGGCAGGCGCACACCCGCCCGCTGTGCCAGCTCGCCTCCCCAGGCTCCCGTGGCGTTCACGACCGCCCCCGCATGGATCACGCCCCGGTCCGTCCGTACCCCGCGCACGGCGCCCCGCGGGGTGCGCGGTATCTCGGTCACCGTCCGGCCGGTCAGCAGGCGGGCGCCCGAAGCCCGTAGCAGACGAGCGGCGGCGAGGGCAGGCATCACCTGGCAGTCCTGCGGGTAGAGCACACCGCCCGCGAGTCCCGGGGCCAGCTGCGGCTCCAGCTCGTGGAGCCCGTCGGCGGCGATCTCCACCGCGCTCACCCCGGCCGCCCGCTGCCCGGCGGCGAAGTCGGCTAGGGCGGCGAGCCCTTCGGGGGCCGAGGCGACGACGAGGCCGCCCTTGGTCTCGTACTCGACGGCCGGGCCCAGCTCCTCGGCCAGTTCGGCCCACAACCTCAGGGAGAACAGGGCGAGTTCGAGCTCCGGTCCGGGTGCCTTGTCGGAGACGAGCAGATTCCCCTCGCCCGCCCCCGTCGTGCCGCCGGCCACGGGCCCGCGATCCACGAGTGCGACGTCCAGCCCGGCCCGGGCGGCATACCAGGCGCAGGCCGCGCCCACCATGCCCGCGCCGACGACCACGACATCGCAGGTCAGTCGCTCGGTCACGTCAGTACTATGTCACATGGTTCCTCGACCGAGGCAACCCCCGTTTCGTATCGGCCGTCATTTCCCGCCCGGTGAACCGCCTATGAACCGCATGTGCGGGCCATGGGCGACTGGCCGGACGTCCCGCCCCTTCCGTCCGGACCTGTGCCCCAGGGGCCGGACGGAAGGGATGCGGCGGACGGTATCGCCGGCGTGTCGTTCAGAGCAGACAGCCGACATGGGCCAGGGCCTGCTTGAGGAGGACGCCCTGACCTCCCGGCATGTCGCTCTGGACCACGGCCGAGGACGCTTCCTGGGGGCTGAACCACTCCAGGTCGAGGGCGTCCTGACGGGGACGGCAGTCCCCGGCCACCGGGACGATGTAGGCGAGGGCCACCGCGTGCTGGCGGGGATCGTGGAACGGCGTGATCCCCTGGGTCGGGAAGTACTCCGCGACGGTGAAGGGCTGGAGGGAGGACGGGACGCGGGGGAGTGCCACCGGTCCGAGGTCCTTCTCCAGATGGCGCAGCAGCGCGTCCCTCACCCGTTCGTGGTGCAGCACCCGCCCGGAGACGAGCGTACGGCTGACGGTTCCGTCTGGCCCTATCCGCAACAGCAGTCCGACGCTGGTGACTTCACCGCTGTCGTCGACGCGCACGGGCACGGCTTCCACGTACAGGATCGGCATACGGGCACGTGCCAGCTCGAGGTCGTCGGGAGACAGCCAGCCGGGCGTGGTTTCGGTCGTGTCAGGCATTGCCTGATCGTACGGTCAACGGCTCGCGTGGTGCGCGTGTCACTCCAGGTCAGACACAAGTCACACGGACGGGTAGCCGCGCGGCCCGGGACACCGGCGGGGTCAGGTGATGTGCCGCAGCAGCGCCGCGACGGCCGCGGGAGGCTCGCCGGGGGGCCGTACCACCATGACCTGCCAGGTCGGCGCGTGCCGGTCGAAGCGGTAACGGTCCAGGTCCGGGAAGTGCGAGGCGATGGACGGGGGCATGATGCACACGCCCAGGTCGTGGCGGACCAGCTCGGCCGCCGCGACGATGTCGTTGACCTCGAAGGTCGTACCGCGCTCCACACCGGCGGCGCGCGCGGCCCGGTCGACCGCGTAGCGGATGGCCCAGCCGGGGGTGAAGTCGACCAGCGGCAGCCGGGCGACGTCCGGCCAGGTGACCGTGGCCTCCCCGGGCCCCGTGTCCAGCCGCCGCCGGGGTGAGGCCACCAGGACCATCGCCTCGCGGGACAGCAGCCGGGTCACCAGCCCCCGTTGCTGCTGGCGGTCCAGCGCCACCACGGCCAGGTCCACCGTGCCCTCGCGCAGGGCCTGCCGGATGTCGGCCACGGGTGCCTGCCGCAGCCGGAGCACCACGCCCGGGTGCTCCGCGCGCAGCTCGGCCAGGGCCTGGTGCAGTCCCGCCCAGACGCCCTGCATGATGCCCACGGTGACCTGGCCGCGCAGCTCCCCCTTGGCCGCGTCGACCGCCTCGCGGGCGAGTTCGGCGGCCCGGAGCGTGACGCGGGCGGCGGGCACGAAGGCCTCCCCGGCGGGGGTGAGGGCCACCCGGTGCGTGGTGCGGGTGAACAGGAGGGTGCCCAGCTCGCGTTCGAGCGCCCGCACCGTGCCGGAGACGGCGGACTGGACGACATGCAGTTGCCTCGCCGCGGCCGTGAACCCGCCCGTGTCCGCCACCGCGACGACGACTTCCATCTGCCGCAGGTCCATCATGCGCTCCCGGTGGTGCCCCGCCCGTCCGATCCGGCGACGATCTTCGTCGCATGGTACGCGGACGGGCGGCGGTCCCATGTCCCCGCCGGGCGGGGACACCGGACCATGCCCGCTCCGTTCAGGAGCGGACCAGGGGAGTGTCGACCAGGTGCTCGGCCAGGAACCAGGCCTGCAGTTCGCCGGTGCGGATCACCTGGGAGACCAGCAGGTCGTTGGTGCCGTCGTCGCCCAGCTCGGCGGTCCGGGCGGCGCCGTCATGGGCGTCCACCAGGATCGTCTCGTGCGCCTCCAGCAGCCGCGAGAGCATCGCCGGGACCTCCTCCACGCCGTCCGGCGGACGCGGGATCGAGGTGATCTCGGCGACGTGCCGCGGGTCGCCGACCGCTACGCCGCCCAGGGTCTGCACCCGTTCGGCGAGGGTGTCGACGAGTTCCAGCTGTTCCCCGGCGTGCTTGTCCAGGAGCAGATGCAGCTGGTAGAAGGTCGCGCCGCGCAGCAGCCAGTGGTGCTTCTTGTAGAGGCTGTAGAGGATCTGCGTGTCGGCCAGGACCTGGTTCAGGCGCTGGCAGGCGTACATCCGGGCGTCGTAGGAGAGGCCGAGGGGGAACTGCTTGACGGTGCCGAACTCCTGGATGATCTCGCCCTTCTGATGCAGCCAGGGCTGGCTGCTCGTGGGCTTGGAGCTGGTGGTCATGAAGCGCCTCCTGCGGTGCCGTGCTGTGGGTATGCAGGCGACGTTAGGTGCCCCAGCGGGCCGTCCCTTGCCCGGCAGCGCATGTGATGCTGCCCGTGAGCGCACCGAACCCGCCGTCCGCGCACGGGCGTTCGCTCTCGGGCTCACAGTGGTGCGCTCAGGGACACCGGACCCGTCCCCCGCAGCCCTAGCCTCGGTGGCCGCCGGATCGTACAGACAACCGTCCGGATCGCACCACCAACCGTAGGGACAGGAAGGCATCTGTATGAACGAGCAGGCGGACGTGGTCGTCGTCGGGCTGGGACCGGGCGGCGAGTACCTCGCGGGCACGCTCGCCGAGGCGGGGCTGGACGTGGTGGGGATCGAGGCCGAACTCGTCGGCGGGGAGTGCCCCTACTGGGGATGTGTGCCCAGCAAGATGATGATCCGGGCCGGGAACACGCTCGCCGAGGCGCGGCGCGTCGCCGCTCTCGCCGGGGACGCGAAGGTGGTCCCGGACTTCACCCGGGTCGCCGGACGCATCCGGGACGAAGCCACCGACGACTGGAACGACCAGGTCGCGGCCGACCGCCTCGTGGCCAAGGGCGGACGGCTGGTGCGCGGAAGAGGGCGCCTGACGGGCCCGCGGCAGGTGACGGTCGGCGACCGCACGTTCGACGCCCGGCGCGGTGTCGTCCTCGCCACGGGCAGCCGGCCCCGGATCCCACCGGTGCCCGGCCTCGGCTCCACGCCGTACTGGACCAACCGCGACGCCATGGCCGCGCGGGAGCTGCCGACGTCGATGATCGTCCTCGGCGGGGGCGCCATCGGGGTCGAGGTGGCTCAGGTCTTCGCTCGCTTCACCTGCCGGGTCACCATCGTCGAGGGCCAGGACCGGCTGCTGTCGCAGGAGGAACCGGAGGCCGGGGAGCTGGCCGCGAGGGCCCTGCGGGCCGACGGCGTGGCCGTGCTCACCGGTGCCCGGGCGCGTCAGGTGAGCCATGACGGCACCGCGTTCACCGTGCTTCTCGACGACGAGCGGGAGCCCCTGCGTGCCGAGCGGCTCCTCGTCGCCACCGGGCGTCATGCCGACCTTGCCGCGCTGGGCGTCGAGGCGGCGGGACTGGACCCGGCCGCGCACGCCGTGCCCACGGACGGCCAGATGCGGGCGGCCGAGGGGCTGTGGGCGGTCGGCGACATCACCGGACACGGTGCCTTCACCCATGTGTCGATGTACGAGGCCCAGATCGCGACCCGGGACATTCTCGGCACGCCGGGTCCCGACGCGGACTACCGGGCCCTGCCCCGTGTGACGTTCACCGATCCCGAGATCGCCGCCGTGGGACTCACCGAGCGCCAGGCCCGCGAGCGGGGCCTGCGGGTGCGGACCGCGGTCCTGCCGAACGCCTCCTCGACCCGTGGGTGGATCCACGGACCGGGCGGCGACGGGTTCATCAAGCTGGTCGAGGACGCCGACCGGGCGGTCCTGGTCGGTGCGACCTCGGCGGGGCCCGCCGGGGGCGAGCTGCTGTACGGGCTCAATGTCGCCGTCCACGCGGAAGTCCCGGTCGAGCGGCTGCGGCACATGATCTACACCTATCCGACGTTCCACCGGGCCATGGAGCCGGCCCTCGCGGCGCTCCGCTGACCGCACGGCGCTCAGTCGCCGCCCGCCGTCAGCCGCGCGACGACGTCGTCCAGGTCGATGTGGTGGTGCTCGCAGCCCTGCGGCACCACCGCCTCGGTTTGCCGCAGAAAGGCGGTCACCGCGGACTCCGCGATCTCCAGGACCGCCGACCCGGTCCGCGATCTGAGGACGATGCGGATCGCCTCCGGACGGCAGCGGTGCCGCGGAACGACCAGGACGTCCCCGATCCCCGCGGGCACCCGAAGGCCGTCGGCGAGGAGCGAGCGGGCGAACACCCAGTCGACGGTGAGGGGGGAGTGGGTGCCCAGGGACAGGCGCACCGCATACGGGTCGCTCCGGTCGTACCGCAGCTCGGCCGGCAGTGGTACCGGCCGAGCTGCGGCGACGGTGACATCGACCTCCAGCGGGAAGGTGATCGAGCGCTCGTGCGCGGCACCGGAGGGAATCTGTCGCATGGCGCCCCCTGTCAGCGACCGTTCGTGTGGTTCATGACGACCCTAGGGGGCTGGGTGCGGGCGGGTTGTCCAGCTGGTAGACGGTGTGCTGGCCGAGGATCAGCGTGGTCTGTACGGCCATGTCGATGGCGATGGCGGCCAGGGCGAGCAGGACGATGCTGTGTCCTCCGAAGCCCGCGACGGCGAAGGCCAGGGCGGCGACGGCGAACGCGACGCCCGTGAGGGGCCGGGTCAGCCCGCGGTCGGCCCAGTGTCCGGCGAGCGGGGCGATGGCGGCTCCGGCGGCTCCGACGAGGGCGAAGATGCCGACGCCGATGGGGGAGTAGTGGAAGCGGGGACCGGTAAGGACGTAGGAGACGGTGGTCCAGAAGGCGCTGAAGGAACCGAACAGGGCGGCCTGGTACAGGCCTCGGCGCAGCAGTGCGGGGTGGGTGCGCACCAGGCGCACGGTGGAGCGCAGCACATGGTGGTAGGGCACGGAGGTGGTGGGTGCGTGCTGGGGCAGTGCGGCACGCAGGGCCACGGCCAGGAGGGCCATCAGAACCGCCGAGCCGAGGTAGACGACGCGCCAGCCGGCGAGGTCGGAGACCAGGCTGCTCAGCGTCCGGGAGAGCAGGATGCCGGTGAGCAGTCCGCTCATCACCCGGCCGACGATCCGGCCGCGGGCGTGGTCGGGGGCGAGGCTCGCAGCGAAGGGGACCAGGATCTGGGCGACGACGGAGGTGGCCCCGCTGATCAGGGAGGCGGCCAGCAGCATGGGGAAGCTGGTCGCGAGGCCGGCCGCCACCAGGGCCAGGGTGGTCACCGTCAGCAGCACGGTGATCAGTCCGCGCTTCTCCAGCCGGTCGCCGAGCGGGACCAGGAAGAGCATGCCGATGACGTAGCCGACCTGGGTGAGCGTGATCAGTACGCCCGCGGTGGCCGTGCTGATGTGGAAGACGTCGCGCAGCGACGACAGCAGCGGCTGGGCGTAGTAGAGATTGGCGACCGTCATTCCGGAGGCGACGGCGAGCAGTGCGACCAGCCAGCCCGGGACGCCATGGGCGGCCTGGCCGGTGGTCTCGGTGCTACGGGACGTGCGCAGAGCGGACGACTGGGACACGGGACCTTCTTCGGGAACGGAGTCGGCCGGGGCCGGCTCGGGGAGACGCCTTGCGGTGGTTCGAGCAGCTTCCTCGGTGCTCTCACGGGGACCAAGCGCTCGGCGGCTCCCGTTGCTTCCTCGTTCCGGGAGATGGTTTTGGATGTCAGTCATCTCGCCCGGAGATGATCGTGCGGTTTTGGCCGTCGAGCCGGCGCACGGGGTGCTTGCTCATGATCGAGAGCCGGTTGAACGCGTTGATGGTGATCGCCACCCAGATCACCGCGGAGATCTGGTCGTCCGTGAGCACCTGCCGGGCCTCTTCGTACGAGGTTTCCTGGGCGGCGGCGTCCCTCGGCTCGGTGGTGGCCTCGGCCAGCGCGAGTGCCGCGCGCTCCTCGCGCGTGAAGAGTTCGGTGTCGCGCCAGGCCGCCAGCACCCCGAGCCGCTGCGGGGTATCGCCGGCGTGCTGGGCGGCCCGGGTGTGTACGTTGAGGCAGTACGCGCACCCGTTGATCTGGGACACACGGAGGTTGATCAGCTCGACGAGGGTTCGTTCGAGTCCCGCCTCGGCGGCGGCGGCGTGCACTGCCTCCGAGGTCCCGACCAGCGCCCGGTAGGCCGAAGGGCTCTGCTTGTCGAGGAAGATGCGCTGGTGGGCGGGGTGCGTTGTGGGGGTGGTCAACTCGGGACTCCTTCGGCGGCCGCTTCCGGCCCGTCGTTCCGTCGTGTACGTGACACCGTCATCGTCCTATGATCAGGACGATAGTTGTTTAATGTAAAACCATTATGGAAGAGCGGGAGGCGGTCACGGTGAGCAACGTCGAAACAGAACCGGTCGAGGTTCGCTGCCGGGCGGCAGCGGACCGCGGGCAGCCGGCACAGGGGCCGCGGGTCGATGTGATCACCGCGCGCGACGTACCGCTCGGCGGCCCCCGGGCGATGACCGTGCGGCGCACCCTGCCCCAGCGGGCCCGGACCCTGATCGGGGCCTGGTGCTTCGCCGATCACTACGGACCCGACGATGTCGCAGCGACCGGCGGCATGGATGTCGCCCCCCATCCGCACACCGGGCTGCAGACGGTGAGCTGGCTGTTCAGCGGGGAGATCGAGCATCGCGACAGCCTGGGCAGCCACGCCCTCGTCAAGCCCGGCGAGCTGAACCTCATGACGGGCGGGCACGGCATCTGCCACTCGGAGGTCTCCACCCCGCGCACCACGGTCCTGCACGGCGTCCAGCTGTGGGTGGCGCTGCCCGAGGAACACCGGCACACCGAGCGGGACTTCCAGCACCATGTGCCCGAGCCTCTGCGGGTCGACGGGGCCGAGATCAGGGTCTTCCTCGGCAGCCTGGCCGGAGTGTCGTCCCCGGTGCGGACCTTCACACCGCTGCTCGGCGCCGAGATCGTCCTCCAGCCCCACGCGACGGTCACCCTCGCCGTCGACCCCGGCTTCGAGCACGGTCTTCTCGTCGACCAGGGGGATGTGCGGGTGGCCGATGTGCGCCTGCGTCCCGCGGAGTTGGCCTATGTCCACCCCGGAACCGACACGCTGACCCTGACGAACGAGTCGGGGGAGCCCGCGCGTACGGTGCTGCTCGGCGGAACTCCCTTCGAGGAGGAGATCGTCATGTGGTGGAATTTCATCGGCCGCAGTCACGGCGATATCGTCGAGGCACGTGCGGACTGGGAGAACGAATCCGACCGCTTCGGCGCCGTCGAGGGATATCCGGGGAACCGGCTTCCCGCGCCCGCCCTGCCGAATTCCATCATCACGCCGCGCAAGAATCCGCCGCGCGACTGACGTACCGTCGAAGGCACGGACACGCGGTCAAAAGCGCGGACGCACAGCCGAAAGAGCCGACAAACAGTCGAAAGGCACCCCCATGAGCCAGCCCTCCACCGCTCCGGTCGTCGAGCGGGCAGACGCCAGGCACCGCTACGAGATCCTGGTCGACGGCAAGCGCGCCGGTCTGACCGCGTACCGCGACCGGGGCGCACAGCGCGTCTTCTACCACACCGAGGTCGACGAGGCCTTCGCCGGCCAGGGCCTGGCCGGCCGGCTGGTCCAGGAGGCGCTGACCGATGTGCGCGCCCAGGGGATGCGGATCGTGCCGGTCTGCCCCTACGTGGCGAAGTTCCTGAAGAAGCACGAGGAGTTCGCCGACATCACCGACCCGGTGACGCCCGAGGTCCTCGCCTGGCTGGACACGGAACTCGGCTGACCCCTGTGCCGCCCGGCTCCCCCGGCCGGGCGGCCTGTCCGCCCAGCGCACGCCTTCGTCCCCACAGTGCACAGTCTCCCCTCACAACTCGTCCCGCGCGTCGACCATGATTACCGTGGAAGCAGGCTGAGCGGCCTCGGTCGCCATTCCTGGAAACGGTCGCACAGCGATGGCAATGGCGATGGCAATGGTGAGCGTGACGAGTGAGAATTCCGTACCCCGTTCGGTGCGGATCGACTTCTGTTCACCTGTTCCCGCAAAGACACGATCGAGGTGTTGTTGTGGAGAAATGGACCAGACGTGAGGACGAACGACTTCTTACCGGAAAAGGCCGGTACGTCGCTGATATCAGAGTGCCGGGTTGTCTGGACGCCGCGTTCGTGAGAAGCGAAGTCGCGCACGGCGTGCTGCGCGAGGTCGACTGCACGGCGGCCCGTGCCGTGTCCGGAGTGGTCGGCGCCTGGTCCGCGGCGGATCTGCCGGAGCTGCCCGCGGTGCCGTACACCCTGCTGGCGCGACTCTCCACGGAGGAGGCCGTGGCCGGCCGGGAGTGGCCCGCACTCGTGAAGGACCGGGTGCGCTATCCGGGCGAGGCCCTGGCCGTCGTTCTCGGAGAGGACCGGTACCGGGCCGAGGACGGCGTCGCCGAGGTCACCGTCACGATCGATCCCCTGCCCGCCGTGGTGACACCGTCCGCGGCGCTGGCAGACTCCGTCCAATTGTTCGACGGGAAGACCAACGTCGTTCTGCGGGGCGAGGCGGGAGCGCCCATCGACCCCTCCGTCTGGGAAGACGCCGCGGCCGTCGTCGAGGCCACGTACCGGCAGCAGCTGCTGATGCCCAGCCCCATGGAATGCCGCACGATCCTCGCCGTACCGGAGGGGGACCGGCTGACGGTGTGGTCGGGGCACCAGATGCCGCACCGGCTGCGCCGTGAACTCGCCGCGCTGCTCGGCCGGCCCGCCGACCGGATCCGGGTCGTCGTGCCGGACACGGGAGGCGCCTTCGGGTCGAAGAGCGCCGCGTTCCCCGAGTTCGTGACCGTCGCCTACCTGGCCCTGCGGCTCGGGCGACCGGTCCGCTGGATCGAGGACCGCCGGGAGTCCATGCTCGTCGCCACCCGGGGCCGGGGGCAGGACCAGACCGTCCGGCTCGCCGCCGACGCCGACGGACGGCTTCTCGCCTATGCGTTGTCGATCGACGCCGATGTCGGCGCCTATCCGCACCTCGGCGCCGGACTGCCCATGCAGACGGCGTGGATGGCGGCCGGCGCCTACACCACCCCGCACGTCCACGCGACCCTGCGCTCGGTGCTCACCAACACCATGGTGACCTATCCGTACCGGGGCGCCGGACGCCCCGAGGCGGCGATCGCGATCGAGCGGAGCATGGACCTGCTCGCCCGGCGGCTCGGGATGGACCCGATCGAGCTGCGGCGGCGCAACTTCATCCCGCCGGACGCCTTCCCGTACGAGACACCGGTCGGACGCGTCTACGACAGCGGGAACTACGCCGCCGCCCTGGATCTGGCCCTTCAGACGCTCAACCATGAGAAGTGGCGTGCGGAGCAGGCCCGCCGCCGCACGGACCCGGACGCCTTTCCGCTGGGTATCGGAGTCTCCTGCTATGTGGAGCGCTCCGGCGGCGAGACCGGCGGTCTGCACGAGTTCGGCAGTCTTCAGGTCGACGAGGACGGCCAGGTCGTCGCGCGGTGCGGTGCGGCGCCCAGCGGCCAGGGACACGAGACGGTCTTCCCCGCACTGATCGCCAAGTTCCTCGGAGTCCCGGAGACCCAGGTGCGCCTCATCGAGGGCGACACCGACGAACAGCCCGAAGGACTGGGCTCGTTCGCCAGCCGCTCGGCGCAGATCGACGGCGCTCTGTTCCAGCACCTGGCGAACCTCCTGATCGACCAGGCCCGCAACCGGGCGGCGGGGCTGTGGGATCTGCCGGTCGACCGGATCGAGTGGACGGACGGCTGCGTGCACACCGCCCACAACGGCACACCCCTGATGGGCCTCGGCGAACTGGTGAAGCACACCGGGCCGTTGCGCGTCGAGGGCCGGTTCGAGACCGGCCAGGCGTTTCCCTTCGGAGCGCACGCGGCAGTGACCGAGGTGGATCCGGACCTGGGCACCGTGAACATCCTGCAACTCGTGGCCGTCGACGACTGCGGCGTGATTCTCAACCCCGCGGTGGTGCACGGCCAGGCGTACGGATCGGCCCTGCAGGGCATCGGCCAAGCCCTCTACGAAGGCATGCAGTTCAACGACGACGGCGTACCGCACCTGGCCGGCGGGTTCCTGGACTATCTGCTCCCGACGTTCACGGAAGTCCCGCCCATCGAGGTCAAGGACACCCACACCCCGAGCCCCAACTCCCCCCTGGGTGCCAAAGGAGCGGGGGAGTCGGGCTGCATCGGCACCCCGGCCGCCATCGCCAACGCCGTGGCCGACGCCCTGCCGCACGTCGATCCCCGTCTGCTGCAGATGCCGCTCACCCCCGACAGCATCCTGCGCGCGCTGCGCGTCTCGACGAACGAGGAAGGCGACCGGTGAAGCCCGCAACCTTCGACTACGTGGTGCCCCGCACGGTCGCCGAGGCCGTCGGGGCACTCGGCGACACCGAGCGCACGGCCCAGGTCATCGCCGGCGGACAGAGCCTGATCCTGGAGATGCATCTGGAACGCGTCCAGCCGGAACTCGTCGTCGACATCAATCGGATCCCGGAGCTCGACGGTATGAGCGTCGAGGGCGACGAACTGCGCGTCGGTGCCCTGGTCCGGCACGCGGCCTTCGAATCGCCCGATGCCGTGCCCGGCCCGCTGGGCACACTGCTGGCCCAGGCCGTGGTCAACATCGCCCATCCGCCCATCCGTTCCCGCGGGACCATGGTCGGCAGCTACGGCTGGGCCCATCCCGCCTCGGAGTGGTGCGCCGTCGGCACCGCCCTGGACGCCACCGTGGAGCTGGCCGGACCCGAGGGGGTCCGGTCCGTCGCCGCCGGCGACTACTTCCTCGGGCCGTTCCTGACCGCCCGCCGGCCGCAGGAACTCATCACCGCCGTACGCCTGCCGCTGCTCGGCGAGAACACCGGCGCGAGCTTCATCGAGCACCGCCGGACACACTTCTGCTTCGCCCAGGCCGCCGTCGGGACGACCCTCACGGTCGACGACGGCGTGATCAGCGACGTACGGATCGGACTGGTCAACTCGGCCGACCGTCCGGTGCGGGCCCGGGCCGCGGAACACGCCCTGCGCGGCGCCGAACTCGGCTCGCTCCCGTCGGGGCCCCGGGTACCCGACGACCATCCGTTCGCCCGGGCCGGCCGTATCGCCGCCGAGCAGGACGCGGCGCCGTTGCCCGAACCGTTCGCCGACGTCGACTACAAGCGGCGCATCATCGCCGTCCTGGTCGCACGAACGCTCCGCGAAGCAGCGAAGGACCAGCGTGCCCGCCGCGCCGCACGAGAGGGAGACCAGCGATGAAGATCACGCTCAAGGTGAACGGCACCGACCACTCCCTCGACGTCGAGCCCCGCCGACTGCTCGCCGACGTCCTGCGCGACGACCTCGGACTCACGGGCACGCACCTGGGGTGCGAACACGGCATCTGCGGAGCCTGCTCGATCCTCATGGACGGCGAGCCGATCCGCTCGTGCCTGGTGCTGGCCGCGCAGGCCGACGGCCGCTCCCTCCGCACGGTGGAGGGCCTCGCCGGCCTTGACGGCGAACCCCACCCGCTGCAGCGGGCGTTCTCGGCCGAACACGCCCTCCAGTGCGGCTTCTGCACCCCCGGGTTCCTCATGGTGGCCGCCGGAGCGCTCGACGCCGATCCCGACCTCGCCGACCACCCGGAGGCCATGGACCACGTGGTCGGGTCCAACATCTGCCGCTGCACCGGCTACGGGCCCATCCGGCGTGCCGTCGAGCGCGCGGCCCGGGAACAGCGCCGGGCCACGGCCTGACACACACGAGCCCCGGATGAGCGCCGCTCCCCGGGGCCGATCGAGGAGAACACCATGAACGGTGCCCTGCGCGCCGGAGTCATCGACGTCCACGCCCATTGGCTGCCACGCGACCTGCTCGCCCTCCCGCCCGGAAACCCGCTCGGCGGGATGCACGACCGCGACGGCGAACTCTTCCTGGGCGACAGCCGGTTGACGTTCCCGACCGCGGCCATGACCGACATCGACGTCATCGTGACCGACACCCTGAAGGCCGGGCTCGGAGCACGCGTCATCTCCGCACCGCCCTTCGCCTTCCCCATGCACGCCCCCGCCGAGGCGGACGAGTACGTCGCCTCCTACAACGAACAGCTCGCGGGCGCCGTGTCCGGCACGGACGGAACACTTGTCGGGCTCGGACTGGTCCGGCTGGACGACGTGGACGCAGCCCGACGGGAGCTGACCCGGCTGTCAGCCGCGGAGGGCGTCGCGGGCGTCGCCGTACCTCCGGTGGTCGACGGCCGGTCCTTCGACCGAGACGCCCCACGGGAGATCCTCGGCATCGCCGCCGGACTGGGCCTGTCCGTCCTCGTCCACCCCATGCAGCTGCCGCGCCCCGAATGGGGCCACCACTACCTGGTCAACCTGATCGGCAATCCCGTGGAGACGACGACCGCCGTGGCCGCGACCCTCCTGGGCGGGGTCCTGGAGGAACTCCCCGACCTGCGCATCTGCTTCGTCCACGGCGGGGGCTGCGCACCCTTGTTGCTGGGGCGGTGGGGGCACGGTTGGCGCTCTCGCGCCGATGTGCACCGGGGCAGCACCCGTCCGCCCGCGGAGTCCTTCGGCCTCCTCTATTTCGACACGATCACCCACGATCCGGAGGTCCTGCGGTTGCTGCGGTCCCATGCCTCGCTCGAGCGGATCGTCTGCGGCAGCGACTATCCCTTCGAGATGGCGCAGCCCGACCCGGTCGGATTCCCGGTGGAGCACGGCATCGACGCCGCCGTACTCGAAGCGAACGGCCGAAGGTTCCTCGGGATGTCCCCCCGTCCCTGGCGGGAATCCGTGGGCGAGGGCGAGCGGGCCGTCGGGACCTGATGCGGATGTGCCGAAGTCCCCCTCGGCGAGGGGGACTTCGGTGTTCCACGAGAGGTGCCCCGGCCGTGACGGCCCGGCCTCAGGACTGCGCCCGGACCCAGTCGGCGTCGTCGGACGACAGGCGGTGCGTGGCCACGGAGGTGACCGCGAGCAGCGCCAGGGCGAGCCCCAGGGCCAGGACGAGATGGACGTGCAGCAGGAGCTGGGCCCCGATGAAGGCGCCGAGGAACATGGCCAGCACCGACAGGATCCGGCGGCCCGGCCGGGGCGCCGCACCACCTGCGGGGGCCGAGTCCGCGGCCAGCCCGGTCAGGGTCAGCGTGAGCACGGTCGTGGTGAGGTCCGGAACGCCGAGACGCCGGGCCACCGCGTTCTGCAGGCCCATGGCGAGCCCGAGGAAGACCACCAACGTGTACTCGACGCCGGTGGTGACCTTGCCGTCGCCGATCGCGGTGACGGCCACGGTGACGGCGACGAGGACCGTCTGCACGGCCGTGGCCGTCTTCAGCAGATTGCCCCGGTGATTCGCGAACCGCGTGCCGAGCCGGCCGCCGGTCAGCGCGCCCACGAGGAACGACGCCAGCGAGACGACGGAGGCCGCCGCGGACAGGTTCGGGGCGCCCGCCAGCGCGAACCCCAGGAAGACCACGTTGCCCGTCATGTTGGCGACGAAGACATGGCCGAGACCGAGGTAGCTCACGGCGTCGACCAGCCCGGTCACCACCGTCAGGGTGAGCATCAGCGGAGGCAGGGGGCCATGGCGCTCGCCCCGCGGCGGGACGAGCGTATGGTAGGCGTCAGTCAGCAGCCCGCGCATGCGGTGCCCCTTCCACGGTGGGGGACGGCTGGTGCAGCACCACCCGGGTGAGCAGTCCGCTCAGCGGACCGATCACGATCACGGCGATGGCGATCCACACCGGCCAGGACGTGATGCCCAGGGCGTGGTCGAGGGACCACTGGCCCGGGCCGGTCAGGGCGAGCGCCGCGGAGACGACGACGAGGACGAGCGGGTACTCGTAGCCGTCGTTCTGCACCCACAGCCCCTTGGACCATTTGACGGTGGCTGCCACGGTCATCACGCCCATCGCGCCCATGGCGGCCAGCGGGGTGAGCAGACCGGCGGTCAGGAACAGGCCGGCACCGATCTGGCTGCCTCCCGCGACGAGCGCGGTCAGCCGGCCGCCACGGAACCCGTCGTGACGGAACTCCTCCGTACCGCCTGCCAAGCCGTGGCCTCCGAGGTGGTAACTCACCTTCTGCACCCCGTGACCGGCGATGAGAAGGCCCACCGCCAGCCGGAGAAGCAGCAGTCCAGTGTTCATCGTGCTCCTGCCTGTTCCTGACTCGTCCTTACTGTGTCGGAGGGGGGTCAGCCCGCGGCGTGCGCGCCGATGACGGCCTGCGCGTACACGATGCCGAGGCCGTAGGCGCCGCCGTTCTCCTTGACCACGTCCGTGACGGGGCCGTACGTCTCCGTCCGCGCCCAGTCGCGCTGGAGCTCCAGCAGCACCTGCACCCAGGTGACCGGAACCGCGCCGGCCTGGATCATGCGCTGGACGGCGTGCTCGTGCGCCTGCGGGGTGACACCGCCGGACGCGTCCGTGACGACGTACACCTCGTAGCCCTGGGCGAGAGCGGAGAGCGTGGGCAGCACGACACAGACCTCGGTCCACAGGCCCGCGATCACGAGCTTCTTGCGACCGGTCGCCTTGACGGCCTCGACGAAGACGACGTCCTCCCAGGCGTTCATCGAGGTGCGGTCGATGATCTTGTGGTCGGGGAAGACGGCCGGCAGCTGCGGCATGATCGGGCCCGAGAATGACTCGGCGGCCACGGTGCTCAGGACCACCGGGACATCGAACACCTTGGCGGCCTTGGCCAGGCCTACGGTGGCGTTGATGATCGCGGTGCGGTCGCCGCTGCCGGTCCCGAAGAACATCTGTGGCTGGTGGTCCACGAAGAGCACCGCGCAGTTGTCGGGGGTCAGCAGGTCCGGGCTGGGAGCCGCGGTGACCTCGGAGGTGTCGACCATGGGAGGACCTTTCCATGAGGAGTGGTGCGGACGGTCGTCCGCGCCGCGAAGCACCGTCCGTACGGCGGACGGAAGCGGGGGTGGTGTCCCGGGAGGGGCGGCTCGGGGCCCAGCCCCGCCCGGGAGTTCTAGAGGTCGAAGCAGGGGTCGAAGGGGGCGCTCGCGGTGTCGGCCGTGAGGCCGCGCCGTACGCGCCACTGCCGGTGCTGCTCCGACTCGACGGCGGCCTGTCCGAGCAACTCGGCCTGGCGGGCGCCCGAGAGACCGGCCCGGGGCGCCGCCTGGTAGCCGCCGAAGTGCGCCACCGGGCTCCATGCGGGGCTGACCGGGGGCAGTTCCTCGTCCAGGCCCTCGTACTCGGCGGCGGCGTAGACGATCCGGCCGCCGGTGACGGTCAGCAGCGACTCGATGTGCGGGATCTCCGCCTCCGGCACGGTGAAGTAGTCGTCGGACAGCACCGCGAGGTCCCCGTAACAGCCGGGTCGCAGCACTCCCTTGACCTCCTCCTCGCCGGTCAGCGCGGCACCCGCGCGGGTGAACATCGCGAGGGCGGTGTGCCGGTCGATGCGGCTCGACGCCGGGTGCAGCACCAGATCACCGACGGTACGGCCGCTGACCAGCCAGTGCAGGGCGACCCAGGGGTTGTACGTGGAGACCCGGGTGGCGTCCGTGCCGGCGGCCACCGTCAGTCCGCGTTCCAGCATGGACCGGATCGGCGGGGCGACCGCGGCGGCGCCGGGACCGTAGCGGCGCAGGAACGCCTCGCCCTGGAAGGAGAGACGATTCTGCACGGACATCGCGCCACCGAGGGCCACGACCCTGTCCAGGCTGTCCGCGGACACCGTCTCCGCGTGGTCGAACAGCCAGCGGTTGCCGGCCGGGAAGAGCCCTTCTGCGGCGAGCTTCTCGAACACCGCGAGGTCACGGCGGATGGTCTCGTCATAGGTCGCGTGAAGCCGGAAGCCCCAGCCGTTCTCCATGAGCAGCCGGACGGCCTTCTCGAACTCCGCCTCGTAGTCGGGGGCGAGTTCCGGGCGGGGCTGGTTGAAGTTCTCGAAATCGGCGGCCGCCCAGGTGAGGTTCTCACCGGCGCCGTTGAGCCGTAGCCATTCGTCACCGTCCGCCGGGTCGGCCATTTCTATCCAGCGGGTGAGATCGTCGATCTCCTGCCCCGCCGTCTGCGGGAAGAGGTGATAGGCGATACGCAGGGAAAGGCGGCCTTCCGCGGCCAGTTCCACAACGGTGCTGTAATTCTCGGGGAAGTTCTGGAAACCGCCGGCGGCGTCGATCGCCGACGTCAGTCCGAACCTGTTCAGCTCCCGCAGGAAATGACGGGTCGAGGTCTTCTTGTCCTCGCCCTCCAGCACCGGCGCCTTGGCCAGGGTCGAGTACAGAATGAGCGCGCTCGGCGCGGCCAGCAGCATGCCCGTCGGCTCCCCGCCCCGGCCGCGGACGATCTGCCCGCCCTTGGGGCCGGGGGTGTCCTTGGTGTAGCCGACGGCCTTGAGCGCCGCCCGGTTGAGCACCGCCGACTGGTAGAGGTGCAGCACGAACACCGGGGTATCGGGGGCGGCGGCGTTCAGCTCCGCGACGGTCGGCAGCCGCCGTTCGGCGAACTGCTCGGCCGACCAGCCGCCCACCACCCGCACCCACTGGCCCTTGGGCGTGCGCGCGGCCTGCTCACGCAGCATCGCCAGACCCTGCCGCAGGGTGGGCACACCGTCCCAGCGCAGCTCCAGTACGTAGTTGAGCCCCCCGCGGATCACATGGAGATGGGCATCGTTGAGGCCGGGGACCGCCCGGCGGCCGAGCGCGTCCACCACCTTCGTGTGCGCGCCGATGTGAGGAGCCATGTCCTCGTCGTCCCCGACCACGGTGATGACACCGTCGCGGATGGCCAGCGCCTCCACCTGGGGGCGGCGCGGATCTCCGGTGTGAATCTTGGCGTTGCGGACGACCAGCTCCGCGGCATCGTCATCGGTGGCGCGGGGAACCAGCCCCCCGACCGGCATGGGTGACACCTTGTGACCCTCCTGGAATCGAACCGAGTGAATGAACCGCGGTTGCTTCGAGCGCCACGCTAGAACCGGTCCCCGCGATGCGGTGGCCTTCGAGTGCACTGAATGCGTACCGACAGTGCACAGGAATTCCCCGACCCTTTCCCGCAGGGGCCGTGTGCGGCACCATTCCGTGCGCTGTGGGCACACCGGCCGTGCGCTCGGGGTCAAATACCGGCCACCAGCCGGTTATAGCGTGCTGAACGACAAGCAACACCCTTCTCGGTACGCAGGAGATAGTCATGTCCGATGGCGTCGAACTGATCAAGCCCGTCACGCCGGTGCTGGAGCCGGCGGCGGCCGCCTTCGCGGAAGCCACCGCCAATCCGCCCTATCTGTTCGACCTGGCCCCGGCGGAGGGGCGCAAGGCGGTCGACGAGGTGCAGTCCGGTGAGATCGAGAAGCCGGCCGTGGACGAGGAGTGGATCACCGTCTCCGGCGGTCCGACGGGCAGTGTCCGGGCGCGGATCGTCAAGCCGGCCGGTATCGAGGGCACGCTGCCGGTGATCATCTACATTCACGGCGCGGGCTGGGTGTTCGGCAACGCCCACACCCACGACCGCCTGGTGCGCGAACTGGCCGTCGGGGCGAACGCCGCGGTGGTCTTCCCCGAGTACGACCTCTCCCCGGAGGTGCGCTACCCGGTCGCCATCGAGCAGAACTACACCGTGGCGCGGTGGGTCGTGGAGGAGGGCGCGTCCTTGGGCCTGGACGCCACCCGGATCGCGGTGGCCGGTGACTCCGTCGGCGGCAACATGAGCGCGGCGCTGACGCTGATGGCCAAGGAGCGGGGCGATGTGCCGCTGGTGCAGCAGGTGCTGTTCTACCCGGTCACCGACGCGAGCTTCGACACCGGCTCCTACCACCAGTTCGCCACCGGCTACTTCCTGCGCCGGGACGGCATGCAGTGGTTCTGGGACCAGTACACGACCGACGAGGCCGAGCGCGCCCAGATCACCGCCTCGCCGCTGCGCGCCACCACCGAGCAGCTCGCCGGTCTGCCCCCGGCGCTGGTCATCACCGCCGAGGCCGATGTGCTGCGTGACGAGGGCGAGGCGTACGCGAGCAAGCTGCGCCAGGCCGGAGTCGCCGTCACCGCCGTACGGATCGAGGGTGTCATCCACGACTTCGTGATGCTCAACGCGCTGCGGGAGACGCACGGCGCCGAGGCCGCCATCACCATGGCGGTCCGCACCCTGCACACCGCTCTGCACACCGCCTGAACCAGAGAAAGACAGCACACATGACCACCTCCACTCCCACCGTCGTCCTGGTCCACGGCGCGTTCGCCGACGCGGCCAGCTGGTCCGGGGTCATCGCCGAACTGCAGAGCGAGGGCATCGCGGTCGTCGCGCCCCCGAACCCGCTGCGCGGTCTCGCCTCCGACGCCGCCTACATCGCCTCCGTGGCCTCCCAGATCGACGGCCCCGTCGTGCTGGTCGGCCACTCCTACGGCGGTGCGCTCATCACCGTGGCCGGCACCACGGAGAACGTCGTGGGCCTCGTCTACGTCGCCGCCTATGTCCTGCAGGAGGGCGAGAGCCTCGGCGAGCTGCAGGGCCGCTTCCCCGACTCCCCGCTGGTGAGCAACCTGAAGGAATGGACCTACCCCGTCGGGGAGGGCGACACGGCGGTCGAGGTCACCATCGCCGAGGACGCCTTCCCCTCGGTCTTCGCCGCGGACGTGCCCGCGGACGTCACGAAGGTCCTCGCGGTCGCGCAGCGTCCGCTGGCAGCCGGTGCGTTCACGGAGACCGCCTCGGCGGCCGCGTGGAAGACCAAGCCGTCCTGGGCCCTGGTGGCCGGTGCGGACCAGGCGATCAACCCGGAGGTGGAGCGCTTCGGTGCGCAGCGGGCCGGGGCGACCGTCGTCGAACTCCCGGGCGCCTCGCACGCCGTCGCCGTCTCGGAGCCGAAGGAGGTCGCGGCCCTGATCCGCGACGCCGTGCGCGCGACGAGCTGACGCATGATCAGTAAGGGCCGCGCGGAGGGGGTTTCGTAACCCGTCCGCGCGGCCCGTCGGTGTCGGCACGGTTCGTCTGCGGTCCGCGCCGACGAGGTGACCCGGTGGTGCCGCCTCAGACGGCGGCGGTGTCGCGGCGCGACACCGCCAGATAGGTCACGAAGCCGAGGATGGCCACCGTCCAGGACAGAGTGACCGGGCCCAGGCCCCAGCCCAGACCGCCACGGCCCGGACCGACGGCCATCCAGTCGGCGATGGAGGCGCCGAGCGGGCGGGTGATGACGTACGCGGACCAGAACGCGGGCACCGCGGCCAGCAGACCCCCGCGGTGGGCGACGGCCGGGACGCAGATCGCGACGGCGTACAGGACGGCGGAACCCAGGTAGCCGAGGCCGATGGTCGCGGTCAGGTCGCCGGCCGCCGTGCCGAGGGCGAACGTGGCCAGCACCGTTGCCCAGTAGAACGCCTCGCGGCGGCGGGAGTCGATGCTGTGGATGGACAGGGTCCGCTCACTCGCGTACCAGAGGGCGAATATGGCCGCCAGCGCCACCATGAAGAGAGGCGTCGAGAGCGTGTAGGGGACGCCGAGGCCCACATGCAGGACGTCCGCGGCCATCGTGCCGAACACGCTCACCATGACGATGGCGGTCCAGTAGACCCAGGCCACATACCGTCGCACGGCGAACTGCGCGACCAGCGACACCAGCAGGGCCAGGCCGCCCAGACCGACGGCCGGGATCGGGCCGAGCAGATGCGCGAGAAAGTCGGACGCGGTCTCGCCCATGCCCGTAGTGAGAACCTTGATGATCCAGAAGTACACGGTAACTTCCGGCACCTTGTTCGCCATGCGGCGTAGCGCGGTGCGGGAGGGTGGCCGGTCATCAAGGACGTGCTCAGTGCTCATGGCCCGCACGATGACATGCCCAACCGCTGCTCTCCCAGAGCCCTTTGCCATTGTTTTGGGGCTTCTGGTGCATGAGTTGCCACAGTGGCGCTCCAGCCTGAAAGCAACCTGAACACATCAGGGAAATGGCTGGTCAGCGGCGCGTGCGGGCGGTAGGAAGGGGGATTGGCCACTGCCTCGGCCTCAGTAGTGGGTGATCCCCGCCGCCAGCGTCCGCGTCCAAGGGGCTTCCACCTCGTCGGCTCCCATCGACACGATCAGATGGCACAGCATCCCCATGGCGAAGAAGTCCTGGACCTGCTGTTCGCTGCCGCCGGACGCGCCGCGGACGTACTCCACCATCCGGGCGTACCCCTGCCGGACGGCCTCACGCACCGCGGGCTCCGAGACGGCCGCCGCCTGCGCGTGCAGCTGGATCAGCATCAGGTCGTTGTTGCTGATGAGCCTGGCGTAGGAGTCCCCCATGGCCGAGAGCACCACCTCGGGGGAGCTTCCCCCGGCCTCGGCCGCCGCCCGTTCCAGACTCGCCCGCACCTGGACGAAGCACTGCTCGACCACGGCGACGAACAGCAGCTCCTTGTTGGGGAACAGCCGGTAGACGTACGCCTGGGAGATGCCGGCCGCCTTGGCGACCTCGGCCGTGGTGGTGCCGAAGTAGCCACGCGCGGCGAACGCCCCGATCGCGGTGCGCAGCACGGTCTCGCGGCGCTCCTCGGCGGTGGACAACTGGCGGGGCCGGTCTCTCTGCATGTGAGTAGTCAATCAGTCACACTTTTGCCTGTCAAGGGCGCCCTGGTCCGGGCCTGCCGTCACCCGGCGGTCTCCGGCGCCTCGGGCAGCAGTCCGCGCAGTGTGTCGCACTCCCGATGGTCGACCATCTCCAGGATGGCCTGCGTGACGGTCTCGGCCAGCGCCGGGGAGACCTCGCGCAGCAGTCTCCGTCCCTTGTCGGTGAGGGCGACCTCGATACCGCGCTTGTCGCCGCACACCGAGCGGCGGGCCACCAGGTCCGCATGGTTCAGGCAGGCGATCTGGTAGGTCAGCCGGGTCTTGGGGCGGCCCAGCAACTCGGCGATCCGGGTCATCCGCAGGGCCGCGCCCGGCTGGTCGGCCAGCAGGCACAGCACCAGGAACTCGTCGTGGGAGACCCCGAGGGCGTCCTTCACCTGGGAGTGCAGTCGCTGCTCGATGGTTCCGGCCGCGGCCAGCAGCCGCATCCAGGCGCGCAGTTCGGCCGGCAGCAGCCCGTCCTTGTCCGTCCCGTCGGGTCCGGGCTGGTCATCGGGGGCGGGGGAGGCGGCCATGGTTCCCCAGTCTACTGGCCGTCCATCGACGGCTCCGAGAACAGAGCCAACCACCCCAATCCACCCCAATTGCGCATCTGCACGTCGCTCTCGCTCCGTGGACCGCCCTCTTGACGCCGGCGGGAGCCCGATCGACACTCCAGTAGGGATTTCCTAGTGAACAGGTAGGGAAGTATGGGACGCCTGGAGCCGGCCCTCGGCCGTGTGCACCGCACCCGTCGGCAGTCCCTCCTTCTGACCTCCCGCCGTCACATCGACCTGCTGCGTGTCTGCAGCGCGTCCGCTCCCCTGCGCTGAACCGGCGGCGCCCGGTCCGCAAGCCCGTCCCGTCCCGCCCCGCATGCGGGGAGCGCCGCCCGCCCGTGGGCCGCCACCCACCACACCCTCGCGCGACCGAACCCCCTGGGAGAGACATGTCCGCCCCTGCCCCGACCGCACTCCCGCTCGCCCGTCCCGCCCCCGCCTTCCGGGGCAGGATCGGCCGCGACGCCCGCAGCGGCCACTACGCCGTACCGCGCCGCTACCGCCTCCACCTGTCGCCGTCCTGTCCGGACTGTCTGCGGATCGCCATCACCCACAGCCTGCTCGGCCTCGACGAGGTCCTGCCCGTCACCCTGCTGCCCACAGTGCCCGACGGACCCGGCGGCGAACACTCCGCGCTGCGCCCGCTGTACGAGGCGAGCGCCCATCGCTACTCCGGAGCGGCCGTGGCGCCGGTGCTGAGCGACGACTGGTCGGGCCGTATCGTCAGCACACACGCCCCGGACATCATGCGCGACCTGGCACGCCGCTTCGGCGGAGGGCGCCCCGGGCTCTGGCCGAAGGGCGCCGGCAGGGAGATCGAGGGCGTCCGGCGTCTGTGCGCCCAGGGCATCGACGCGACCGCCCAGCGCGCCGGACGCGCCGACGCCGACGACGAGGAGCGGGGCGCCGCACTCACCTCGCTGCTGCGCACCCTGCGGTCGCTGGACGGCCGACTGGCCTACCAGGAATACCTTCTGGGCGACCAACTCACGGCCGCCGACGTGGAGTTGTGGGTCAGTCTGGTGCAGCTCGACACCGTGCACCGCTGGCATCTGGACGCCGCCGCGGTGCACCGTGTGGCCGGGTATCCGCAGCTGTGGGCCTACGCCCGTCGACTGGTCGCCCACCCCGCCTTCGGCCCGCACCTCGACCTCGACGGAATCGCCCGCCGGCATCACATGCACTGCCGCGGGCTCGAGGCCGCGGGCGCGGCCGTGCAGATCCTCGACTGGGCGGCACATGTCCCCAACCGCACGGCAGCCGCCTCCTGTTGATGCGGAGCCGGCGCTCCCGCACACGTATCACCTGACGGACGCACATTGACAGCGCTTCAGGCGCCTGTCTTAACTAGCGCCCAGAAGGTCATGAGCGTCAGCGACAAGCCCTGGCTTGCTGACCGGCAACCCTCGCTCCGCGGTGGGGTGCCCCAGGTGACGACCCGACCGGATGACGTTTCGGTAAGCGCGTGGCCCCACGGGCCGGAAGAGTGACGGTGGCAGTGATGTACGCAGCTTCGAGGACAGCCGCTTCGCGGCCCCGGGGCTGCGTCCTGCTGTGCACGAACCGCTCCGTCGACCTCCTCCGCGTCAACAGCGCACTGTGTACCACCCCGGGCTCTGCCCGCTGTCACGGCTGACGGCGTTTCCCCTCCCTGACGCGCACCGCTGCCGCGGTGCGCCCACGTTTCCGTCCCGCACCCGGTCCCGTGCGCCTCCCACGCCCCCTCACTCGGCCGCCGCCCTTGCCGCCGGGCCGTGCGGTCGCGCGCGCCGCCCGGGGTGTCCGACTCCGCTGGAGCCTGTCATGAGTGAACCCCTCGGCGCCGCCGTGTCCCTCGCCCCGCCACCGCCCGATGCCACCAGCGCGGGGCCCCCGACGGCCCAGCGGGTGCTGCCCCTGCGCCGGCCGGGCCGCCTGCTCGCCACCGCCGTCGTGCTCGTGCTGGTGGCCCAGTTCGTCCATGGACTGGTGTCCAACCCCTTCTACCAGTGGGACCGCTTCGCCTACTGGTTCCTCCGCCCCACCCTTCTCGACGGACTGCTCATCACCCTCGAAGTGACCGCGCTCAGCGCGGTACTGGGCCTGCTCGGCGGAGTCCTCCTCGCCCTGGCCCGGCTCTCCCGGAGCCCCGTACTGCGCGCGGTGAGCTGGACCTATGTGTGGGCGCTGCGTTCCGTACCCCTGATCGTGGTGCTGATCTTCCTGTACAACTTCAGCGCGCTGTACAAGACCTTGAGCATCGGCGTGCCCTTCGGCCCGGCCTTCCTCACCTTCGACGAGTCGCGGCTCGCCACCGACATGACCGTCGCCGTCGTCGGCCTGAGCCTGAACGAGGCCGCCTACGCCGCGGAGGTCGTCCGCGGCGGCATCCTCTCCGTCGACCAGGGCCAGCACGAGGCGGCCGCGGCCCTCGGGCTGCCCAGGGGCTACCAGTTCCGCAGGATCGTCCTTCCCCAGGCCCTCAGGTCCATCGTCCCCGCCTACGTCAACCAGTTGATCGGCCTGATCAAGGGCACCTCGCTGGTGTTCTACGTCTCGCTGCTGGATCTGTTCGGCGCCGCGCAGACCATGGGCAGCACCTACCCCGGCGACATCGTCCCGCTGCTGCTGGTCGTCACCGTCTGGTACCTGATCCTCACGAGCCTCGTGTCGGTCGTCCAGTTCTACGTCGAGCGGCACTACGCCCGGGGCGCCACCCGGTCCCTGCCGCCGACCCCGTTCCACCGACTCCGCGACGGTCTTCGCGACCTGCGGGAACGCGCGCGCAAGGAGGCCGCCGTATGACCACCGAGACTCCTTCGACCCGTCCCGCCGCCGTCGAGGTCCACGACGTGCACAAGTCCTTCGGCGCCCACCGGGTGCTGAACGGCATCGAGTTGACCGTACGCCCGGGCGAGGTGACCGTGATCCTCGGCCCGTCCGGCTCCGGCAAGTCGACGCTGCTGCGGGTGATCAACCACCTGGAGAAGCCCGAACGCGGCCATGTCAGCGTGAACGGCGAACCCATCGGTGTGCGTCGGCACGGCCACCACCTGAAGGAGCTGAGCGAGCGGACGATCCTGGCCCAGCGCAGCCGTATCGGGTTCGTCTTCCAGAACTTCAACCTCTTCCCGCATCTGACCGTGCTGGACAACGTGACCGCCGCCCCCGTCGCGACCGGCGCGCTGAGCCGGCCCGAGGCCGAGGAACTGGCCCGTGGCCTGCTGGGGAGGGTCGGGCTCGCGGACCGGGCGCGGGCGTATCCCCGGCAGTTGTCGGGCGGTCAGCAGCAGCGTGTGGCCATCGCCCGCGCGCTCGCGCTGCGTCCCGGAGTCATCCTCTTCGACGAACCCACCTCCGCCCTCGACCCGGAACTCGTCGGCGAGGTGCTCGCTGTCATCAAGGACCTGGCCCGCGGCGGCACCACCCTCGTCATCGTCACCCACGAGATCGGCTTCGCCCGCGAGGTCGCCGACCGGGTGGTCTTCATGGACGGCGGCCGGATCGTCGAACAGGGGCCGCCCGCCCAGGTTCTCGACCACCCGCGGCACGAGCGCACCCGGGACTTCCTGAGCAAGGTGCTCTGACCTCGCCTCCGCTCCTCCCCATCACCCTTCACCGAACAAGGACACTCATGCGTACCCTCAGTCTCCGTATCCGTCTGCGCCGCGGCCTCACCGCGGGCACCGCCGTCGTCACCCTCGCCGCCGGGCTCGCCGCCTGCGGGGGCGACAGCGACGCCGCCACCACCACGGGCGGCGCGCCCCCCGGCACGGTCACCGTGGGGCGGCTCTCCAACGGCGCGGCCCGGCAGACCACGTTGAAGGTGTCCGAGGTGAAGTCGATCAGTGCCGAGCTGCCCGCGGCCCTGCGCAAGAGAGGCACCCTGGAGATCGGCGTCGGGGCGCTGCCCTCCGGCTTCCCGCCCCTGGCGTACGTGGGCAGCGACCAGAAGTCGCTCACCGGCGCCGAACCCGACCTCGGACGTCTGGTGGCCGCTGTTCTCGGGCTCAAGCCCGAGGTGAAGAACTCGACGTGGGAGAACCTCTTCGTCGGCATCGACAGCGGCAAGGTGGACATCGCCTTCTCCAACGTCACCGACACCGAAGAGCGCAAGAAGAAGTACGAGTTCGCCTCCTACCGCCAGGACAACCTCGCCTTCGAGGTGCCGGAGAAGAGCACCTGGAACTTCGACGGCGACTACGAGGACCTCGCCGGCAAGACCGTCTCCGTCGGCTCCGGCACCAACCAGGAACGCATCCTCCTGACCTGGAAGGCGAAGCTGGCCAAGGAGGGCAAGAAGCTCACCGTCAAGTACTTCCAGGACAACAACAGCATCTATCTGGCGCTGGCCGCCGGCCGGATCGACGCGTACTTCGGCCCCAACCCCGCCGTCGCCTACCACATCACCCGGACCGCGCACACGCCCAGAGCCACCCGTAACGCGGGCACGTTCTCCGGAGCCGGCGAGACCCTTCAGGGTCTGATCGCGGCGACGGCGAAGAAGGACAGCGGTCTGGCCAAGCCGGTCACCGACGCCATCAACCACCTGATCCAGAACGGCCAGTACGCCCGGTGGCTGGCCGCCTGGAACCTGTCGAACGAGGCCGTCACCAAGGCGGAGACCAACCCGCCGGGCCTGCCGCTCGACAACTCCTGACCGCCCGCCAGGCCGTTCCCGCCCCCGTCGCCGTGCTCGCACGCGCGGGGGCCCGGCACTCTCGTCACGGACATCCAGGAAGGCACCCACTCGTGTCCTCAACCTCTCCTTCCCCCCTGCATCTGGCCGTCGCGCTCGACGGCACCGGCTGGCACCCCGCCTCCTGGCGCGAGCCGGAGGCCCGGCCCAGGGACCTGTTCACCGCCGGCCACTGGGCCGACCTGGTCCGGGAGGCCGAGCGCGGTCTGATCGACTTCGTGACCTTCGAGGACGGGCTCGGCCCCCAGTCCTCGCACCTCCTCGACCCGGACGAACGCACCGACCAGGTCCGCGGCCGCCTCGACGCCGTCCTCGTCGCCGCCCGGGTCGCCCCACTGACGCGGCACATAGGGCTGGTGCCGACCGTGGTCGTCACCCACACCGAGCCGTTCCATGTCTCCAAGGCCATCGCCACCCTCGACTACGTCAGCACCGGCCGTGCGGGCCTCCGGGTCCGGATCAGCGCGCGCCCGGACGAGGCAGCGCACTTCGGCCGCCGCACCCTGCCCCGTATCGACGCCTACGACAGCCCCGGCGCGCGGGAGCTGGTGCGCGACCTCTTCGACGAGGCCGCCGACCATGTCGAGGTCGTACGCCGGCTCTGGGACAGCTGGGAGGACGACGCGGAGATCCGCGACGTGACCACCGGCCGGTTCGTCGACCGCGACAAGCTCCACTACATCGACTTCGAGGGCCGGCACTTCAGCGTCAAGGGCCCCTCCATCACCCCCCGCCCGCCCCAGGGCCAGCCCCCGGTGACCGCGCTCGCCCACCAGACCGTGCCGTTCCGGCTCGTCGCCCGCTCCACCGACCTCGGCTATGTCACCCCGCACGACGCCGCACAGGCCCGCGCGATCGTCACCGAGGTCCGGACCGAGCAGGCCGCCGCCGGACGCGCGGAGGAGCCGCTGCACCTCTTCGGCGACCTGGTGGTCTTCCTCGACCACACCGCTGCCGAGGCCGCCGCCCGCCGCGAGCGCCTCGAGGCCGCCGCCGGAGAGCCGTACACCAGCGACGCCCGGATCTTCACCGGCACCCCCGCCCAACTCGCCGACCTGCTCCTGGAGTTGCAGTCGGCCGGGCTCTCCGGCTTCCGGCTGCGCCCCGCCGTCGCCGGGCACGACCTGCCGCTCATCACCCGGGGCCTCGTCCCCGAGCTCCAGCGCCGCGGCGCGTTCCGCACCGCGTACGAGGCCGACACCCTGCGCGGGCTGCTGGGACTCGCCCGCCCCGCCAACCGCTACGCCGCGCCCGCCGCCTGAGCCGGAAGGAACCCGACGGACCATGAGCAAGCCGCTCAAGCAGATCCATCTCGCGGCCCACTTCCCCGGGGTCAACAACACCACCGTGTGGAGCGCCCCGAAGGCCGGCAGCCACATCGAGTTCAGTTCGTTCGCACACTTCGCACGGACCGCCGAGCGAGCCAGGTTCGACTTCCTGTTCCTCGCCGAGGGGCTGCGCCTGCGCGAACAGGACGGGAAGATCTACGACCTGGACGTCGTCGGCCGCCCCGACACCTTCACCGTGCTCGCCGCGCTGGCCGCCGTCACCGAACACCTCGGCCTCACCGGCACCATCAACTCCACCTTCAACGAGCCCTATGAGGTGGCCCGCCAGTTCGCGAGCCTCGACCACCTCTCCGGGGGACGCGCCGCCTGGAACGTCGTCACCTCCTGGGACGCCTTCACCGGGGAGAACTTCCGCCGCGGCGGCTTCCTGCCGCAGGAGGAGCGCTACTCCCGCGCCGAGGAGTTCCTCGCCACGGCGAACGAACTCTTCGACTCCTGGCACGGCGACGAGATCGTCGCCGACCCGGCGACCGGCACCTTCCTGCGCGACGCCAAGGCCGGAGCCTTCGTCCACCACGGCCGGCACTTCGACATCCACGGCCGGTTCAACGTCCCCCGCAGCCCCCAGGGCCGCCCGGTGATCTTCCAGGCCGGGGACTCCGACGAGGGCCGCGAGTTCGCCGCGTCGAGCGCGGACGCCATCTTCAGCCGCTACAGCGCCCTGGAGTCCGGCCGCACCTTCTACGCGGACGTCAAGCGCCGCCTGGCCGCCTACGGCCGCCGGCCCGACCAGCTGCTCATCCTGCCCGCCGCGACGTTCGTCCTCGGTGACACCGACGAGGAGGCCGAGGAACTGGCCCGCGAGGTGCGCAGGGCGCAGGTCAGCGGGGCCACCGCGATCAAGCACCTGGAGTTCGTCTGGAACCGCGACCTGTCCGCCTACGACCCGGACGGCCCGCTCCCGGACATCGACCCGCTGCCCGGCGAGAACACCATCGCACGCGGCCGTGCCCAGGTGCGGATGTACCGCGATCCGCAGGCCACCGCGCGGGAGTGGCGGGAGCTGGCCGCCGCGCACCACTGGTCGATCCGGGACCTGGTCATCAACACCGGCAATCGCCAGAGCTTCGTGGGCTCCCCGGCCACCGTGGCGCGGGAGATCGACGCCTTCGTCCAGGCCGACGCGTCCGACGGTTTCATCCTCGTCCCGCACCTCACCCCCGGCGGACTCGACGCCTTCGCGGACACCGTGGTGCCGCTGCTGCAGGAGCGCGGCGTGTACCGCACGGAGTACGAGGGCACGACCCTGCGCGACCACCTGGGCCTGGCCCACCCCGACGCGGGGACGCCGGCCGAGCGGGCGGCGTCGTAGCGCCCACATCGCACCAAGACCCGCAGACACCACCGCCCCGGCCGGATCGAATCCGGCCGGGGCGGTGGTCACACCGGTGCGGGTGCCGCGCGGACGCTGCTTACGCGAGCGTGGTCAGCAGCTGGTTCCAGGTGGCCGAGGGGCGCATGACCGCGGCGGCCTTCGCCGGGTCGGGCTGGTAGTAGCCGCCGATGTCGACCGGCTTGCCCTGGACGGCGACCAGCTCGTCGACGATCTTCTGCTCGTTCTCGGCGAGCGACTCGGCGAGCGGGGCGAACGCCTTCGCCAGCTCCGCGTCGTCGGTCTGCCGCGCCAGCTCCTGCGCCCAGTACAGGGACAGGTAGAAGTGGCTGCCGCGGTTGTCGATGCCGCCGACGCGACGGGTCGGGGACTTGTCCTCGTTGAGGAAGGTCGCCGTGGCGCGGTCGAGGGTGTCGGCGAGGACCTGGGCACGCTGGTTGCCGACGGCCTTCGCGTACTGCTCGAAGGACGGCACCAGCGCGAAGAACTCGCCGAGCGAGTCCCAGCGCAGGTAGTCCTCCTTGACCAGCTGCTGGACGTGCTTCGGGGCGGAGCCGCCGGCGCCCGTCTCGAACAGGCCGCCGCCCGCCATCAGCGGGACGACCGACAGCATCTTGGCGCTGGTGCCCAGCTCCAGGATCGGGAACAGGTCCGTGAGGTAGTCACGCAGCACGTTGCCGGTGACGGAGATGGTGTTCTCGCCGCGGCGGATGCGCTCCACGGAGACCTTGGTGGCCTCGACCGGGGCCAGGATGCGGATGTCCAGGCCCTCGGTGTCGTGCTCCCGCAGGTACTCCTCGACCTTGGCGATCAGGTTGGCGTCGTGGGCGCGGGTCTCGTCCAGCCAGAACACGGCCGGGTCGCCGGTGGCGCGGGCGCGGGTGACGGCGAGCTTCACCCAGTCCTTGATCGGGGCGTCCTTGGTCTGGCAGGCGCGGAAGATGTCACCGGCGGAGACGGTCTGCTCCAGGACGACGTTGCCGGCCTGGTCGACGAGACGGACGGTACCCGTGGTGGGGATCTCGAAGGTCTTGTCGTGGCTGCCGTACTCCTCGGCCTTCTGCGCCATGAGGCCCACGTTCGGTACCGAACCCATGGTGGCGGGGTCGTAGGCGCCGTTCGCGCGGCAGTCGTCGATCACGGCCTGGTACACGCCGGAGTAGCTGGAGTCCGGCAGCACCGCGAGGGTGTCGTGCTCCTGGCCGTCCGGGCCCCACATGTGGCCGGAGGTGCGGATCATGGCGGGCATCGAGGCGTCGACGATGACGTCGGACGGCACGTGCAGGTTGGTGATGCCCTTGTCGGAGTCGACCATCGCGAGGGCCGGACCCTCGGCCAGCTCCGCGTCGAAGGAGGCCTTGATCTCCTCGCCGTTCGGCAGGCCCTCGAGGCCCTTGAAGATGCCGCCCAGGCCGTCGTTCGGGGTCAGGCCGGCCGCGGCGAACGTCTCGCCGTACTTCGCGAACGTCTTCGGGAAGAAGGCGCGCACCACGTGGCCGAAGACGATCGGGTCGGAGACCTTCATCATCGTGGCCTTCAGGTGCACCGAGAACAGCACACCCTCCTCCTTGGCGCGGGCGACCTGCGCGGTCAGGAACTCGCGCAGCGCGGCGACCCGCATCACGGAGGCGTCCACGACCTCGCCCGCGAGGACCGGGACGGACTCGCGCAGCACGGTGGTGGAGCCGTCGTCGCCCTTCAGCTCGATGCGCAGCGAACCGGCCTGCGAGATCACCGCGGACTTCTCGGTGGAGCGGAAGTCGTCCACGCCCATGGTCGCGACGTCCGTCTTCGACTCGGAGGTCCAGGCGCCCATGCGGTGCGGGTGGGTCTTGGCGTAGTTCTTCACCGAGGCGGGGGCGCGGCGGTCGGAGTTGCCCTCGCGCAGCACCGGGTTCACGGCGGAGCCCTTGACCTTGTCGTAACGGGCGCGGATCTCCCGCTCCTCGTCGGTCTTCGGCTCGTCCGGGTAGTCCGGCAGCGCGTAGCCCTTGGCCTGCAGTTCGGCCACGGCCGCCTTCAGCTGCGGGACGGACGCCGAGACGTTCGGCAGCTTGATGATGTTGGCCTCGGGGGTCTTGGCCAGCTCACCCAGCTCAGCGAGGTCGTCGTTGATCCGCTGGTCCTCGTTCAGGTACTCGGGGAAGACCGCGAGGATGCGCCCGGCCAGCGAGATGTCACGCGTCTCCACGGCGACACCCGCCTGCGAGGCGTACGCCCGGACCACCGGCAGGAAGGAATACGTCGCCAGGGCCGGGGCCTCGTCAGTGTGCGTGTAGATGATGGTCGAGTCAGTCACCGGGTGCTCCGCTCCACGTCTGCAACATTGCTCGACATCAAGATATCTCGTGTGCGGACCCCACTCGACAGTGGCCCACGCCACGGACACGCCGGACGGCCGCCCGTACGCACGCCCTCGGGCACCGGCATGCCGCCAGGCCCGGTCAGCCGGGCCGGCTCAGGGCCGGTCCGTGCTCGGCGCGCCGGTTCCGGGCCCCGGCGCGCCCGCCACCTCGCGCTCGATCCAGCGGCAGATCACGTCCACCACGTAGGCGCGCTCGGGGCGGCTCAGTTCCCGCCCCTTCGGGATCCCGTGCCAGCGCTCCAGGCAGGTACGGCAGCAGGTGGCGGTCGCGTGCTGCGCGACGAAGACCGGGTGGCCCCGGTAGGGGGTCTGCTTGCCGTCCTTGTACGGCTCGGCCGGCGCCAGCCGCCTGGCGATGAGGTCGTAGGCGTGCCACCGGATCGTGGCGGGGCCCTTGAGCTCGGCGGTGGCCAGGTCGCGTCCGCGCAGATGGAACTTGGCGCGGAAAGGATGGCGCGCGATCCGGTCCAGCCGCCCGTCGAGCGGATGGGCCGTAGGGCCGGGCGTCCGGTCGGGCATCGGGGGTTCGGCGAAGAGGTGCATGCTCCTTTCGAGCATAGGACCGACCGTCTCCCGCGGGAGACCGCCGGTCCCGGCCCCTGCGGCGCGAGGCCGGCGGCGGGGCGCCGGTCAGAGGGCGTCCGGGCCGCCGTGCTCGATCACCAGGTCGGCGCCGCTGCGCGGCTGCGGTATGACCGTCGCACCCTGGTGCAGCGCCACCGTCCGGGCCGGCGCCGGGATCCGGATGCCCTCGGCCCGGTACCGCTTGTGCAGGCGCTTGATGAACTCATGCTTGATCCGGTACTGGTCGCTGAACTCGCCGACGCCCAGGATCACCGTGAAGCCGATCCGGGAGTCGCCGAAGGTGTGGAACCGGATGGCCGGTTCATGGTCCGGGACGGCGCCCGTGATCTCCGTCATCACCTCGGCGACGACCTCCATGGTGACCTTCTCGACATGCTCCAGGTCGCTGTCGTAGCCGACCCCCACCTGCACCAGTACGGTCAACTGCTGCTCGGGACGGGTGTAGTTGATCATGTTCGACTTGGCGAGCTGCCCGTTGGGGATGACGACCAGGTTGTTGGAGAGCTGGCGCACGGTGGTCTGCCGCCAGTTGATGTCGACGACATAGCCCTCCTCGCCGCTGCTCAGCCGGATGTAGTCACCGGGCTGAACGGTCTTGGAGGCGAGGATATGGATGCCCGCGAACAGGTTCGCCAAGGTGTCCTGAAGGGCCAGGGCGACGGCGAGACCGCCCACGCCCAGGGCGGTGAGCAGGGGCGCTATGGAGATGCCCAGCGTCTGGAGCATCACCAGGAAGCCCATGGCCAGCACCACGACCCGGGTGATGTTGACGAAGATCGTGGCCGATCCGGCGACCCCGGACCGGGACTGGGTGACCGCCCGCACCAGTCCCGCGATGACACGGGCGGCCGTCAGCGTCACCACGAAGATGAGCAGCACGCTCAGGGTCTGGTTGACATGATGCTGCACGGTCCGGGTGAGCGGCAGCACCGCCGCCGCCGAGGCCGCGCCGCCCGCGATGGCCGCCCAGGGCACCACGGTACGCAGCGTGTCCACGATGACGTCGTCACCGCTCCACTTGGTGCGGCTGGCGTGCCGGCCCAGCCAGCGCAGCAGCATGCGCAGCAGGAAGGCTGCCAACAGGCCCGCCGTCAGGGCGATTCCGGCGAGCATCAGATCGTCGAGGGTGACCCCGCGGTTCACCGGTCACCTCCCGCGCCGAAGAGAGGGCCCCGGGGCCGGAAATGAGGACTCGTCACTTGCCACCTGCTCGTTTCACGGGATGCACGATCGCCTCCGGGCGGACTGGTCGCGTCCGGAGCGAGGATTCATCCTGCCGTATGCCGGTCTCGGACCGTGAAACGGGCGACACCGACCGGCCGTTGGCACCGCGGTGTCATGGCGTCGGTCCGGCGCGCCGTCACAGGTCCGTGAACGACCCGTGCCGTCCGGCCCCGGCCGCGAAGCGGTCCGCGCCTTCCAGACCCTCCGCCAGCACACCCTTGCCGTGGCGGAGTTCGCTCAGCAGCGCCGCCTGCTCGTCCAGCCCCTCCTGGTCGAGGACCGAGGCGCGGTCGCCGCGCAGACACGCCTGCGGGAACCGGGCGATCTCGGCGGCCAGTTCCTCCGCCTCGGCGCGGGCACGGCCGGTCGGCACGACGCGGTTGGCGAGCCCCGTCGCGTACGCCTCCTGGGCCGGCACCGGACGGCCGGTGAGGATCATGTCCAGCGCACGGCTGGTGCCGATCAGCCGCGGCAGCCGTACCGTGCCGCCGTCGATGAGCGGTACGCCCCAGCGGCGGCAGAAGACCCCGAACACCGCGTCCTCCTCGGCGACCCGCAGATCGCACCAGAGTGCCAGTTCCAGACCGCCGGCCACCGCGTGCCCCGCGACCGCCGCGATCACCGGCTTGGACAGCCGCAGCCGGGTCGGCCCCATGGGGCCGTCGCCGTCCTCCGCCACCCGGTTGCCGCGCTCGGTCCCGACCGCCTTCAGATCGGCACCCGCGCAGAACGTCCCGCCCTCGCCCCACAGCACCGCCACCCGCGCCGACGCATCCGCCTCGAACGCCCGGAAGGCGTCGGCGAGCGCGGCGGCGGTCGGCCCGTCCACCGCGTTGCGGGCCTCGGGGCGGGAGAGGACGACGGTGGTGACGTACCCCAGACGTTCGATCCGGACCGACATCGGGCTGCCTCTTTCGCGGGCGGGAAGGGCTGGCCCCGCAGAGGTTACTCCCCGGTACGACAGTTGTCCGCAGTGCGGCGGAGGCCGACCCGCAGCGAGAGTCGCCCCCGGTCAGATCACCTTCAGCCGCACCAGCGCCCCCAGCGTCAGTGCACCCGGCACCAGGGGCAGCCACACCGTGATGATCCGGTACGCCAGAACCACCGCCGTCGCCACGGCCACCGGGCCGCCCGCCGCCACCAGGGCGAGGACCAGCGCCGCCTCCACCGAGCCGATCCCGCCCGGGGTGGGCACGGCGGCGACGGCGAGGGTCGCCGCCAGATACGCGACCGCCATGTGCACGGGCGGCACCGGAAGCGACAGAGCCTCGCCCACCGCGGCCAGACCGGCCGCCTGCAACGCGGGGAACGCCAGCGAGCCTCCCCACAGGGCGAGCGCACGGGCGGGACGGGTGTGCACCGAACGGGCCTCGCCGAGCGCCGTGCGCACGAACGAGAACACGGCCGTGCGCAGCCGCCGCACCAGCAGCAGGACCGCCACCGCAACGCACACCGCCCCGGCCGCGGCGAACAGCAGCGGGCCCGCCGCCCACGAGGGGATCAAGGAGCCGAGACGGAGCGCGTCCGGAAACGCGACCAGCAGGACCAGCAACAGCCCGACCCGGGTGATCGCCTCGGCGAGCATGTACAGCGCCAGCGCCGCCGACGAGCGGGCCAGCGGCACCCCGCACACCGTCATGAAGCGCAGATTGACCGCACTCGCACCGAACCCGGTGGGCAGCAGATGGTTGGCCGCGCCCGCGGCGAACTGCGTCGCCAGCAGGCGTCGCCGAGGCAGTCGCTGGACCACCGCGCCCTGCCGGGTGACGGCGGCCGCGATCCAGGTCAGACAGGTCGCACCGGCAGCGGCCACCAGCCACGGCCACTCGGCCGACCGTAGATGGCCGAAGCCCTCCGCGAGCACGGACCAGTGCTCTGCCGCGACCACCAGCACGAGGGCGAGCGGGAGCAGACACAGGACCTGGCGGACCGGAAGACGTCTGGGGAGTCCCTGAGGGAGACGCACGGCAGTCACATCGGCAGAGGCTTTCCACGCCGCACCAACGCCAGGTTGCGCCCGCGGAGACGGATGCTGACGAGCGGGGCAAGGCCCGGGAGCGGCTCCGGTTCCGGCTGCGTTGACCTCGACAGCGCTTGAGGTTCTACCGTCGATCTCATGAGCATGGAGACCACTGCCTGGCACCAGTTGCACAGCGTCATGACCGCACAGCGGGAGCGCCGGCCCCTGGCCCGCGCGACGCTGCGCCGCGTCGCGGCCTTCGCCCGCCCGCACCGCCGCCGGATCGCGTGGTTCGTCGTGCTCAGCGTGGTGACCGCCCTGCTCGCCGTCGCGACTCCCGTACTCGCCGGCCGCGTCGTCGACGCGATCGTGTCGCACGGGGACCAGGGCAGGGTCGTGGAGCTGTCCTCGCTGATCGCCCTCATCGCGCTCGCCGAGGCGGCACTCGGGCTGGTGGGCCGCCGGTTGTCGGCCACGCTCGGGGAGGGCCTCATCCTCGATCTGCGGACGGCTGTGTTCGATCATGTGCAGCGCATGCCGGTCGCGTTCTTCACACGTACTCGTACGGGTGCGCTCGTCAGCCGTCTCAACAACGACGTCATCGGCGCCCAGCGCGCCTTCAGCAACACCCTGTCGGGCGTCGTCGGCAACATCGTCACGCTGCTGCTCACCCTCGCCGTGATGCTGACCCTGTCCTGGCAGATCACCCTGATCGCGCTGGCGCTGCTGCCGGTCTTCGTGGTGCCCGCGCGCCGGATGGGCAGCCGTATGGCACGGATGCAGCGGGAGGCGGCCGACCTCAACGCCGCGATGGGCACCCGGATGACCGAGCGCTTCTCCGCGCCGGGTGCCACCCTCGTCAAACTTTTCGGGCGTCCGGAGGAGGAGTCGGCCGAGTTCGCGGCGCGAGCCCGTCGGGTGCGGGACATCGGGGTGCGGACGGCGATGGCACAGTCGGCGTTCCTCACCGCGCTGACCCTTGTCTCCGCCCTGGCCCTCGCCCTCGTCTACGGCCTCGGCGGCTGGTTCGCCCTGCGCGGCACGCTGGAGCCGGGCGCGGTGGTCTCACTGGCCCTGCTGCTCACCCGGCTCTACGCGCCGCTCACCTCCCTCGCGGGGGCCCGGGTGGAGGTGATGAGCGCCATGGTGAGCTTCGAGCGCGTCTTCGAGGTGCTCGACCTCAAGCCGATGATCGAGGAGAAGCCGGCGGCGCGCAGTGTCCCCGAGGGCCCGGTGTCGGTGGAGTTCGACGACGTCCGCTTCGGCTACCCGGCCGCCGACCGGTTCTCCCTCGCCTCGCTGGAGGAGGTGGCGAGCCTGGACACGCGCGGCGGGACCGAGATCCTGCACGGCGTCTCCTTCCGTGCCGAACCCGGCCGGACGGTCGCCCTCGTGGGCTCCTCGGGCGCAGGCAAGTCCACCGTCGCCGCCCTGCTCCCGCGGCTCTACGACGTCGACGCGGGCACCGTGCGCGTCGGCGGGATCGACGTCCGCGAGCTCAGCGCGGCGTCCCTGCGCGAGACGCTCGGCATGGTCACGCAGGACGGCCATCTGTTCCATGACACCGTACGGGCCAATCTGCTGCTGGCCCGGGCGGACGCGACCGACGACGATCTGTGGGAGGTCCTGCGCCGGGCCCGCCTCGACGACCTCGTACGGTCCCTGCCCGACGGCCTCGACACGGTCGTCGGTGAGCGCGGCTACCGCCTGTCCGGGGGCGAGCGCCAGCGGATGACCATCGCACGCCTGCTGCTGGCCCGGCAGCGCGTCGTCATCCTCGACGAGGCCACCGCCCATCTCGACAGCACCTCGGAGGCGGCCGTCCAGGAGGCCCTGACCGAAGCCCTCCAGGGCCGCACTGCCGTCGTGATCGCCCACCGTCTGTCCACCGTACGGGCCGCCGACGTCATCCTCGTCGTGGAGTCCGGCCGGATCGTGGAGCGGGGCACGCACGACGAACTGCTGGCCGTGGACGGACGGTACGCGGAGCTGTACCGGACGCAGTTCGATCAGGCGCGGGCGACTTCGCGGACGCAGGAGACGGGGGAGAGAGCGGAGCTCGGGGAGACGGAGGCCATCGCCTGAGGGGCGCGTGACGGCGGTCAGCGGCAGCGTGCCTCGTACGGTTCCGGCACACCGAACCGTTCCCACTCGCTCGGCGTGAGGGTGCGCCCCGCCAGGCCGCACGCCTGCCGGAGCAGCTCGACCGGGTCCAGGGCCAGCCGGCGGACCGTGCCGTCGTAGGAGACATGGACGAGGCCGCGCCCGCCGGCGGTGAAGAACAGATCGGCCGGCAGGGGCCCGGCGTCGTCGAACAGCGGTCCTCCGACGGTCTCCAGCGTCTCGGTGTCCCGCAGCCGCATGTCCCCCTCGGTGAGCAGCAGGGACCCGTCACGGCTGAAGGCCACGCCGTGTCCGCTGCCCGGCACGGCCGCCCGGACCCGGCAGCCGCCCCGGCCGTCGGGCGCGAGCAGCCGGGTCGTGCCGTCCTGGGAGGACACCGCCACGGTGTCGTCGCGGGGGCTGAAGGCCAGGCCCCGGCTGCCTCCCGAGGACGCTCCCATGAGTCCGGTGCACAGCATCAGCCGCCTGCCCGTGGCGACGTCGTGGACGACCGTGCGGCCCAGGGTGACGGTGGCGCCGAGCCGTCGGCCCGTCCCGTCGAGCGCGTAGGTGATCCCGAGCCGGCCGCCGACGTCGATCAGCGCCACCTGTCGGCCGTCCGGCTGCAGCGCCACCTGGGCCAGGGGCCGCCCGGAGGGGGACGGCACCGTGGCGATCACCGAGGCGTCCGCGCCGTCCAGGACCAGCGCCCGCTTCCGGTCCCGCCCCACGACGACCGCGAGCGTCCCGCCGCCGTCGCTGACGCTCGGCCGGGGGGCTCCGGCCGCCGACGCGCCGAGCGAGGGGCCGCGGCCCAGCACCCGGCCGGTGCGCACGTCCCAGACCACCACCCGCCCCTGGGCGTCCGTGCCCGCCGTCACCGGTCGCCGCGGGGCCCCGCCCTCCACACGCAGCAGGTCCCCGCGCACCTCGGCGGTGCGGCGTCCCGTGAGGGCGTCGACGAACACCGTTCTGCCGGGGGAGACGACGGCCGCGAAGTACCGGCCGTCGGCCACGGACGTCACCCAGGGATCCGCGGCCGCCGGGGCGAGGGCCCGCACCGCGCCGGTCCGGGTGTCCCACAGCCGGACCCGGTCCATGGTGTCCAGGGAGAGCACGAAACGGCCGTCGGAACCCTCGGCCCGGCGCAGATCGACGACGAGCGGCATATCGGAGAACACCCCGGACAGCGCCCGCGGCAGCGCGTCCGACCGCTCCCAGTCGAAGTCGGCGGCGGCGTCGTCCCACACGTAGTCGCCCCGCGTCACCACCAGGAGTACGTGCTCGGCAGGCTTGTTCGCCTTCCAGTACTCCACCTCGCGATCCACCCACACCGACGCCGCGGCCTCGGGCGAGGCGAGCAGCACCAGATAGCGTGAGCGGGACAGCGCGTCCTCGATCCCCGGCCACAGCCCGGGGTCCGCCGACAGGCTGGCCTCGTCCTGGAAGACCCGCAGGGCCCGCAGCCGGTACCAGGGCCGGGCGAAACGGTGCAGGGCGCCGCGCAGGGCGACCGCGAGGTCCCGGTCGGCCCGCTGGCTGTAGGAGACGAAGGCGTCGAACCCGGCCGCCGCGCCCGTCACTTCGGACGGGCGTCCTCGAACCCCCAAGCGTCGCGCCGGGCGACCCGGCAGCAGACGTAGGGCCACGGCGTCCCCCTCGCACGACGGCACCGCGCCGCCGGTCCCGGCTGCGCGGAAGAGCAGTATGCCGGGTGCTCCGGCACCTTCCTCCATACGCTCATGCGCGCATATTTCCGCCCGGGCATCAGCGCACGATGCGTACCCGGATTCCCCCCACGGGGAGGCGCGGCGGGCCGGGACACGGGGTCCGCATGGTGCGTACCCGATTCCCCGCATGCGGACGGTATGGCGGGCCGGGACAGGGGGCCCGCATGGTGCCGTGGTCCGTGGGCAGAACTCCCGGCATGGAGACCCGAGGACCCTGGCGGCGGCATCAGCGGGAGGCCCTGTGCACGACCGCGCGCCTCGTGGCGTACCAGGACCGGGTCACGCTGCCCGACGGACGCGCGGGCCACTACGACTGGGTGCACGTGCCGGACCAGGTCCGGGTCGCCGCGCTGGTCGAGGGAAGCCTGCTGATCGTCGAGCAGTACCACTACCTCACCGGCACGATGTGGCAGCTGCCGGGCGGCGACGTCGACCCGGAGGACCACGATCACGGCGCCGCCGCCCGTCGGGAACTCGCCGAGGAGACCGGCTACCGCGAGGGCCGCTGGACACCGCGAGGCGCCCTGCATCCGCTGCCCGGCCTCACCCCGGCCCGTGTCCATCTCTGGAGCGCCGACGGTCTTACGCCGGGCAAGCCCGCACCGGAGCCCGGCGAGGCGGACCTCGGGGTACGTCATGTGCCCCTGGCCGAGGCGGTGAGGGCCGCGTGCGAGGGCCGCATCGGCTGCGCCGCCAGCGCCGCCCTGGTCCTGGCGGTGGGGGCGACACACGTCGGCTGAGAGGCCGCGCGGCGGCGGAATGGTCGCAGGGCGGCCTTGGTTGTGCAGGGCGTGGCAGTGAAGGGGACAGTGTCCCCGGGCCTCACCTATTGCCCATGGGGACGATCGTTCGGCTGAAGCCTCATGGAGCCTTTCGCCGAGAGGCGACCGCCCTTCGCTGCCACAGCTTGCCGATCAGCCCCGGCCGGTGTCACCCCTCCGGCCGGGGCTGAGCCCATTTTCGGTGAAAGCCCCGGGCCGGCGGCCCCGCGCGACTATTCTGCGCGCAGACTCCGACGCTCAAGGTGGTCCGGTGCCAGGGGGACGCGACGGAATGACATGGTGGAACACGCTCCGGAACGGGGCGCGCCTGCACGGTCTCCGGCTGCTCGCCGCCGTGGTGGTCGGCGCGGCCACCGGGCTGGCCGTCTTCAGCGTCACCCGGGTCAGCGGCCGCAGCCTGTTCGTCATCACCGGCGGCCTGGCCGGCGTCCTCACCGTGGTGATCCTCCAGGTCTACGGCCGTGCCGCACGGCTCAGCGAGGTCACCGTCCGGGTGCCGCAGGTGAGCGAACTGACGTTCGTGGTGAACAACGACTCCCGGCAGATGGCCTGGCATCTGTTCGTCGAGACCTCGACCCGCGTCTCCACCCAGCCCCTGAGCCAGGACGAGGGCCTGCTGCGCGAGGCGCTCAGTTCCCTGTACGGGCTCTTCGCCACGACCCGCGAGACCCTCAAGGCCGGCCGCCCCTCCAGAGCCGCCGTCGGCGGACACACCGTCGAATACCTGGCCATCACCATGCTCAACCATGAGCTGCGCCCCTTCCTCTCGACCTGGCACCCCCGTCTGCGCGCCCACGAGCAGGCGCACCCGGCCGCCCCCGAAGCCTCCTGGACCGACAACGCGGCCTGCCGCGCCGCCCTCGTCGCGGTCCAGGCCAACCTGCACCAGTACGCGCTGGGTTTCGCCCGTCTCGCCGGGGTGCACGCCCCGGAGACGCTGGTGAACGGCCCCGGCCTACTGCCCTGAGCGTGCCGCCGTAGCGCTCGCGCGGGCGGCTGAGCTGCGCGGACCGTAGCGTGAAGAGACGGGCGGGCCGCGGGGGAGGGGCGGGAAGGGAGATGGTCACGATGCAGGGGACGGAGATGGACTACGCGGCGCTGTTCGCCGCCACACCGAGCCCCTATCTGGTGCTGGCCCCCGACCTGGTGATCGTGGAAGTCAACGAGGCGTATCTGAGCGCCACCGGCAGGACCCGGGAGACCCTGCTCGGGCGGCACGTCTTCGAGGCCCTCCCGGACAACCCCGCCGACCCCCACGCGGACGGTGTGCGCAATCTGAAGGCATCGCTGCACCGGGTCCTGGTGACCGGGGAGCCCGACACGATGGCGGTGCAGAGGTACGACATCCCCGTCGGGGACCGGCCAGGTGTGTTCGAGGAGCGCTGGTGGTCCCCCGTGAACACGCCGATCCCGGGCCCGGACGGGGGCGTGGCCTGGATCATCCACCGGGCGGAGGACGTCACCGAGTACGTCCGCACCCACCCGCTGAACCCCCACCCCGGGACCCGTCAGCTCACCGGGCGTGAGGCCCTGGAATCCGAGTTGTACGCGCGGGCGCGCGAGCTGCAGGTGCTGAACGAGGAGCTGAGGCAGGCCCACAACCGTGAGCGCCAGGTGGCGGTCACCCTCCAGGAAGCCATGCTCCAGTCACCCGACCTGGCCCGGCACGAGGACGTCGCCGTGCGCTATCTGCCCGCCACCGGCTCCCTGAATGTGTGCGGCGACTGGTACGACGTCGTGGATCTGACCGACGGCCGGTTCGCGGTGGCGGTCGGCGACGTCGTCGGTCACGGCCTGGAGGCCGCCGCCGTCATGGGGATGCTCCGCAGCGCGCTGAGCGCGGCCATCCGCGCAGTGGAGCGACCGGCCCAGGCCCTGGAGGTGGTGGGCCTGTATGCGCGGTCGGTCGAGGGGGCCCTGAACACGACGGCCGTCAAGGCCATGGTGGACACCCGCAGCCACCTGATCATCTACAGCAGCGCGGGGCATCCGCCCCCGGTGCTGGTCCACCGGGACGGCGTCTGCGACCTTCTGGACCAGGCGACCGACCCGCCGCTGGGGGCCCGGCCCCAGCACGTACCCCGTCCCCAGGCCGGACAGTCGTACACCCCCGGGGACCTGCTCGTGCTCTACACCGACGGGCTGATCGAGCGGCGCGACGAGCACATCGAGGAGGGACTGAGCCGGCTGACCGAGGCCCTCGGCCGCTTCTGCGCCCTCAGCCCCGAGCGTCTGGCGGACGCGCTGCTCGCCGAACTCGGGGTGGCCGGCGGGGCCCGCGACGACATCGCGCTGGTCCTCGTCCGGCTGTGACGGCGCCACGTGCAGGACGCCATACCCGTCGGCTCCGGCGACGCTGCCGCCTTCAGTTCAGGATGCCGCACAGTCGGAAGAGCGGCCGAGGACTTCCAGCAGGCCGGCCGCCACGCCCGGCAGAACGGCCATGGCACGGTGTCCTATCCCACCAGGAAGTGTTCAACGCCGCCCCTGTGCCCGGCGGAGACAACCGATCGCCTCGCTGTCGGTGCTCCCGTAAGGTGCGCTGGTTGCTGTGACGGAGAGGCGGTTCGGAACGTGGCACCCAGGGCAGTGACGCGGGAGCAGTTGGCGGGTGCGGCGTATGCCGCGCTCGGCGGCGGGCGACGGCCGGCGGCGATCGAGCGGGTCGCGGGCGGCAGTAAGAAGGGCGTCTACCGCCTGGTGATGGACGACGCGACGACAGCGATCGCCTATCTGTGGGACGACACCGAGAACTACTGGCCGGCGGCCGAGGGCGACGACGACCTCACCGACCCGTTCTCACCCGGCCTCGGGCTCGACCTGTTCGAGGCCGCGCATGCCCGGCTGGACGCGCTCGGCGTCCGTGTCCCGGCGATCCTCTTCGTCGACCGCGACGGCGCCCACTGCCCGGCCGACCTCGCGATCGTCGAGGACCTCCCGGGCGAGAACCTGGAGAAACTGCTCGCGCGCGACCCGCACGCGGCTGCCCCGGTCATGGCCCGACTCGGGGAAGCACTGGAGGCGATGCGGCGTCATCGGGCGCCCGCCTACGGCAAAGTGGCCGTCGTCGACGGCGGCGGCACGTCGCGCGGGACGTCGTGCGAGGGAGTCGTCCTCGACCGTGCGCTGCGGGACCTCGCCGAGGCGGCGGCGCGTGATCCGCGGATCGCGGAAGCCCGCGACCGGCTGGAGGACCGGCTGCTGGGACTGGCGGCGGCCGTGCGGCCACGTGCCGAGTACGCGGTCGTGCACGGCGAACTGGGGCCGGACCATGTGCTGGTGGACCCGGAAGGCAACCCCGTGGCCATCGACATCGAGGGCCTGATGTACTTCGACGTCGAGTGGGAGCACGTCTTTCTGCGGATCCGCCTGGGCGACGCCTACCGGCCGCTGGCGGTGGACGGACTCGACCAGGACCGGCTCGCGCTCTACACGCTGGCGCAGCGTCTCTCACTGACGGCCGGTCCGCTGCGGCTGCTCGACGGAGGCTTCCCCGACCGGGCGGCCATGGCGGGCATCGCGGAGTACAACCTCAAGAAGACGCTGGACCTGGTCCACGCTTGAACGGCCCCGACGGACCCCGCCGCCCCGGCCGCCCGGATCCGCCCCGACGGACCCCGCCGCCCCGGCCGCCCGGATCCGCCCCGACGGACCCCGCCGCCCCGGCCGCCCGGATCGGCACCCCGCGATCCCGCTCACGTCGCAGTGGCCGGTGGCATGCTCCACGCTGTGCCAGCGAGGAGCGTTTTGTCCAGGTAGGGACGGGTACCCCACGCCCTGAGTGACCGAACATGGTCGACATCCCGCGCCGCACGACGCAACCGGCTGCCCGCCTCCCCCGCGCCCGCCTGGGGAGGGAGCAGTTGCAGGGGATGCTGAGGCCCGGCCGCTTCGACTGGCACGAACTCGCCTACGGCGGGGCCCTCCGCGTCGCGGTGGGCGTGGCGGCTCCGCTCGCCGCGGGGACGGCGACCGGGCATCCGCAGTACGGGGCGTTCGCGTCGCTGGGTGCCCTGCCCGCGGGGTTCGCGTCGCTTCAAGGGGTGACCCGTACGCGCGCGGTCACTGTCGTGGCGGCCAGCGCGGGGGCGGCCATGTCCACCTTCGTGGGCGGCGTCCTCGCCGCATCCGCTCCCTGGCTGCTGGTGCCCGTGGTGGCCCTGTGGGGGTATGCGACGGGGCTGGCCGTCTGTCTGGGGCGGTGGATGAGCGTCGCGGTCCTCCAGTGGCCTGTGGCACTGCTGATCGCTTCCGGCATACCCCTGGGCCCCTCCGAGGCTGCGCTCCGAGCCGGCCTGGTGCTGGCCGGGGGACTGTTCCAGGGTGCGCTCGTCGCCGTCTCCTGGACGGTGCGCCCCGGCGCCGCCGAGCGGGCCGCGCTGGCCGATTCCTACCGCAGCCTGTCCGCGTACGCCCGCGGCCTCGCCGCCGGCCGGACCGGCCCCCCGCCACCGGCGGACTTCGTGGCCGGCGACGCCGTCGCGGACCCCAACCCGCTCCTCGCCGCGGCCGTACGCGCGGACCATCTCAATCTGCTGGAGCAGGCCGAGCGCATCCGCGCCTCACTCGCGGCCCTGGCCGCGCACACGGACGACGACCCCTCCGGGGCGGCGCGCCTCTTCGCCACCGACACCGCTCAAGCCCTGGACGGCATCGCCGACGCGCTGAACGCCGGGCCGGAGGACCGTGCCCCGCCGGTACGGAAGCCGAACTCAAGGTTCACCTGGCAGGAGGAGGCCGCGGACGACACCGGCTGGCAGTGGGTCGCCGAGGCGCTCCTTTGCCAGCTACGGGCCGTGGACCGCATTCTCGGTCACGCCCCTACGCCGAACCGGCCCGCACCGTGCGATGGACCTGGGACACCGGACCGGCCCGTTCCCCGGGACACGGTGCAATGGACCGCCCTGACCCTGCGGGCCAACCTCACGGCAGCCGGCGAGACAGGGCGCCACGCGCTCCGGCTGGCGGCGGTCACCGGACTGGTCGAGTTCATGGTCGAGGCCAGCGACCTCTACGAGGGCCGTTGGGCAGTGATGACGGCTTTCCTGGTACTCAGACCGGACTTCGCCACGACCCTGTCGCGCAGCGTGCACAGGGCGGTGGGTACGGCCGTAGGAGCCGGTCTCGGCGCGACTGCGGCCATTGCGGCCCACCCCGGCGGTGCAGGGCTCATCGTCGGGGCCACGATCGCCGTTGCGGCAGCGTTCGCGTTGTTCGCCGTGAACTACCTGCTCTTCAGCGTCTTCCTCACCGCTTTCCTCGTGATCCTGCTGGAGATCTTCGGGCTGTCGGCGGGCTCCACCGCCACCACACGTCTGGCCCAGACCGCTCTCGGAGCGGCATGCGCGATCATCGCCTACTGGGTGTGGCCCACCTGGGAGGGCCTCTCGGCGCAGCAGAAGTTCGCCCGGCTGCTGACCTCCCACAGCAGCTACACCGCCTCCCTGCTCCAGCAGCTCTCCCACCCCGAGGAGCTCGATCCGTCCCGGCTCCGCGCCCTGCAGACCACGGCTCGCCGTGACCGCACCGATGCCGAGGCGTCCACGGCACGCCTGGCAGCCGAGCCTCCGCAACCACCGATGACCCCGGCCGTGGCCCGGACCCTGGTCGCCGTGGTCATGCGGCTGGCGCAGGCGGAACTCGCCCTGCACGCCCTGGTCCTTCAGCGGCCCGCGGCCGTTCAGGAGAAGCAGCCTCAGGATCATGACAGCCGCACCTCACTGGATGCCCTGGCCGTCGCCCTGCGTACGACGCTGGAGAAGCTGGCGGAGTCGCTGCTCACCCTCGAAGCCCCCGGCGACCTTCCTCCCCTGCACCGGATCCAGGCGTCTTCGCGCAACCAGCCCGTGCCGGGCGGTCGGCGCACTGCCCTTCTCGTGGACGGTCTGGTCGACGCCACGGACGCGCTGACGGATGTGGTGCGCCGCCTGGCCGATGATCGAGGGGCCCGGCGCTGAAGCACCACTGCGGCTGCCCCTGCCACCGCCGAGACCCGAGGCCTTGGGTCACGGCAGCGGCGAGGTGTGCGAGGTGCGTCGGCAGCCCGAGTGGTCATGACGCGGTTCGCCACCGGCGCGCCGCGTCCCTCGGGACCCGGCGGCGCACACGCTGGTGTCGCGGCGTTGCCTCAGCCCCGCGGGAGCCGGGCATCGGACGCGGTGCCAGATGCCGGACCCTTACGCTCCTCGGCGGCCCGTGCCTCCAGACCGGAGACCCTGCGCAACGGCACCTCCTTCGTCCACGCCGCCACCAGGAAGGCGAGGACCATCACGCCGGCCACGAGCAGGAAGACGACATGGAGCGAGTCCGTGAAGCCTACTTTGAACGGCTCGGCCAGCCGGGGGTCGAGGTGCTGGATGAACGAGGAGTCGTCCAACGCTCCCGAGCCGTTCCCGCCGGCGGCCTGGGGGTGCTTGAGCATGTCCAGCACCGGCTTGTTCGCCGGGTCGGAGAGCACGGCGGGGTCGTGCAGCGCTTCCTGGATCCCGGCCGTGTGGTAGGCGGCCCGGAAGGCCGAGCCGATCTTGCCGCTGACGGTACTGAACAGCACGGAGAGGAAGATCGCCGCACCGGCGGTGCCGCCCATCTGCCGGAAGAAGGTGGCCGCGGCGGTCGCGACACCCATGTCCTTGGGCTCGACAGCGTTTTGCAGGGCCAGCATGAGGACCTGGAAACAGCCGCCCAGCCCGGCGCCGAAGAGGACCAGACACCCCAGGGTCTCCGGCAGCGGACTGTCCCACTGCACCCGGAAGTGCAGGAGCACCATCGCCGCCGTCATCAGCGCGGAGCCGATGACCGGGAAGATCTTGTACGTGCCGGTCTTGCGGATGATGCGGCCCACCACCAGGGTCGAGACGAGCATGCCGACCGACAGCGGCAGCATCAGCAGGCCCGACCTGGTGGGCGTCACACCCTTCACGATCTGCAGATACAGCGGGATCATGATCATGCCGCCGAACATGCCCATGCCTACGAACACGGAGAGCAGGCTCATCTTGCTGAACATGGCGCTGCGGAACAGTCTCATCGGCAGGAGCGCCTCGTCGCCCATCGCCCGCTCGACGAAGACCCACACGGTCAGCCCGACCGCCCCGGTCGCGTAGCAGACGATCGATCGGGTCGCGGTCCAGCCCCAGCTCTGGCCCTGCTCGGCGACGAGCAGCAGCGGCACCACGCCGATGGCGATGGTGACGGCGCCCCACCAGTCGATACGGTGCTCGCGCCGGGTGTGCGGAAGATTCAGCACCTTGGCGACGACGAAGAGGGCGACGAGACCGATCGGGACGTTGACCAGGAAGACCCACCGCCAGCCGGTGATGCCGAGAATGCTGCCCTGGCCCGCCAGGAAGCCCCCGATCAGCGGACCGAGCACGCTGGAGGAGCCGAACGTCGCGAGTATGTAGCCCTGGTACCGGGCGCGCTCACGCGGCGGGACCATGTCGCCGATGATCGCCATGGCCAGTGACATGAGACCGCCCGCGCCGATGCCCTGGAAGGCGCGGAACCCTGCCAGTTCGGTCATCGAGGTGGCGAGAGTGCAGGCGGCGGAGCCGAGAATGAAGAGACTGATGGCGGTCAGGAAGAACGGCTTGCGCCCGTAGATGTCGGACAGCTTCCCGTACAGCGGCGTGCTGATCGTCGAGGTGATCAGGTAGGCCGTGGTGACCCACGCTTGATGGCTCAGTCCATGCAGGTCGTCGGCGATCGTCCGGATCGAGGTACTGACGATGGTCTGGTCCAGCGCCGCAAGGAACATCCCCAGCACCAGGCCGCTGAGAATGGTCAGGATCTGTCGGTGCGTCAGTTTCACGGACGGCGCCGGGCCGGCCATGCCTGCGGCTCCCCCGGGAGCCGTGGATGTGGAGGGGGTCATGGGTGGTGTTCTCCTGGCTGGTGCCTGTGCGTCACAGACGTCGAGGTGCTGCAACAGTCGGACGAGGTGGTCAGCGCCCCGGCGTTCCCCGCGACGAGCGGCAAGCCCTCGATGCTCGCGGCCTCCGTGTCGCCGTAGGAAGACGGCATCAAGGCATGCCCCACCCCCAAGATCAATTCGACTTTCTCGAAACGTCGAATCGATGCCTATAGTAGGGCCGGAACCGGAGGAGAAGGCATGCGCACCCTGAATCAGCCCAAGCCCGAGGACTTCGACCTGGCGGCCGTGCTGCATGCCTTCGGTGACCCTGTGCGTCTGGAGCTGCTACGGCGCCTGGCGGCAGCCGGCGAGGTGACGTGCAGCCCCACCGGCCTCGACGTTCCGCGCTCCACGATGACGAACCACTGGCGGATCCTGCGCGAGGCGGGCATCACGTCCACGCGCATCAGCGGCAAGGCCCGGCTGATGTCCTTGCGCCGGGCGGAACTCGAGATCCGCTTCCCGGGCCTCCTCGACGCCGTCATGGCGGAGGTCGACCCATCCCCCGACCCCTCCTGATCACATCAGGAGGGGTCGCCTGCCGGGCGGTGCGCCGCACCCTGTGACAGCGGGCCAGGAGCCGCTCCTACAGCGCGACGGGCCCGTGACCGCTATCGGCCACGGGCCCGATCTCCACCCGAGGAGGTGAGGTAATGCTGAACGCTCTGCACGACGTGAGCCCAGGTGCGCCGGTGGACGACGTCCCGGATCGCTTGCGGCTTCACCCCGAGCCGCGCCGCAAGCTCACCGACGTTGCTCTCCCACTGGTTGTTCCTCAGCTCGCATGCCTCGCGGATGAAGCGCTCTTTGTCCGGGTCGAGCCGGAGCGCCCCGGCTGCGGGAACGCACCAGCCGGGTCGCGGACATGGCCCGCACTCTGGCGCCCGGCTCGATGCCCGCCTACATCGGGTGGCGCATCGAGGAGGGGCCGCGCAGCCTCCAAGGGGTCGTCACCTGCAACCACCCGGCGACGCTATACGTACTCGAGGGCACCCGCCCGCACATCATCCGGCCACGCCGGGCGAGTGCGCTTCCGTTTCGAGGTCGATGGTCGTGTGGTCGTCGCGACCTACGTGAGGCACCCCGGGACGAGGGCGAACAACTTCCTGGCCCGCGCTTTGCGACTGGGTCGGTAGGCCCACGGATGTGACCGCACGCGTGCGGGGCTGGGCCGCGAGGATTCAGCCCCCGCACACACTTCTCAGTCCGCACGCCGGAACTATCGGTGCCCCCGGCCACGGGACCCTGGTTCCACCGCGCTCTCAGAACCTTGCCGCGGAACGCGCAGGCTCTGTGACGGGGGACTCAGTTGAGGGTTACGCGTACAGGACGAAGAGTTGACCGTCATGGGGAGCGAGGGAGGGGGCGCCGTATCCGCCGGTCTGGAGCTGGGTGGCTGACCAGGTGGCCCCGTTCTGTGCGGCCACGTGCAGGGTGCCGCTGCGGTCGCGGTGGGCAAGGTGCAGCTTGTTGGTGAAGGAGGCCAGAGCGGGGGCGTCGTAGGTGAGCCATCCGCTGTTGACGACGGTGGCCGTCCCCCAGGAGGTGCCGTTGGCGGAGGAGGCCAGGTAGATCTTGTCGTCGAGGCCGCGAAGAGCGCAGTACAACTGGCCTGCGTGGGAGGTCAGTGCCGGGGCGCTCGTTGTCTTCCAGCCCCCGAGCTTGACGGCGTTGCCCCAGTTGCTGCCGTTGAAGGCGGAGAGGTAGACGCTCCCGTCGTTGCCGGTGTGGGCGCAGTACAGCGTGTTGTTGTGCACGGCCAGCGCCGGGCTGTGCCGGGTGCCCCAGCCGTAGAACTCGGTGGGGCCGCTCCACGTGGTGTTGGTGAGAGTGTTCCACCACAGGCGGTTGTCGAGGCCCAGGTGGGCGCAGTACAGCTTGCCGTCGTGCACGGCCGCGCCAGGCGGGACGGCAGTGCGTACGCCGTGGAAGCCGCTGCCGGCATTATTTCCGTGACCGGCCCAGAACAGCGCGTTCGTGGCTGCGTCGGCGTAGAGGATGCCAAGGGTGGCGTTGTAGGAGACGCCGACGGGCGGAGCGGCGATGTTGCGCTGGTCTCCGATGGGGGCCTCCCCGTGCCAGCTCCCTGTCTGGCCCACGAACCGGTAGCGCACCTTTACCGTGACCGGGGTGACCTTGCCATGTAGGTAGAGCCTGTGACTACCCCCCCGGCCGCCGTCGAAGAGCCACTGCTCATCGCGTCCCGCGGCGGTGAAGTAGCGGTCCAATGCGGCCCGGCTGAGGCCGATGGAGCGCTCGCACACCAGGTCGTCGTCGTTGGTCAGCCAGCCCAGCAGCAGGTTGACGAGCCCGAGGACGATGGCCAGCAGCGCGGCCCATCCCTCCCCGTTGTCTCCCCCGTGTTCCGGCGGGGAGTACGTCTGCGACTGCGAGCCCTCCGCGAGCCGCTCGGCCATGGTGGCCAGGACCTCGCGCATCTTGTTGTAGAAGCCGCCCGAACTGTTGTCGGCCTCCCAGCACTCGATGTTCAGCGACAGGTGACCGCGCACCGTCGTGTCGGCCAGGGTGAAGGCGTGCGAGCCGGTGAACTGGCGTTCGCTACCTGTCTGTACCGACCCGAACTCCGGGGTCTTGCCGGACTTCTTGGCGTTGGAGTCCGCGCCCGCCGACAGTGCCCAGTAGATCTCGTCGTGGCCCAACTCGCCTGACCGGCGCTCACACCGGAACCAAGAAGGCTGCAGGACCACCTTCACCGGCAGGACGGGCACTGCTGCCCGCATCTGCCGTTCCTCAGGTGTGGTCAGCACCGTGACACCGCCGCCGTACTCGGCGAGCGCCTTGAGGAACTCCTCGCTGTCCGTCGACTCGCCGGGCGTGGTCTGGGTGACGTCGACGATCTCCACGTTCGGCTGGGCCACGATCTCGGCGGTGACCTCGGCCAGGTCCGTCCGCAGGTCCTCTGTGCTGTACCCGGTGTTCACATCCAGCTGATTGATCGCGGCGGGAAACACCTTCACTCCGCCGCGCGCCGAGCGCTGCTCAGCGAACAGGCGCCCCCAGGAGGCGACTTCCGCGTCGTCGTCCGCGCCGGCCCGCAGCATCCCCAGCAGCTGCGCTTCCAGCTCGGTGGGCTCCAGGCCCTTGTCCAGTCGGGCCGCAGCGTGCAGGGCAGCCCCGATCAGCAGATTCTGGCCCCGGCTCAGGCCCAGCCGCCGCGCGGCCCGGGAACCAGCCCGCGCTCCCTGGAAACCCTCCAACGTTTCACGTACTCGCTCCAGGCGTTCTGCGGCAGTCCGGATCTGTGGCATAGATGCACCCGCCTTCGCTCAGCGGCCCCGCCGACGGCACGGCCTCCGTGGGCCATCCAAGGGTCGGCGCCCGGCGCGTACAAGAAACCACGACCAGCCATATGGCTCGAATTGACCTTTAGTCCGGACGTGCTGTTTCTGTGTGTATATGTCAGGTTTAGGTGATGTCCCCTGGAGAAACTGCATTGTCATACGAAGGCTTCGGGTAACACAGCCCATCTCGCCAGGCCACCACCGGGCTACCCTGTCCGGCACGCCGCTGGTTCTGGGCCGGGCGACCGCACGGGAGACAAGGGCACGCCCGTGGCAACACGCGACTTCACAGTCCGCACAGAGAACCACGTCGCGAACCTCGGCGAGCTGGCAAGCTCGAATTCGTCCCGGAGGTCTTCGGGGACGAGTTCCCAAAACCCTGCGGCGGTGGGTCGACCACATCCCTCTCTTGACCACGGATGTCCGTGGCCCTGACGGTTCGCCGCTGTCTTTCGACCGCTCGCTGATCTACCCGTATGCCTTCCGGCGCTCTTACAGGACTGACCATGACCGACACCGCGTACGACCTCATCCGCGTGGTCGTGGTCGACGACCACGCCGTGATGCGCGCCGGAGTCATCGCCCTGCTGGCCAACGAGCCCACGATAGAGATTGTCGGCGAGGTGAGCGACGGCCGCGAGGGCGTCGACCTCGTCGAGCGGCTCGCCCCCGATGTGGCCCTCCTCGACCTGCGCACGCCGTGCTCGACGGCGTGGCCGCCAGCACCGAGATCGTCGCCCTGCCGCTGGCCACCCGGGTGCTGATCCTCGCCACGTACGACACGGACGTCGAGATCGAACGAGCCGTGGAGGCGGGCGCCGTCGGCTACCTCCTCAAGGACACCACCCGCGAGCAGCTCGCCGACGCCATCCGCTCGGCGGCGCGCGGTGAGACGGTCCTCGCGCCCAAGGTCGCGGAGCGCCTGGTGGCCCGGACGCGCCGCCCCGAGCCGGTCGTGCTCACCGCCCGCGAGCGGGACGTGCTGCACGCGGTCGCCGACGGTCTGTCCAACGCCGAGATCGGCCGTCGCCTGGTCATCGGCGAGGCCACGGTGAAGACGCATCTTCCGCGGGTCTTCGCGAAACTCGACGCCAGCGACCGCACTCGCGCCGTCGTCGTGGCCCTGGAACGCGGACTCCTTGCGCGCTCCTGAGGCCCGGGCGCACTGGAACGCACTGATCTCCTGGAATTGGCCGTCCCTGTGTTGGCGCTCCGCAGGTCAGGGCGATGGAAGGCCGAGTCCTCGTGGTCGTGCAGGGTGTCGGAATTCGGTGGGACGGGCAATGACGTGGCGAATGCCGTGACGTCATCGAGGTGAACTGCCGTGCAGAGCAAGGCAGTTATCAAAATGCCGCGTAGGCGTGGCGCGGGAGATGGCAATGAAACAAGTGAAACGATTATGCTCACCTGTTCGAGTGATGCGTCCGGAATCCGCTTGCTGGCGCACTGGCGCGAGAGCTTGGATGAGGATATCCAACCGGTGGGCCGCCCATCCTCTCCGGGGGAAGCGGCAGTCGGCCGGTATGCGGTGCCTCTCCGAGGTAAAGCATGGCGCCGGTTTGTCGCGATGGGCACCCCCGTAGAGGGAATTGGATCCGCTCAGCCGGTGTCGTCCAGGCACCGGCTGACGCGGCTTCCGTCTGCGGTGCCTGGGGCCACCTTGCAGCCGCCGGATCCGGGAGGCATGCAATTCCGCCTGAGAGTCGGGCAATTGAGCTCTGCTGCGGCGATCGTCACGAAGGCCTTCGAGGCCTGTCGCGTACGCCTGTCCCGCCCGCTCGTGACGGGCCGACTCGGGGGTGCGAGGCGTCGAGGACACGCACTCCCGGCCGGACAGTGGCGCCGGCCAACGCTGCCCTGCACGCTGAAGCCCGCACGTTGCTCCGGCAGGACGGTGACCAAGCGGTCTGACATGACGGCCGTACGGCGAGAGCGATCATTTCTGGCCTACCGCCCCCCGGTCCTGGCTGCCGCGGGCGGCGCTGCGAACCGGGGAGGCCACGTCAGGTGATCAGTCTGAGGGGCGTTAGTCAGGTGACACTACTTTGAGTAGCCGGATTCTTGCTTCTCTGAAGGTCTTCCGGCGGAATTCCGGGGAAGACCTTGGGGTGAGTATTCGGCCATCTACAGCTCGCACGGTTGTGCGAGAGTCTTTCGAGGTGCAACTCTCTTGATCGGAAGAGCGGCGGATGGTTGCGCCGCTGATTTCTATGCCGCGCTTTCCAGCGGGGACCGGGGGAAGAGCTTGTTGGGCGTTGTGCGATGCTTATCGTCGCTGAATGGCGGCGGGCCGGGTGCTGCCTTGGATCGCCGTGGCATTCCCGCTGGTAAGTCCGTATGCGATGCAGTCGACGCCTCCTTGCTCACGTCAGTGGCGCTCGACCGCTCAGTGGCATTTGGCCGACTTTGAGATCAGTCGGACGCGCCCTGCGACGGTGATGCGCATCGGTGAGCTCCCTGCAGGGTGCCGATAGATACCACTTCGGTTGCGAGTTTTACCCCGGGTCGAACAGCCGCGTTGTTCCCCGAGGCATACAAGTCGTTGAGGCGTTGTCCCTGTCGCCTGCGCGTTGGCTGTAGTACTCATTCGTCATCACCTGCTGGTACGGCGCGTCGAGAGCGCCGGTGAACTCGACGCGGCAGCGACGGAAACATGCGACCGCGGTGAATCGGTGACTTATTGAAAGAGTTCGGCATCGTCGTGATATCGATCCCGGCGCCTTGCACCCGGTGTTTCTTGAACCTGATACCAGTGCGCCGACTGGGGACTTGTCAGGACGCCGGGCACAGGCGTCGTGGAACCACCTCGGCTTCCGGGCGGTCCACGCCCGGTGGCCCCGCATGGGGCCCGTACGGAAGGAGAAAACCATGGAGAACCAGCAGTTGCGCGAGGAACCGACGACTCAGCAGGCCTACGAACCGCCCGCGTTGACCGCCGTCGGAGAGTTCTCGGAGGACACGCTCGGTTTCGGAAGCAACCACACCGACTTCCTGGCCCGCCAGGGCTGGTGACGAACCGGCTGACTCGGACGGAGTGACATGAGCACCGGGTTCGTCGTCCTGCCCGACGGTTGCCCCACAGACACCACGTGGCTCTATGAGTCACCGCAGGTCATCACCCACCCGTCGGGCAGACCCTGGCTGGTGGGCCGGTGGGGGGCAGACGAAATAGTTCAGGCCCAGGCGGGCTCGGTACGTGTGGTGGTGATCGGACACTGCCCGGTCACCACCACACAGCTCACCCGGCTGGCTGAACGGGTGTGTGAGCAGCGCGATGTCGGGCCGCTGGCCAGGCAACTTCCCGGGAGTCATCACCTTATCGTCACCTCCCCGGACGGAACGAGCGTCCGGGGCACCATCACCGGGTTACGCCAGGTGTTCCATACCCGGGTGGACGGTCACGCCGTAGCGTCCGACCGTCCCGATACCCTGGCACTGCTCACCGGCGCCGGGGTGGACGAAGGCGTCCTGGCGGCACGATTGGCTACCGGCGGCCGACTCCCGGCTCCGTTGGGAACCGCGAGCGTCTGGTCCGGGATCTCCGCAGTTCCCGACGACCACTGCCTGATCATGGAAGGGGAGCGCGCACGGGAGGTCCGTTGGTGGCAAGCCCCGGAACCCGAACTCCCTCTGGAGGAGGGGGCGCCGGCGGTGCACGCTGCACTGTCGTACGCCGTACGCAGCCGCACCTCCAGTCGGCACCCGGTGACCGCGGACTTGTCCGGTGGTATGGATTCGACCGCGCTGTGCTTCCTCGCCGCCCGGAGCGCCCACCAGCTGCTGACCTTCAGATGGGGCGAGGCAGACGCGGGCAACGACGACGCGATGTTCGCGGCACACTCGGCGGCCCTGCTCGTGCAGGCCTCGCACATGGTGGTGCCGCAGCACGAACTGCCCGCGCTGTTCGCGCATCCGGGAGACCTGGCAGACACCGAACAGCCATACCCTTTCACTCGGACGCTGGCACGCATGAAACACACAGTCGGCCTCCTTGCCGATCGCGGCTCGCGGACACACTTCGCAGGGCATGGGGCGGATGAGCTGTTCGGCAGGTTCCCTGGCTATCTGCACCGGCTGCTGCGTCGGCAGCCGCGGCTCGCGCTGCGTCATCTGCGTGGTTACCAGGCACTCAATCGCTGGCCCCTGCGCGACATGTTGGCGCAGCTGGCTCGCGCGGATTCGGTACAGGACTGGTGGCGCGCCGAGGCTGATTCCCTCACGAACCCAGCCCCGGCCCTCAGACAGCCCCCACTGGCCTGGGGCCTGATGCCTCTACGCGCCCCGGTCTGGGTCACGGAATCCGCAGTCGACGCGGCAAGATCTCAGCTGCGGACGGCAGCTGAGACCGCGAGTCCCTTCGCCGACGACCGTGGTCAGCACCAGTTCCTGGTGGCCCTGCGGGCTACGGCACCGGCATACCGACAGTTTGCCCGCCTTTTCGACACGGCGGGGATCCGGCTGCATCAGCCCTACCTCGACGACCGCGTTGTGGAGGCCGCTCTGGCCGTGCGCATGCACGAGCGTTGCACGCCGTGGGAGTACAAGCCCCTGCTGGCCGCGGCGATGCGGGACACCCTGCCCGAACGCGTCCGCACCCGAACCACCAAAGGTTCCTTCGATGAGGATCTACGGGCTGGGCTGCACCGCAGCCTTGACGAGCTCCTGGAGCTCTTCGCGGACTCCGAACTTGCCAGGGCGGGTCTGATCTCATCAGACGTGGTCCGCTCTCAACTCCTCACTCCACAAGCCAATCTGAGCGGGCACTTCGCCGTCGAGCAACTTCTCGGTTGCGAGACTTGGTTCCGTGCCGCGCGCCACCTCGGCCGAAGCGAAAGGCGACAGAAGGAACGTGAGCGTCACATTCTCCCTTAACCCGCAGGTCTCCCTCGCCGAGACGGACGACGGAGCCGTACTTCTCCATGAAGGCACCGGTCGCTATTGGCAATTGAACACCACGGGACTTTCGGTCCTCCGCAGCCTGACCAGCGGCCAGACGCCCGAGCGGGCGGCTCGGACCCTCACTTCCGAGCACGCTGTCGATACGACGCGCGCTCGCAACGACGTCGCGGCTCTCCTGGCCTCCCTACGCTCGGCCGACCTGCTGCGGGAGAACCCATGAGCATCCCAGTGGCGTTGTCCCGCCGTGATCGACTGCCACCGCACCGCCGATTGGTTCCTTTCCTGGCCGTGGCCGTTGCCAGGGTCCTCAGCAAGCTCTCTCCATCCAAGCTGCGCGCGGTACTGGAGTTCGCCCGCCGTCGTGCCGCACCCGCCACCGCGGACCAGGCCGCGGCAGCACGCGCAGCCGTGGTCGCGGTCAGCCTGCGATGCGCAGGGCAGGCATGCTTACAGCGCTCGGTGGCCACTGCCCTCCTGTGCCGAGCACGCGGCACCTGGCCCACCTGGTGCACAGGCGTCCGTACCAATCCGTTCTCGGCTCATGCCTGGGTTGAAGTCGAGGGAATCCCCGTCGGGGAGCCGTACCCGGCCGGCTACTTCCGGACCATCCTGACGGTCGGGCCTGCCGAAGGCTTGCTTCCGAAGCGGTCGCAAAAAGGGGAGGCAAGTCCGATGCTGTGATCGGCTGCGGATAGGCTTGTTGAATGAGGCAGTGTTTGCGGGGGAAATGGTCGAGCCTGCCACGGTGGGCACGAGCGGTTCTTGTGGTGTACCTGATTGGTTTCGCTGAAGGTACGTGTTCTCACATCAGCGATTTGGTACGTGGTGGAATCCATGCCTACGCAGCGTTTCCACACGCGTTCATTCGGGTGTTTTTCGTGAGCCTTGTCGTCCTCGATCCGCTGGTCGTGGCTCTCGTGGGCCTTGTGCAGCGAAGCGGTATCTGGTGGGGGAGCGGCGTGATGACACTGGATGTGGCCGCCAACTGGGTCAGCAACTGGCCGTCCGTGAAGGCCGACCCGGCGCAGCTGCTGCAACCGGTGGGGCTGACATCCATCACGCTCTTCGGCCTGTTCGTACTGGTGTCATGCTTGCCCTTGCTGCGCGCGATGAAGAATGCTGCCGAGTCGGCACCACACATGAAGGACCCGAGGGCAAGACTCGGCGCAACAAAAGCAGAATGATCTGATGCGTGCCGACAACGGACACCCAAGGGCGGGAAGTCGGTGACCGCACTGCGCCGCGCGGCCGCGAACGCGGCACGGGGGGTCGGCCGTGGACTCTGCCATGGGTGGATCGCGCACTGCTGGTCGCGGCGCCCTGGAGCCACTTCCGGGCGATCGCAACGACTGCAAGGCAGGGGAGGAATCCGGAGCCAAGGCTGCCGTCGGCAAGACCATGACGATCGCCGACGGCGGCTGCCCGGGCACCGGACTCGGCCGACTGCCCACCGGCCTTCCGTATCAGCCGTTCACCAAGTTCCCCACTCAGAGCCAATCTCGTCTTCGAAGTCATCGATTTCGCTCTGGCTCAGATCGACGAGGGAGAGGTCGGACGGCGTATGACCACCTGCGTCGGGGCCTTGTGCGTGTGTGGCGAGCGCGGCAAGCACTCGGAACCAAGTCTCAGCCAGGTCACGCACGGCTGCGTCTGAGAACAAGGCTTGCGGCCAGGTCCACTTGACCGTGAGGCGTGCACCGCCAACCCGGTTCTCGGTCACGGCGTTGATCTCGATCGCGTGAGCGACGCTCATCCCCGGGTCGCGGCCGCCGACAAGGCCGAACTCCGGTATCGCCATCCAGTCGTCGCCTGGGGTGGACGAGACGTCGAACCGGCCAAGATAGTTGAAAGCTATCTGGGGCTTCGGCAGGGCAGCCAGCTTTGTCTCGGTCTCCGGGTTGAGGTAGCGCAGGAGGCCGAAGCCGGAGCCCTTCTCCGAGAACTCGCGTACCTGTTCTTTGATCCACTTGAAAGCACGGCCAAGGTCGGCCCCGCTGGCCCAGATGTCCGGCCAGTCCACCTCGCCGGCATCCAGCAGCATGGGGTAAAGGCTGGTGAACCAGCCCACGGTGGAGGACAAGTCGGCCGGCACCCGCAAGCTGTCGCGGCCGTGTCCTTCCACATCCAGCAGGACGGCTGTGCTCTGGCCGAGGCCGTGGCGTCGTCGCCAGTCCGCCACCGCCAGAGTCAGTCCTGCCAAGAGCGCGTCCTGAACGGTGGCGTGGAAGGCTGCCGGCACGGTGGTCAAGAGATCCGCAGTCGGTGCTTCGGGCAGGGAGAGCGTGATACTCCGAAGCGTCGAGAACGCATCCCGGGCGGGGTCGAGCACGACCGGCCCCAGGCTCTGCTCATCGCTGCCGAGGGCAGTCATCCACAGCGGAAGCTCTGCCACGCAATCCGGCTCCATGGCAAGCTGCTGCAACTGCGTGGCCCAGGTCCGGAAGGACATACCCGTGCGACTCAGCGACGGCATCACATCGCTTGCGGACGCGGCACACGCGGCCGCAAGGTCCGACATCAGAATCCGCCAGGACACCCCGTCCACGACCAAGTGGTGAATGACCCACAAAAGTCGGCCACGCTCGCCTGGCCCGGCATCGCACCAGGTGACCGAGAATGCAATGCCGGCTTCCAGATCCAGCCGCTGGGCAGCGGAGTCGAGTTCGGCACGCGTCAGCGTGTCAATCTCCTCGTCTGACAACCCCCGCACATCGATCCGATCAACCCGCTCGCAGATATCGACCTCGTCGCGCTGTTGAACCTCAAGTGTCGGCGTGGTACCGGCAGCGCTGCGTGTGGCACGCAGCCGGAGCATGTCATGGTGTTCCACGACACCCCGCAACGCCGCTCGCAGAGCGTCGAAGGTGAGACCGGCCGGGGTATGTACAGCCATCGCCTGATGGAAGTGGGCGGTCGGCCCACTGTGCTCAAAGAGCCAACGCATCATCGGAGTGGGCGGCAACTCGCCGATTCCTGCGTTCGCGTCCTCCGAGACGTCGTCGGTGAAGACAGTCGCCACCGACGCCAGACCACGGACGTTCTTCATCTGGAACAGGTCTTTGGGCGTGATGCTCAGTCCAGCCTGCTGCGCCCGGCGCACCACCTGGATCGCCAGGATGCTGTCGCCGCCCAGCTCGAAGAAGTTGTCATCAATGGACACCCGCTCGACACCGAGCACTTCCGCGAACACCCCGCACAGAACCTCCTCCTGCGGAGTACGCGGAGCACGGCCCATGCCGTCCGCAGCGAATTCGGGTGCCGGCAGGGCCCGACGGTCCAACTTCCCGTTCGGCGTCAACGGCAACGTATCCAGGACCATCACCGCGGAGGGCACCATATAGTCCGGCAGCACACCGGCCACATGCGCACGCAAAACCTGCGGATCGAGCACCGCACCGGCAGCCGGAACGACATAGCCCACCAGCCGTTTGTCGCCGGGGCGGTCCTCCCGCACAACCACCGCGGCCTGCGCGACATCCGGATGCCCGGCCAGGACCGACTCGATCTCACCCAGCTCGATCCGGAAACCCCGCACCTTCACCTGATCATCAACACGGCCGAGGTACTCGATCTCGCCGGCCGTGTTCCACCGCACCAGGTCCCCGGTGCGGTACATGCGTGAGCCGGGGGTGCCGAAGGGGTCGGCGACGAAGCGTTCCGCTGTCAGGCCGGGGCGGTCGTGGTAGCCGCGGGCCAGCTGCACACCGGAGATGTACAACTCGCCCGGCACACCGACCGGCACGGGAGACAGGCCCGCGTCCAGGACGTACAGCCGGGTGTTCCACACCGGCCGTCCGACCGGCACCGTGGTCCCGGCCGGAGTGCGGCACTCCCACCA